>JAQYVY010000052.1 GCA_030145195.1 Desulfuromonadales bacterium | reverse complement strand
CCCGCCAGGAAAACCAATGTTGCCTGACCATGGATCTTGTTCGTGGATTGCTCTGACGATAAAAAGAATCTCGGGGCCGTCTGGGCCCTCCTTGAGAACCATGGCAACGGCCGCGTGTCCTCTGTGATTGACTGGCATGGCTTCGGGATAGTGGCTCGCCAGGCGCTCGGTGATGATGTCAAATTTCAGTAGCGACCGTGGTTTCATTTATCCTCGAACCTTTTAACACTGGCTGTTTTTACGATCTGAATCCCCTCGGAGGGTATCGTGTCAACCGCACCTATTCAGATTGGCCCCGCTTTGTCGTAGGTGCTTACTCAATTGTTGATCGATGGAGCCAATGTGATCTGTCAACCAGTTGCGTAAGAAGAGGACCAGTCTGATAGATAGCGCACCATGCCGGTCCTTTTGAAAATCCTGCTTGAGTTCCTGTATCTTATTCTGAAATATTTTATGGGCGGTCCGATGTCCAGAGGTCTCCGTATACCCGGAGTCAAGCATATAGCCTTCCTCCTCGGAGAAATGCACCGCGGTATAGTCTTCAAGACTTTCGAGGATCTCGCTGAGAAGGTCAGTTCCTGTACCAGCCTCCATTGCCTCGGAAAGTTTGTCCAATAATGCGACCAGCTGCCGATGCTGGAGGTCGATACTCTCAATCCCGGTGTCCAGTTGGCTGTTCCATTCAAACATGGCGGATCGAAATACTCCTTAAATTGTTTATGAGTCATTATGCCAAAAGCGCTGCAGCGCAGTCAAATAGCGCCAGATCAGTCGGTTGAATAATGCTCTTTTTTCTTTTCTAGCTCAGTGGCGTAACGCGCCAGGACCGCGCGCCGGGTCAGCATGTAAAGCACTTGCTGAGAGTCTTCTTCGTCAACGACCGGGATCTCTTCCAGCCCTCGGCTGGAAAGTTTGCGCATGACTTCGGTCAACGATTCGTCCGGGGTTGTGGTAATGACATGCGACACGGCAAGATCCCGAGCCCGAACCAGACTGGGCGGAAGCTCTTCAGCCAGGATACGGCGGATATCGTTGACCGAGAAGATGGCGGTCATTCGGAGTTGCTCATCGACCACCGGGTAATAGGCTCCTTCGGCGTTGGCAATAAGCTCGAGAATTTGCGGCAGAGGCAGTCCTTCGGCAATCAAGGTTGGTTTTCGTCCGTGTTCACGTAAATCGGACACGCGGATACCTTCGAGTACGTCGACAATGAATTCGCCGAGATGGGCCGGTGAGTCAACCCGAGTATTAACCTGCTTTTGGTAGATGGAGTTGCGTGGAAAAACGATCATGGCTACGGTACAAACCAGCATCAGTGGTGCCAGCAGACCGTAGTTTCCGGTTAATTCGCTGACCATAATCAGGGTGGCGATCGGGGTCTTGGAGACCCCGGAGAAAAATCCGGCCATGCCGATCAGAACGTAGGCACGCGGGTCGTGAACCAGGGCTGGAAAAAAGATTTCCGCCGAGGCACCAAACGCCCCGCCGAGCATTGCCCCGATGACGAGACTGGGGGCGAAAACGCCACCAGATCCGCCTGAAGAGATGGTCAGGCTGGTGGCGATTATTTTGGCCAGAGCGACAATCAGCATAATCCAAAGTGCGACTTTGCCGTAAAGCGCGGCCTGAACCATGCCATAACCGGAGCCGAGCACCTGTGGCACAATCATGGCTAGCAGGCCGAGCAGGAAACCGCCGACCGCAGGTTTGAGCATGGTCGGGAATCGCCACTCTTTGAAAATATGCTGCATGCCATAAAAGCATTTGACGTAGACCTTTCCGAGGACGGCGCAAAAAATCCCCAAGAGAAGAAAAAGTAACATCTCTTCTGGATGCTTGAAACTGAAATGCGGCGTTGCCAGCAGTGGTTGCCAACCGGTGGTTGCGCCAAACAGGGAAAAGGCTGTTATCGAGGAAATAATTGCTGGGATCAGACCTTCATGCTCAAACTCTGGGTTGCGGTAAAGGACTTCAACAGCAAAGAGTGCGCCACCAAGTGGTGCGCGAAAGGTGGCGCCGATGCCACCGGCCATGCCAGCCAGGAGCAGGATGCGTCGGTCGGCAGAGGTCAGTTTGAGTTTGCTGGCAATGAAGGAACCGAATCCGGCGCCGATTTGGGCGATCGGACCCTCGCGTCCGGCGGAGCCACCGGTGCCGATGGTTGCCATGGATGCCAGTCCCTTGATGATCGGAACGCGACCTCTGATGAGTCCGCCTTTGTTATGGAAGGCATCTATGGCAGCATCGGTGCCATGGCCTTCCGCTTCCGGGGCAAACTTGAAGACCAGATAACCGGAAATCAAGCCGCCGAGGATTGGTATCAGAAAGAGGAACCAGCGATGATCCATGGCCAGGGTGTCTATCATGTGGTCGCCCATGGCCAGGACTGCGGCAGGCCCTTCGCCCGGAGGGTGGTAGCTGGCAAGGTTGTCGAGAAAGAGGTGCTCAATGCTGTTGGTGGCAAAATAGAAGACGACGGCTGCGCCGCCAGTAACCAGACCAACCAATACGCTGAGAATAACTGGTCGTGTTAAGGCACGCCAGTCAGGTCTTTTCAGGAATTTGCCGAGTCGATCAAGGATAGTCAATGCGATAGGTCTTTAGTTGTCTTTTCGAGGACAACAAAAATAGATTATTCTGACAGATTGTTAGGACTCATGCTGATCTGTTTACGACGGGTGGTGCCTTCGGCCAGCTAGTAGCTATCCATGCGGGACTTCAATGATCTTCTGGTTTCTTCGGCCCACTTGTTGTTGACGATATTGACTTTTTTCAAGTAACCGGTGGAAATCATGACGCTGCCCACTGTGGTTTTCATGAAAGAGCAAACCATGAAATTCGAGTAGTCGATATTCCTCCAGAGTTGATCTTGAAGCTCTTGTGGGATTTCTCCTTGCAGCTCCAACTCGGCGAGTAGAGCCGCTTTATGATCTTCGATCTTGGGTGTTGTATAGTTGAGATAGACCAGCCCGACGATGAGGGCAAAAATAACAATACGTCCAATCATGGCAAAAGCTCCTTTTGTAAATTTTACTGCCGTACAGAATAACGCAAAAATTCCAAGATGAACAGGTTTTCAACAGGTTTGTTTGAATTGTCGGAATGTCCCCCCAGGGATGTTCCGATAGGGTCTTTTAGCGATCTCAGATCAATCTGCAGCAAGACGTCGAAGGAACCTGCCAACAACGGAGGCCTGACAGCGACAGAGTGTCAAGGTAGGGCCAGAAACGGCGGACCAGGAGTGACAAATGCTCCGGTCTAGAAAGCGCCACGATTTTTTTGATGCGAGCCCGCGAATTGATTTGGCCGCGGCCTTTCATCGGCGGGCGTGCCGGTTGGCTTTATTTGGGTAAAATCATTTGTGGTCGTGACTGTGGCCTGAAATACTACAGCCAGCCGCGTTGACGGAAGAAAGCCGCAAGCAGGTCAACAGCCTTGTCTAAGTTTTCCATTGAGTTGGCATAAGAGAAGCGGAGAAAGCCTTCCGCACCTTCGCCAAAATCGATCCCTGGGGTCAATGCGACGCCGGTGCCATCGAGGATTTCTTTTGCCAGAGAGAGTGAATCGTTTGAGATGTGGCGGGCATCAGCGAGGATATAGAAAGCACCCGCCGGTCGAGTGTGGACTGTGAGGCCAAGGTCTTCCAGGCGCGGAATCAAGCGACGTCGCCGTTGATCATACTCGGCGCGCATCTTGGCAACGTAGGGGGCTCCTTCACGCAAAGCGGTCACTCCGGCCAACTGGACAAAACTGTTGGCGCTGATGACTATGTTCTGGTGAAGGGTTTGTAGTGCTCTGACCGCGCTCTGCGGAGCAATCAGGTACCCGAGTCGCCAGCCGGTCATGGCGTAGGCCTTTGAAAAACCGCTGATCACAAAGGCTTCTTGGGTGAACTCCAGGATGCTGTGCTCCTCACCCTCGTAAGTTAGTCCGTGGTAAATTTCGTCGGAGATTATAGGAATTGGTAGTGAGGCCAATTCCTCCAGTTGCGTGCTAGAGAGAACAGACCCGGCTGGGTTGGCCGGTGAATTGATCAACAGGGCGCGAGTTCTGTCGTTCATCAGTGCTCTTACTTTATCCGGCTGGGGTTGAAAACCCTGCTCCGGGCGAGTTTTTAGAAAGCGCGGTATGCCGCCGACAAAACGGAAGAAATTGGGGTAGCAGGCATAGCCAGGGTCGGTGAGGATGACTTCATCGCCAGGGTCGCATAGCGCCGCAGCGAGGAGCAGCATCAAGGGACTGGTCCCGGAAGAGACAATGATCTGCTCTGGAGCAACGGTCACTTTATAACGGTTTTGATAATGTTCAGCTAACGCTTCGCGAAGTTCCATGCGACCAAGTGAATGGGTATAGCGGGTTTCTCCAGCAATCATCGCCTCATGTGCCGTTTTGACAATCGGTTCCGGCGTCGGGAAGTCCGGTTCACCAAGACAGAGGTAGATGATCTCGCGCCCTTGCGCTTCAAGCTTTTTCGCGCGTTCCATGATCTCCATGGCGAGGAAGGGAGAGATTTCGCTGACGCGTCGAGAGAGCTGGATGTTGGTTGGGACAATCAAGGTCAATTCTCCTGAGTTGAAAGACTGATTCCGGCGCCCAATTAAAGTTTAAACTAAAAGTGGAAAATTTTCAGTTTGAGATTCATCTCTGGTCATATTCCGTCCAGAAAAAGTTGTGAAGCAAAAACTGTTGTTTTTGACGAAAGTCATTTTTTTTCAGACTAATTGATAGTATCTTCTGCCCAATATGATGAATTCACTTGATTGGAAAAATGCAAGTTACTGGCGATTGACGATCCAGTGGCTTTTCTTCGGTTGGTGCCTCTTCCTCGGAGTGCAGTTTGGCCTGTTCGTACGCCATTTTGAGAGCTTGGGGCAGACAGGATTCTATCCCCGTCCGCCGGGGGTGGAGGGTTTTCTCCCCATCGGTGCCTTGGTGAGTCTCAAGGCTTGGGTGTTCACAGGGCATTTCGACACGACACATCCGGCGGCGCTGGTCTTGTTTCTAACTTTTGTTGCTATGGCGCTGCTGGCGAAAAAATCCTTTTGTTCATTCCTCTGCCCGGTAGGCACGCTCTCAGAGTTGGTGTGGAAGCTTGGCCGTAAAGTTTTTGGACGTAATTTCCGCATCTGGCGCTCTCTGGATCTGCTCCTGCAACTCACCAAATACGCGCTGCTCTTCTTCTTTGTCAAACTGATCCTGTTCGGCATGCCAGTGGTGGCGCTCAAAGAGTTTCTCGCCGCGCCCTATTGGGCGATTGCCGATGTCAAGATGCTGCACTTTTTTACCGGGATGTCGATCACCAGTGTGCTGATCATAGTGATTTTGTCGTTGCTGTCAGTGGTTTATCAGAATTTCTGGTGTCGTTACCTCTGCCCTTATGGCGCGTTGCTTGGTCTGGCCAGTATGCTCAGCCCCTTTAAGATAACCCGCCTTGCACAAAACTGTACTGATTGTGGCGCCTGCAGTCGCGCCTGTCCGTCGCGGATTGATGTGCAGCATAAACGCTGCGTACATTCACCGGAGTGTACCGCTTGTCTGACCTGCGTCAGTCATTGTCCAGAACCAAATGCTTTGAAGATGGGTTTGTGGCGGCGACCGGTGCCGGGAAAGGTTTTTGTGGTTGTGGTGATGTTGCTCTTTGCTGGAGGTGTGCTGTCTGGGATGTATAGCGGTCATTGGCAGACCCGTCTTAATTATGCTGATTATCAGCAATTGATCCCGTTGGCTTCACGTCTTGGACATTAGACTCAAAAAAACGATTTCATAGGGAAGGTTTCCTCTGGCCAAAGCTTCACCTGCTGTGCAGCTTTTATGGTAATCCGAAGCTTCAACGAACAAAGGGGCCCTTCCATTGAAGGGCCCCTTTGTTCGCTAATGACCTGCCCCTGTCGATAAGAGCATGACGACTTTCTTATTGTGCTTTTTCCTGAACCCATTCGCCAGCACCTTCCACGTCCTTACCGAAGCCCTTCATGGTTTCGCAGGCGGTCAGGCTGAAGGTCATCATGACAATTACTAGAACAATCCAGGTTTTTTTCATGCTTGTTTCTCCTTCTGCTCTTGAGTGGACTTCTCGGTGGTTTTGTTGCGTTCTTCACGATACATCTCCAGGATGAGAAGTGCGACACCGATGGTAATCGCCGAATCGGCAATATTGAAGGCTGGCCAGTGGTGGCGTTGCCAGAAGACGTCAAGGAAGTCGATGACTTCACCGAGACGAATCCGATCAATGAGATTGCCGAAAGCCCCGGAAAAAACCAGGGTCAGAGCGTAGAACGCCAGTTTCTGGTTGTCTTTGAGCCGTCTTATATACCAAAGGATAGCAATCATGGCCACAATCGAAACGGTAATGAAGAAGGGGATGCGCACGGCACTGTCTGATAGAATGCCGAAGGCTGCTCCTTTGTTCCGGACGTAGGTCAAATTGAAAACGCCTTGAATAACTGACATCGATTCGTGGAGCCTGAAGTTGGCATCGACGTACAACTTGGTCGCCTGATCGGAAACCAGGATGACAAGTGTGATGAGCGTAAAGAATCGGTAGCGTTGAGACATGTTAGTCCAAGTTAGTGCTGGGCGATGAACAGAGGGTTGAGAAAAAGACTCATCGCTCGGCACTCATCGCACCGAACGGTCTTCTCGTCAGTCCAGTGCCACCTGGCAACGGTGGCAGATTTCAGGGTGTTGCTCGTTCTCGCCGACCGAGGTCGCGTAGTTCCAGCAGCGCGAGCATTTGTCACCGAGAGCTTTGCTGACTTTGATCTTCAACTCTGGCAGCGCCTCGCCGGAGGTGCCATCAGTGAGGCTGTCAGTGACTTCAACCTGGGAGACGATGAAGAGCCCGGCCAGTTGGTCGGTCTCGCTCTTGAGCAGAGCACCAAGCTTACCTTCGGCAGCAAGTTCTACACGTGCGTCGAGTGAGTGGCCAATGATTTTCTCGTTGCGCGACTGCTCCAGAACCTTGGCTACATCGCTGCGGATCGCCAGGATCCGCTCGTACTTTTCTTCCAATGCTGGATCATTCAAGCTCACTTCAAAGGCGGGGAAGTCTGCAAGATGAACGCTGTCTTCGCGTTGCCCTGGCATAAAACCCCAGATCTCTTCAGCTGTAAAAGAAAGCACCGGTGCCATCATGCGGGTCAAGGCATCAAGGATCCGAAACATGGCAGTCTGAGCGCTGCGTCGGGATGGGCCTGCCGTCGGTGAAGTGTAGAGGCGATCCTTGAGAACGTCGAGATAGAACGCGCTCATATCGACCGCGCAGAAATTATGCACGGCGTGATAGAGCACGTGGAAGTCGTAGGTGTCGTAAGACTTGAGGACACGGTTACCAAGATTTTCCAGCCGTGACAGGGCCCAGCGATCGATTTCAAAGAGTTCAGCATCGGCCACGCTGTCGGTAGTCGGATCGAAATCGTGGATATTGCCGAGAATGTAACGGGCCGTATTACGGATGCGTCGGTAAGCTTCGGAGACTTGTTTAAGGATCGCATCACCGACCCGGGTGTCGTTGCGGTAGTCCTGGGTGGCGACCCAGAGGCGCAGAATTTCAGCGCCATATTGCTTGATCACTTTTTCCGGGGCGACCACGTTGCCGACGGACTTGGACATCGGTCGCCCTTTTTCGTCGAGCACAAAACCGTGAGTCAGAACCGCCTTGTAGGGGGCGGTGTCGCGAGTGCCAACCGAGGCCAGCAGGCTGGAGTGAAACCAGCCGCGATGTTGGTCGCTGCCTTCGAGGTAGAGGTCTGCAGGGGTCTTGAGCCGGTCGCTTGGCTCGACGACTGCGGCATGGGAGACTCCAGAGTCGAACCAGACGTCGAGGATGTCCATCTCCTTGCGAAAATCATCATGGTTGCAAGCGGGGCAGCAGGTGCCTTCGGGAAGCAACTCTTTGGCTTCTTTTTCGAACCACAGGTCGCTGCCAGTCTCTTCAAAAAGGTCGGCAACGTGATGCATGGTTTTGCCGTCAGCCAGGGCTGCGTCGCAGTTATTGCAGTAGAAAACCGTGATGGGTACGCCCCAACTGCGTTGTCGACTGATGCACCAGTCGGGACGGTTCTCGATCATGTTGTAGATGCGGCTCCGACCCCAGTGCGGAATCCATTGCACATCGTTGATGTGGTCGAGAGCCTTCTCTCTGAGTTGGTTTGCCTCCATGGAGATAAACCATTGCTCCGTTGCGCGGAAGATGATCGGTTTTTTACAACGCCAGCAATGAGGATAGCTGTGCGATAGCTTTTCTTCCGCGAGGAGTGCGCCGACTTCTGCCAGTTTGGCGTTTACCTGCGGGTTGACATCCGGGACTTTTTCGCCGCCGAAAAATTCGAGATCTTTCTGGTAGCGGCCGTAGTCATCGACGGGATTGTATATGTCGAGACCGTATCTCAAGCCAGTCTGGTAGTCATCCTGACCGTGGCCAGGAGCGGTGTGAACACAACCAGTCCCTGCTTCGAGGGTGACATAGTCGCCAAGCACGATCAGCGAGGCACGGTCATACAGGGGGTGTCGGCACTGTAGTTTCTCAAAGATGTCGGCCTGAAATGTTTTCAGCACCTTGTAGTCAGAGATCTCCAGCTTGGAGAGGACGCTTTCGTAAAGACCTTCGGCCATGATCAGGATGTCAGCACCGGTATCGATCGCTACATAAGGAAGCTCCGGGTGCAGGCAGACGGCCAGGTTGGCTGGAATCGTCCAGGGCGTGGTGGTCCAGATGACAAAGGAGAGAGGCTTGCCCTGCAGCTCATCAAAGCCTGCCGGAAGCTCATCATTAAAGGGGAATTTGACGAAGATTGATGGTGAAGTGTGGTCTTCGTACTCGACTTCAGCTTCGGCCAGGGCGGTGACGCAGGACGAACACCAGTGGATCGGTTTCCGTCCCTTGTAGAGGCCACCGCGTTCGGCAAAGCGGGCCAGTTCACGAGCAGTGGCTGCCTCGTAGTCGGTGGTCATGGTCAGGTAAGGGTGCTTCCAGTCGCCAAAAATGCCCAGACGACGGAACTCCTCGCTCTGGATGTCAACCCACTCCTTGGCGTAGATTCGGCATTCTTTACGGATCTCGACCTTGCTCATGTCGCGTTTTTTTTTGCCAAGTTTCTGGTCGACCTTCAACTCAATCGGCAGCCCGTGGCAATCCCAGCCGGGAATGTAGGGCGCGTAGTAGCCTTGCATCCGCTTGCTCTTGATGACAATATCCTTGAGAATCTTGTTCAGAGCATGGCCGATATGAATATTGCCGTTGGCATAGGGAGGGCCGTCGTGCAGGGTGAAGTTTGGTTTATCGGTAGTCGCTTCGTTGAGTCGGCTGTCGAGGTCAAGTTCAGTCCAGCGTTGCATGATTTCCGGTTCGCGCTGCGGCAGGTTGCCGCGCATCGGAAAATCAGTTGTCGGAAGATTTAGCGTCGCTTTGTAGTCCATAATGCCTTTCCGAAGGCCCCCTTATTGGTGTAGATTTAGAACATCGCAATTTATCAAAACGGCTAAATAAGTCAAGGTAAATCAAGGTATTCGCCCAGAGACAGGCCTTTTACGAAGATGGCTTGAGGAGGCTTTTGTCAGGCGTACTTTACAAGAATTAAAGAGAAACTCAAAATAAAACCAAATCATGTGGTGTAGCTGCTACCTTTCTTCGTTAGGCCCGTCCGAAAACTGCAATCTGAATTTCCCCTGCACCGCCGAGGTGGAGGATGCGACAACACTCCCGGATCGTTTCTCCAGTTGTCATCACATCATCAAGTAGCAAAATCTTCTGCCCCTGGATCGTATTGGTCAGATCAAAAGCGTTTCGTATGTTTTGTCGACGTTCTTCTGCGCTAAGACCTTGTTGTGGGGGGGTCTGTCGTATCCGTTTCAGCAATTTGGTTGTGAGTGGTAGCCGCAACTTTCTGGCGACTGGGCGAGCCAACTCCACGGCCTGATTGTAGCCGCGCTGGCGTAAACGTTTACGGTGAAGTGGGACTGGTATCAGCAGGTCAGGACGGTTGTCTCCAGTCATGTCATCAAGCTTCTCTGCCAGCAAGAGTCCAAGTGGTTTTGCGAGAGTCAACTGGTTACGATATTTTAAATGCTGCACGGCCTTCTTGATGCTGCCCTGATAGCTGCCGAGGGTATGCACAGTGGAAAAAAGTGGCGGTTTTCGGAGACATTTGCTGCAGAGATGAATGTCCGGTGACTGGCCCGGGAAGGGTTGCGCGCATAGGCTGCAATGTGCGGGGCCGAGGGGATGAAAATTCCCCATGCAGGCATCGCAAAGGGAGAACCCGTTATGATCGACTCTCAGCGCTTGGCAACAAAGTAAACAGGCGGGTGGCAATAACAGGTCGAGTCCCGAAACCAGGGTTTGCCGAATATCGCCCCACATTTTATCCCCCCTAAAAACAACAACATGACAAATCAAACAACCCAAACATCACAGGCAATGATTTGGTTGTGAACACAAATAAGCTTTTAACGGTAAAGCTCTGTTACGAGACCAACGTTTTTCCGGTCATCTCAGCCGGGACTTCAAGTTTGAGTAGCCCGAGGATCGTCGGTGCAATGTCGGCGAGAATGCCGGGATGGAGTTCGGCCTGACAATTGTCGGGATCGACCAGAACAAAGGGTACCCGGTTAACTGTGTGCGCCGTATGTGGTCCACCTTTGGGGTCGATCATCATTTCGCAGTTGCCGTGGTCGGCGGTGATCAGGGCGCAACCCCCAGCTGCAAAGAGGGCATCAACAACCCGACCGACACAGTTGTCAACCGTTTCCATTGCAGAGATCGCTGCGGAGAGAACCCCTGTGTGCCCCACCATGTCCGGGTTAGCAAAGTTTAGAACGATCAGAGCATAGATCTTTTGTTCGATACGTCTGACCACCTCGTCTGTGACTTCCAGAGCGCTCATGGCTGGCTTGAGGTCGTAGGTGGCAACGTCTTGCGGCGAGGGGATGAGAACCCGGTCTTCGTTGGTAAACGGAGTTTCGACTCCGCCGTTGAAGAAAAAGGTGACGTGGGCATACTTTTCCGTCTCGGCGATGCGCAGTTGGTGCAGCCCGGCAGCGGCAATCATTTCACCCAGAATGTTTGAGTAGTTTTCTGATGCGTAAGCGACTGGCAGATCGAAGGTTTCGTCGTATTCGGACAGGCAAACAAAGGTTGAGAGTTTTGGTACTTTTGGCCGTTCAAATCCGGCGAAGTCGGTTTGGGTGAAAGCGCGGGTGATCTCCCTGGCACGATCTGCCCGGAAGTTGAAAAAGATCATGCCGTCGTTATGGTTAATTTGCCCAACCGGTTGGCCGTTTTGACAGATAATTTGAGGTTCTATGAATTCATCGGTCTGGCCTGCATCGTAGGCGGCTTGGATCGCTTGCACGCTAGAGGTTGCAGTTTGACCATGACCTGAGGTCATGGCTCGCCATGCCCGTTCAACTCGATCCCAGCGATTATCTCGATCCATGGCGTAATACCGACCGATAATGGTCGCCACTTGTCCGAGTCCAATCCGGGCCAGTTCAACTTCGAGTTGCTTGAGATAATTGATGCCGCCTTGCGGGGGAGTGTCGCGCCCATCCATGAGCGCGTGGATGCAAACCTGGGAAACTCCTTCTCGTTTGGCCATTTCGACCAAGGAGTAGAGGTGGGTGTTGTGAGAATGAACACCGCCGTCCGAGAGCAAGCCCATCAGGTGTAACTTGCCGCCGCTTTGACGAATTTGAGCCATGGCTTCGCGCAAAACCGGGTTGCTGAAGAAGTCGCCGGTTTCAATGCTATGGCTGATGCGGGTCAGATCCTGGTAGATGATGCGCCCAGAGCCAATGTTAAGGTGGCCGACTTCAGAGTTCCCCATCTGCCCATCTGGGAGACCGACATCAAGGCCTGAGGCCTTTAACCAAGTGGTTGGGTACTCTGCAGTGAGTGCATCGAGTCGGGGGGTGCGTGCCTGGCGGACAGCATTGCCCTGGCTCTCTTTATTGAGTCCCCAGCCATCTAGAATAATGAGTGCAACCGGACCCTTCATGCACCTGCCCACTCTTTGCGCTCGCCGTGATGAATCACCATTTTGTCGATTTCCAGAGGACGGGCTTGCTGAATAACCTCGCGGTCAACGATGCTGCTTGCGTCCCATGCTCCACATGCCGGGCAGCGACTATTCCATTCGGCTGATATATTCTGACACTGTTCGCAGGAAAAGTTGAGTTGCAGCCGGTTCGTGATACCAAGCGCTTTTTGATATTCGCTGATCGCCTCTTCTGGAGTTCCGCGACGACGGTAGGTTTCTGCCAGCAGGAGATGTACCTGAGAAGATTCTACCCCTGAGCTCTCAATGGCCTGCAACTGCTCTTTTGCCTCGTCAACCATCTCAAGCCGCAGACAGAGCTTGCCGTAAAAGAGCCGGAACATCAGGTCATTGCCCTGTTCCAAAACTTCGCTACGGAAGAAGTTGAGTAGCGACGAGGGATCTTCTCGTTCCATAAAGTAGTCTTCAAGACGCTGGAGGAAAATGCCCTTGCCGAGTTTTTTGTACCCTTGTTGCCAGACTTTTACTGCATCGTCGCCGTTCCCCATCGCGACATAGGCATCACCGAGAGAAACTTGGCCTGGAGTGAAATCCGTTTTCTGGCGCAGCACGTCTTTGAGTTCTGATTTGGCGTTTTCTAGTTGACCATTGGAAATCGCCATGCGGGCAGCTTCGTAACGCAGGAAAAGAAGCAGATCCTTTTCTTCGACCACCCGATTTGCTCCGGGTCCTGCTTTTAGAACCTGGCGCTGGGTTTCTAGCGCTTCTTCCCAACGGTTATGCCTGATATAGATATCGCGCAGGCAGCGCAGAGCTTTCCGATTGTCGCGCTCGAGGTTGATCAGCTCCTTGTAAACTTCAATGGCTTTGTCATCCTGTCCCAAATCGTCCTGAATGGAGGCAGTCTTGAAGAGGACTTCACGGCTCTTGGGGTCGAGTGACTTTGCTTTGTCCAGTAGGCTGAGACCTTCCGCATGGTTGTCTTCCTGACTGCAAAGGCTGGCCATGGCGATATAGGTGTCTACTTGTTTGCTGTCGCGATCAAGCGCTTTCTGCAGTAGGGTGCGGGCTTTTTTAAGGTCTCCAGAGAGGAGCCGACCGACACCTTCGCGATAAATGGCATCAATCTCCTGGGCTTTTTTCTGATCGCGGTCACGCTTCCAGTGTTTGAGCCCGTGGGTGATAGTGCTGTAGAGGTGGGCACCGTAGCCGACGACCAGACCGATCAGGATAAACCCGAGAATAAGGACAGCTGGCGAGAAGGTGACGCTGTGATCAGTCAAGTAGTAGAGAGTTATGTCCCCTGGATTCAGCCAGGTGCAGTAGATAAAAAAAGCCAGAAAGAAGATAATTATCAGCATGAAGGCCATGAACGTCATAGGGTTTCTCCTCCGGGTTGGAACGCACTATATGGGAGCTGATTATTCACCAAATTTTTCAATGTCGGTTTTGCATTCAATACAATAGCGCGAAAAGGGTCGAACTTCCATCCGACGTGGAGAAATATCTTCGCCACAGCTCATACAGACGCCGTATTCTCCCTTTGTGATCTGCTCCAGAGCCACATCGATATCATGAATCTTCTGGCGCTGGGTTTCGCTCAGATTGAACAGTACGTCACGAGAGTAAGCCACCGAGGACATGTCACCGATATCCGGCACGCCATCCTGGCCCATCTCACGACAAGTTTCGTAAGAAGAACTGACATCCTGCATCAGTTCCTGACGAAGTTGCAATAACTGTTTCTTTACTTGGTCAAACCGCTTGCTCATGCTGTTCTCCACAGAGGGGAAAGTCGTCCGTACAGTTAACCATAACGGCGCTTCCAGACGAAGAAAAAACCGTTAAATCCTTTAGTGATGGTAAGGCTCATTGCGAATGATGGTGCAGCAACGGTAAAGTTGTTCAAGCAACAACATTCGCGCCATCTGGTGCGTCAGGGTCAACTCTGTGAGTGACAATACCAGATCGGCTTGTTGGCGAAGGTCCTGACTCAATCCGTAGGGGCCGCCGATGATCAGGACCCATTCCGATGTGCCACGCACCATATGTTCGTTCATGAGGGTGGCCAGCTGTTTCGAACTCAAGTTCTTGCCCTGCTGGTCGAGAGCGATAACGAAGGTTCCTTTTGGGATGCGCTGCTGAAGATTCTCCCCCTCGGAGGCAATGATGCGCGGCAAATCCTGTTTGCGGCCGGTTTTGTGCTCCTTGATTTCGGTGATGGACAGCGGCAGGTAGCGTTTCAGTCGCTTGGTATATTCACCACAGCCATCACTAAGGTAAGGAATTGTCAGTCGTCCGACACAGAGCAGGTTCAGTTTCATGAAGTGGGCTACAGTAGAGCCTGTGCTTGTTCTGAAACCGGGACCTCTTTAGCGTCGCACCAGAGGCCGTCCAAATCGTAAAAAAGCCGGACCGGTTCATGAAAGACATGGATCATGACATCGCCGTAGTCGATTAGCACCCAGCGGCCATCGTTCATGCCTTCAATGCCAATGGGCTTGGTGTCGTGGTCATTTTTTAGTCCCAGATGAACCGATTCGGCCGCAGCCTTGACCTGGCGGTCAGAGCTACCAGACGCCAGGACGAGAAAATCGGTCAGCGAAGAAATCTCCCGCACATCAAGAATGCGCACATTGAAAGCTTTCTTGTCCAGGATGTAGTCAGCGCACAACTGCGCTCGTTCTTTCGATTGCAAATTAAAAACTCCCTTTTTCTTGCGGCGTGCGGTACAGGCCGTGTTTTTCTATGTAGTCAGCAACCGCCGTAGGCACCAAGCCCTCAATTGATTGGCCGTTTGCCAGCAGATGGCGAATCTCTGTTGAAGAGATGCTGAGGTTTGTTTCTGTCAGAAAAATCAAGCAATTGCCTGATTTATGACGAAACTTTTGACAGTCTTTATCGTAACAGAAATCATGACGCATCGCAACGGGGAGAACCCCAAGAGGCCCAGCTATGGCAACGTCAGGTCGGGTGACAATTACCAGGTGTGTCAACTCGAAGAGCCGGGCGCAGTCCTTCCATGAGCCAATGTCGCGCCAGGAGTCGAGACCAATGATGAAATAGCGCTCTCCGTCAGGGTCTTCGCGGCGCAGGATATCGAGCGTGTCGACAGAATAGCTTTTGCCGCTACGACGTATTTCAAGGTCTGAAACCTGGAACCGTGGGTGGTCAGCAATCGCGGCTTTCACCATGGCCAGGCGGTGACTGAAAGGAACGGCCCCGACGACATCCTTATGGGGTGGTTCGGCGGCCGGGATGAAAAGCAGCCGGTTCAGGCCGCACGCGGCCTGGACCTCTTCGGCAATACGCAGATGGGCCAGATGGATCGGGTTGAATGTGCCGCCTAAAATTCCGGTTTTCATAAATCGGTGAGGGGTGAGGAGTGAGGAGTGAGGGAGTCTTTTGACAGACACTCTTTCACCCCTCACTCGTCACCCCTGTCCCCTCACAGTTTAGGTTCTAACCTGTCCTTCACCGTAGACGATAAACTTGCGGGTCGTCAGGTCTTCTAGACCCATGGGACCGAAGGAATGCAGCTTGGTCGTTGATATGCCGATTTCGGCACCGAGGCCAAACTGATTGCCATCAGAGAACCGTGACGAGGCATTGACCATGACGACGCTTGAATTGATCTCGCGGATAAACCTCCGGGAATTCTCGTAGTCGCGGGTAACGATGACCTCGGTGTGCAACGAGCCGTACTTGTGGATATGAGCGATGGCGGCATTGATATTTTCGACGACCCGTACAGCCAGAGTCAAGTCGAGGTATTCGGCGTGCCAGTCCTCTTCCGTTGCCAGCAGAGTGTCTGGTGCAAATTCACGCACGCTCTCGCAACCGCGAAGTTCCACTCCATTGGCGCGCATGGCTGCTGCTATGCGGGGGACGAAAGTTTCAGCAATATCCTGATGAATCAAGAGCGTCTCCATAGCGTTGCAAACTCCAGGACGCTGAACCTTGGCGTTGAGGCAGATTTTTTCAGCCTCGTTGTAATCGGCACTGGAGTCGACAAAGGTGTGGCAGACGCCCTTATAGTGTTTGATCACCGGAATCCGCGAATTTTCGCTGACAAAGCGGATCAGACCTTCGCCACCGCGAGGAATGATCAGGTCGATCGATTCTTCCTGCTTGAGGAGTTCCAGAATCGCGTCCCGGTCGGTGGTCTCGATGACCTGTAGACAGGCTGATGGCAAGTTCATTCTTTCCAGTTCGTTTTTGAGAATTTTACCAATCGCCAGGTTGGAGTGAATGGCTTCCTTGCCGCCGCGCAGGATGACTGCATTACCACTCTTTATGCAAAGCCCTGCGGCATCGGCCGTGACGTTGGGACGGGACTCATAAATAATCCCGATAACGCCGAGAGGAATACGCATGCGACCGATCTGGAGACCGTTGGGGCGCGTCCACATGCCGGTGACTTCTCCAACCGGGTCCGGGAGCTCGGCAACTTCGCGCAGGCCATCGGCCATGCTGCGTACTGTCGTCATGTCGATAACCAGGCGGTCGATCATGGCTGGGGCGAGGCCAGCTTCACGAGCTGCGCTGAGATCCTTGCCGTTAATTTCTATTAACTCCTCGGCATGATTAATCAGTCCCTGGGCCATGCGCTTTAGAAGCTCATTCTTGACGCCTGATGAAAGATTGGACAGGATTTGTGATGCATTTTTTGCATCTTCTGCCACTTTTACCATCTGTTCAGTAACCGTCATGTTCTTTCTCCTGGGTTGACTGTTTGAGCCTCAGCTGGTTTGGTTGCTGATGAACCAAACAATTTCAACTGCTGAGCACCAGGTTGTCGCGATGGACGACCTCGTCACCGTATTGGTAACCGAGAATCGCCTCAATCTCCTGGGTTTTCTTGCCAAGGATGCGGGCCAGCTCTGCCGAATTGTAGTTGGTGACCCCTTTGGCTATTTCGAGACCTTCTATATTACAGAGGCGCACGGCGTCACCGCGCTCAAAGCTGCCATCGAGTTTTTTGATGCCCGCGGGGAGTAGGCTTTTGCCACGTTCCAGTATCGCTTGGTAGGCACCGTCATCAAGAAACAGCTTGCCACGCGGTTTCTTGGTAAAGGCTATCCAGTGTTTGCGGGCCGCCATCGGGTCGCGTGCTGGCAGGAAATAAGTGCCAAGTTCGTGGCCATCAAAGAGGTAGATCAAGTTGTGCGGGGTGCGTCCGTTGATAATCGCCGTGCCGGCTCCGAATAGGGTGGCGCGTTTGGCCGCTTTAAGTTTGGTGCCCATGCCGCCGGTGCCGAGGTCGGTTCCTTCGCCTCCGGCCATGGCTTCGATATCCGGGGTGATGCGTTCCACTTCGGAAATGAGCTGAGCCTCGGTGTTTTGCCGTGGGTCGCACTCGTAAAGACCGTCTACGTCGGAGAGGATAATCAGCAGTTGAGCTTCAACCAGATTGGTCGCCATCGCGGAGAGATTGTCGTTGTCACCGAAGCGGATTTCGTCGACGACCACTGTATCGTTTTCGTTGATGATCGGCACGATGCCGTACTCTAGGAGCGTCATCAGGGTGTTGCGGGCATTCAGATAGCGTCGCCGATTAGCCAGGTCGTCGCGGGTCAAAAGGATTTGGGCCGCTTTCAGTCCGTGCTGGTGCAGTGCGTCTTTGTAGGCGCGCATCAGTCGACTCTGGCCGATCGCGGCGGCCGCCTGCTTGAGAGGAATGGTTTGCGGACGGCCGATGATGTTGAGGTCGGCTTTGCCCGCGGCAACGGCCCCTGAAGAAACGAGGATGACTTCGTAGCCGCGTTGACGGAGCTGTTGGACATCCTCGCAAATTGTGGCGATGCGGGTTAAATCGAGATGGTCGCCATCGGTGATCACACCGCTGCCAATTTTAATGACCACCCGTTTAACGTGAGCTAAAAGTATAGTGCGCATTATTTTGTGCCTGTATTACTCTGGAACTCTCTGAAAAAACGAAAGAATATTAACCTCCCGTGGGAGGGCTGTCAAGCTAGTCGCCCTGACGCATGCGGTCCAGTTCTCGGGCCGCGCATTGGACCAGTTCTGGGACCCCTTCGCCGGTGACTGCAGATATCGCCAGAGTGCGAAAGCCCTGAGCTTCAAAGCTGGGACGGAGTTCCGGGATTTGTTCGCGAACCTCTGTCACGTCGAGCTTGGTGAAGATGACCAGCATCGGTCGTTTCGCTAACTCCGGGTTAAAACGTGCCAGTTCGCGGTTGATGATGACAAAGTTCTCGACCGGGTCGCCTTCCTGTAGGCCGGTCAGGTCAATCAGGTGCAGGAACAGATCGGTGCGTTCAATGTGGCGCAGAAAGCGTGTTCCCAGCCCATGACCATCGCTGGCACCTTCAATTAGGCCGGGAATGTCAGCCATGACAAAGGTTTTAAAGTCGCCGCAGCGGACCACTCCCAGATTCGGCACCAGGGTGGTAAAGGGATAATCAGCAATCTTAGGCCGGGCAGCGGAAACACTAGCGATCAAGGTTGATTTGCCCGCATTCGGCAGGCCAACCAGCCCGACATCGGCCAACAGCTTGAGTTGCAGGCGCAAGATGCGCTCTTCGCCAGGAGTGCCCGGTTGCGTATGCCGCGGAGCCCGGTTGGTGGAGGTCAAAAAACGGGCATTGCCGCGACCGCCCATGCCACCTTTTAGTAGCTGGAAGCCTTGGTCAGCCTTAGTCATATCGGCCAGCAACTCACCGGTTTCATCATCATAGACCAAGGTTCCCGGGGGGACTTTTATAACCAGCTTTTCACCGTTTTTGCCGTGCTTATCCTTGCCCATGCCGGGGACACCATTTTTAGCTTTCAGGTGTTGCTTGTATCGCAGGTCAAGGAGGGTGGTCAGGGCGGTGTCAACTTCGAGATAGACATCGCCGCCATGACCGCCGTCGCCGCCGTCCGGACCACCGAGTGGAACAAACTTCTCACGGCGAAAGGAGAGACAACCGCGGCCGCCGTCGCCAGCCTTGACTTGTATTTTGACCTCATCGATAAATTTCATTTTTTCTAATGCTCTTTAATTGTTTAGTTCTGCAACCTAAAAACAAGGCGCCTTGCCACTAAGACGCGAAGACGCTAAGGCATACAAACATCCTGCAAACCACAATTGTTCACGACCCAAAAACTTAATTAAATGGTCAGGAGAAATTTTTTCGTGCCTTGGCGTCTTTGTGGCTAACCTTTGTGTTGGTTGTGTTCCTTTTAACTTTTAACATAAAAAGCCCGAAGCTCACAGGGAACCTCGGGCTTTTTATAATTGTCGCTGTTTGGGATCAGGCGTAGACACTGACCTTTTTGCGGTCTTTACCAAGGCGCTCAAACTTTACCTTGCCTTCAACCAGAGCAAACAAGGTGTAGTCTTTTCCGCACCCGACGTTGTTGCCGGGATGAATGGTCGTGCCGCGCTGGCGAACCAGGATCGACCCTGCGGTCACTTCTTGTCCGTCGTAACGCTTGACTCCCAGGCGCTTACCTGCACTGTCGCGACCATTTCTGGTACTACCGACACCTTTTTTATGAGCCATGGGTTGTCTCCTTAAGCTTCAATTGCCGTTATCTTCAAACGGGTGAGGGGCTGACGATGGCCGTTTTTCACTCGCGAATTCTTACGCCGTTTCGCTTTAAAGACGAGGATTTTCTTGTCCTTGCCTTGTTCAACGATCTGCGCTGTGACTTTCGCTTCCGGCAAGAGAGGTGTTCCGATTTTTACCTCTTCTCCGCCAACCATGAGGATCTCATTGAGCTCGATGGTTTCACCCACCGCGCCTTCTAGTTTTTCGACCTTGAGAAGGTCGCCTGCGGAAACTTTATACTGCTTCCCTCCGGTTTTGATGACCGCGTACATAGCCGATGCACCTCGCTTTCTTTCCTTGGATTACGGACCTTGGTCCGCTTAGGAACTGGTACTTATAC
>JAQYVY010000097.1 GCA_030145195.1 Desulfuromonadales bacterium | reverse complement strand
GTTGCCGGAAGGGACCGAGATGGTCATGCCTGGCGACAATATTGGCGTCACCGTAGAACTGATCACTCCGATCGCTATGGACAAAGAGCTGCGCTTCGCAATCCGCGAAGGTGGCCGTACTGTTGGCGCCGGCGTTGTCAGCGACATTATCGAGTAAATAAAGGGGCGATTCATGCAGAACCAAAAGATTCGTATCCGCCTCAAGGCGTATGATCACAAGTTGCTTGATCAGTCAGTCAACGAGATAGTTGATACCGCAAAGCGAACCGGCGCTCGTATCGCTGGGCCGATTCCGCTACCGACTGTGATCAACAAGTACTGCGTGTTGCGTGGACCACATGTTGACAAGAAAAGCCGCGAGCAATTTGAAATGCGCACACACAAGCGTTTGCTTGACATTGTAGAGCCGACTCAGCAGACTGTCGATGCCTTGATGAAGCTTGACCTCTCTGCCGGTGTAGATGTTGAGATCAAACTGTAACTGTGAAGTAAGGGTGTAAGTAATGATTCAGGGAATTTTGGGTAAAAAGCTGGGCATGACCCAGGTTTTTGTTGCCGACGGTAGTTGCGTATCGGTGACCGTAGTGGAAGCAGGCCCCTGCACCGTGGTGCAGAAGAAGGCTAAGTCTACTGATGGTTACAATGCGTTGCAGTTGGGCTTTGGTGTCAAGAAGACTCATCGCGTTAATAAGCCGATGATGGGTCACTTCAAGAAGGCTGACCAGGGCGCTTTCGCTCATTTGCGGGAACTGGCTGTGGAAGAGGTGGATTCTTACCAGGTTGGTGATCAGATTACCTGTGATGCTGTATTTAAAGCTGGTGATATTATTGATGTCACCGGAACCAGTAAAGGTAAGGGCTTTCAAGGTGTTATAAAACGCTGGGGTTTTTCCGGCGGTCGCGCAACACATGGCTCTCATTTCCATAGAGCTCCTGGTTCTATTGGCATGAGCGCCTGGCCTGCACGCGTATTCAAAGGCAAAAAGATGCCAGGTCAGATGGGAAATGCCCGTGTGACTTTACAAAATCTCGAAGTCGTCGAAGTTCGCCCTGAGCAGAACTTGATTCTGGTGAAAGGGTCGATCCCAGGTCCGAATCAGGGTGTGGTTCTGATTCGCAAGGGTTTGAAGGCTTAAAGAATAATTCAAGATTGAGTGCCGGAGTTTAGTTATGGCAAAAATTGCTGTTTTTGATATCAACTGCAAACAGGTCTCCGAAAAAGAACTTGTTGACGCAGTTTTTAACACCGAAGTTAAAGAGTACCTGTTGCACGACATGGTCCGTTACCAACTGGCGGCACGTCGTCAGGGCACGGCCAAAGTGAAAGGTCGTAGCGAGGTGCGTGGTGGCGGTAAAAAACCTTATCGGCAGAAAGGTACTGGTAATGCCCGTCAGGGTACGCCGACTGCGCCGAACCATGTTGGTGGTGGTGTCGCCTTTGGCCCTACGCCTCGTGATTACAGTTTTAAACTGAATCGTAAAGTGAAGCAGTCTGCTCTGAAGAGTGCTCTGTCTGTACGCTTTAAGAATGAGTGCATGACGGTTGTAAACGCTTTGGATCTTGAGAAAATCAGTACCAAAGGATTTGCTGAAGTTCTTAAGCGATTCGAACTGGAAAAGGCTTTGATCGTGATTGACGAGAGCAATCAAAACCTTGAGTTGTCTGCACGTAACCTCCCTTTTGTTAAAGTTCTGCGTGCTGAAGGTGTAAACGTCTATGACATCCTGAAGTATCCCAGGTTGGTTATGACTGAAGCTGCGATTGACCGGATTGAAGGAGCTCTAGCGAAATGAAACCTTTATATCAGATCATCAGTAAGCCTCTGATTACTGAAAAGTCCAGCATGCTTAAAGAGGCGGACAATGTTGTTGCTTTTGAAGTTGCGATGAACAGCAACAAGATTGAAATCAAACAGGCTATTGAAAGTGCTTTTAACGTCAAGGTGCAAGAAGTTCGGACCTTGATCGTTGCTGGCAAATCCAAACGTTTCGGTCGTAACATGGGCAAGCGTTCCAATGTGAAAAAAGCCTATGTGACCTTGGCGGAAGGTACCATCGATTTATTCGGTGTTTAACTCTGATATCCATCTGACGGAGTAGCAATAATGGGGATCAAAAAGTTTAAACCGACATCTGCGGGCCGTCGTCATATGACTGCCTCGACTTTCGAGGAGGTCACGACCTCACGACCGGAGAAGTCACTGTTAGCGCCTCTTACAAAGTCCGGCGGGCGAAATAATACCGGTCGGATCACCAAGCGTCACACTGGTGGTGGCCACAAGCGTAAGTACCGGCTTATTGATTTTAAACGTGACAAGCGAGAGATCAACGCCAAAGTTGTGACGATCGAATATGATCCGAATCGTTCTTCCAGGATTGCTTTGCTACACTATCTTGATGGTGAGAAGCGCTACATCCTGGCTCCTGTCGGCATCACAGTCGGTGATATTATTGTCGCAAGCGAAACCGCAGATATTATCCCAGGAAATGCACTTTCGATCCGTTCAATTCCACTCGGCACTTGGGTGCATAATGTGGAGATGAAGGTCGGTAAGGGTGGCCAGTTGGCTCGTAGCGCTGGAACTTATGCCATGATCGCAGCTAAGGAAGGCAAGTACGCGCAACTGCGACTCCCTTCCGGTGAAGTACGGTTGGTGTTGCAGGACTGTTGTGCAACGATCGGTCAGGTCGGTAATACCGATCATGAAAACATCAAGATCGGCAAGGCGGGTCGTAACAGGTGGCTTGGTAAGCGTCCGCAAACTCGCGGTGTTGCCATGAACCCGGTTGATCATCCGCATGGCGGTGGCGAAGGCAAGAGTTCGGGCGGCCGTCATCCTGTAACCCCCTGGGGTGTTCCGACCAAGGGTTACAAGACGCGTTCTAACAAGCGGACGGATCGGTTTATTGTCCGCCGTCGGACCAAGTAATAGGAATAGGAGACGACCGTGGCGAGATCGATTAAAAAGGGCCCTTATATTGAAGCGAGCCTGTTACGCAAAATCGAAAGTGTTGGTGAAAGTGGTGCACATAAAGTGGTCAAGACTTGGTCACGGCGTTCCACGATCCTGCCTGATTTTGTAGGTATGACGTTTGCCGTTCATAACGGTAAGAAGTTTATTCCTGTGTTTGTGTCCGAGAATATGGTTGGTCACAAGCTTGGTGAGTTCTCTCCTACCAGGACCTATTATGGTCACGGCTCGGACAGGAAGAAAAAGAAGTAATTATTAGCTGAGGGAGTATCCGTTCATGGAAGCCAGTGCGAAATTAAGATATACCCGCATGTCGCCGCAAAAGGCCCGTCTAGTTGTAGATATGGTCCGTGGCAAGGGAGTTCAGGAGGCGCTCAATCTCCTGAAGTTTTCGCCTCAGCGCCCGGCAGATGTTGTTGCCAAGTTGGTGCGCTCGGCCGTTGCTAATGCCGAACAGAAGGGCGTCTCTGACGTTGACCGTCTGTTTGTCAAAGCTATTAATGTCGACCAGGGTCCTGTTCTCAAGCGTTTTATGCCGCGGGCACAGGGTAGGGCTACCAAAATTCGTAAGCCGACCAGCCACATTACTGTGGTTCTGGACGAGATGTAACCACCTGAGGAGGTGACGTTTTGGGTCAGAAAGTTCATCCAGTAGGATTTCGCTTAGGCGTTATTCGCACATGGGAATCCAAGT
>JAQYVY010000004.1 GCA_030145195.1 Desulfuromonadales bacterium | reverse complement strand
TTCCCTGAGGCCAAAAGGGATACAGGCTGTTATCTGATGGATTATTACAACTGTTACCGGCCACATCAGCGAAATGGTGGGATAGCACCAACTGTGGCAGAAGAAAAACTTAACTTACTGTCCGGAAATAGTTGACCACTACAATTAAGCGCTGGGGCCTTTATTTATAGGGCGCGCCGCGGAAGATTCGAACTCCCGACCTTCTGTTCCTTGCTTGCTTGCTTGCTCCAACCTCCAATTTAGTACAAAATCAGCAGTTGCGGCGTAGGGCAAAATGAAGACCTGTCTGCCAGATCAAGTTTCGATTGATGCCTTTTAGCTGTACTGATGGATTGGCTGGATGTTGGTCTGTCAACCATGCCCAAGATTAATCAGAGCCCAGAACAATCAAATTGCCTGCAGCAATCCTGCCGCCAGCAATGACCCGGGCAAAGATACCTTCCTTTGGCATGACGCAGTCCCCAGCCTGATGATAGATGGCACAAGGATTGTGACAGACTTTCCCAATCTGGGTGACTTCTAAAACCGTTTCGCCGAGTTTAATGCGCGATCCTATTGGCAAGGCCACCAGATCAATCCCTTCGGTGGTGATGTTCTCGGCAAAGTCGCCTGTATCGACATCAAGGCCGAGCACCTGCATTTTGCGAATACTTTCAATTGCCAGAAGACTGACTTGACGATGCCAATCGTCAGCGTGAGCGTCGCCAACAATTCCATGACCTTCCCGTAGGAGAACACTTGCAACAGGTGTTTTTCTTTCCCCTTTGTTGGCACTTATACAAACAGCAACAATCTTCCCCATCTTTCAACCCCCTATTCTTGCCATAGAAAAGGCGGCACAATCGTCAACCTCTTCCATGAAATTATGTTGCAAGCTTTTCTTTGTCGCAACGTTAAGCAATGCGGAGCGTAACGCGTCATCGCCCTGCCGGAGAAAAGGTCGCAGGTCGGTCGCGGACTCAGAAAGCAAACAACTTTTAGCAAATCCCCCGGCTGTTATCCGAAGCCGATTACACGATCCACAGAAGTGATTGCTCATGGGGGTAATGATACCGATTGTCCCCATCGTATTACGGATACGATAAGGTTTAGCCGGGCCACATAAAGTGGACCGCGAAAGCTCTTCAAGATCGAAATTATCTCGTAATCGTGAGAGGATCTCGGCACCTGAAATCACTTGTGATCGCCATGTCTCTTCGCGAACGACAGGCATATACTCGATAAAGCGTACCGACCAAGGCCGTTCAACCGACAGAGCGGCAAAATCCTCAACTTCCTGATCATTGATGCCGCGCATGACCACCATGTTCAACTTGATTTGCAAACCTGCTTGTTCCGCTTGTTCCAGTCCGGCAAGAGCTTGCTGGAGGTCACCACCACGGGTAATCGATCGATAGGTTTCGTTCTGTAGGGAGTCAAGG
The DNA here is from genome assembly GCA_030145195.1 of Desulfuromonadales bacterium. Classification (GTDB taxonomy): domain Bacteria; phylum Desulfobacterota; class Desulfuromonadia; order Desulfuromonadales; family BM103; genus JAQYVY01. The sequence goes on along the minus strand of JAQYVY010000004.1, from coordinate 104,328 downwards.
CTCATATTGATTCGCTTAACGCCGGCATCCTTAAGCTGTTCGGCCATGTCTTGCAGCAGGATGCCGTTGGTCGTCAGCGTCACTTCGCTTACTCCCGGAATTCTGTTGAGTTGCCTGAGAAAATTGATCACGCCTTTACGAACAAGGGGTTCTCCACCCGTCACACGAATTTTTTTTATACCGAGGCAGGCCGCAACTTTTGCGATCCGCAGCAGCGACTCATAGCGAAGAACCTCATCATGTTTAAATGCAGGCACACCCTTTGCTGGCATACAATATCGACAACGCAGATTACATCGGTCAGTTATCGACAAACGTAGATAGTTGATTTTTCTCTGGTAAGAATCAATCAGTTGCATAAACTATTGCTCCGGGTGTCCTTCCCTGGAAAAGAACCTTAAATGGCCTTGCAAGAAATATCCAACGGGTTTACCGACAGCCCCAAAGCCCGTATCACAAAGCATGCAACCTCAGCAGGGCGATTAAGGTCGAGAACCGGAACATCGATCTCAAGCGGTTCGTCGCTGGCTACTGCCAGTAACGACGGGTCGTGGACCTTGCCGCGACAAAGGAGTGACTCATTGTGCTGACTGCGGTGTACTTCGATTTTTGGTAGGCCATTTTTTTTGAAACCCTCAATCAAAACCAGATCAACGTCAGGGAAGTAGGTGCCGATTAAATCTTCGACAGGTGGCGAGGCCTCGTGCTGCTTGACCACTGCGAGCTTTGTTGATGAGCTGATCAGCATGGTGTCTGCGCCCGCAGTGGTGAATCGATGACTGTCTTTTCCTGCATGATCAATATCAAACTTGTGGGCATCATGTTTGATCACCCCAACTCTTAAACCTTGACTCTTCAGTTCAACAATCACCTTCTCCAGAAGGGTGGTTTTGCCGGTGCCCGATTTGGCAATAAAGGAAACAGCTTTGGTTTTCATTCTTTTTACCTTAGATAGAGATAGTAAGTAGTTATAATGACGGATCTGTTTAAGGCTTCAGCCGTTCATTTGACCGAGCAGTTGGACATCAACCAGTTCACCCGCCTCTATAGTTTCCCTCTCAGCGGGAAGAAGCGCGATTCCACCTGCGCGAACCAACGTGTTGAGGATCCCGGTGTTCTGGTCACCAGAGCTGGAAACAGTCAGCCCCTCTTCACCTGTTTTAACCAAAACTCTCATAAACTGCATGCGCCCCTCTTTTTTTCGAACCGGCTCAAACAATCGGGCTTTTACGACAGGTCTGAAAACCCGCACATGTCCCATCATTGCAAGTAATGCCGGCCGTACAAACTGTTCAAAGGTGATCAATGCCGAAACCGGATTCCCCGGCACAGAAAAGACAGGTTTGCCGTCTTTCAGGCCAAAGGCCGTAGGGCGACCAGGTTTAATGTTGACCTTCCAGAAAAGTTCCTTAACGCCGAGTTCGGCGAGCACTTCTCTAACGAAATCACGATCTCCCATCGACACGCCAGCTGAAGTAATCAGCATGTCAAATTCTAGTCCCGTGTTTATCTTCTCACGTAGACTGTCAGGAGAATCGGCAGCAATGCCAAGGATCTTTGGCTCAGCACCAAGTTCGCGTATTGCAGTAGCAAGAGCAATGGAATTGCTGTCGACAATCTGCCCGGGCTTCAAAGACTTTCCCGGTTCGGTCAGCTCATCGCCCGTAGAAAGAATTGCCACTGTCGGCCGACTATAAACGGATGCTGTCGTCTGACCGAGAGATGCCAGCATGCTGATCTCCCATGGGCGCAACGTTGTTCCCGCCTGTAAGACTCGATCGCCAATCGACACGTCTTCTCCACTTACTCGAATATGAGCACCTTTCAAAGGGCCATTGTTGACTGATAAAGTTTGTCCCAACTCGCTGGCTTCCTCAAAGGGAACAATTGCATCACAACCACCGGGAACTGGAGCTCCTGTCATGATCTTGACGGCCGTTCCTGGAGCCACGGTTTTGTCAGCCGTTCCCCCTGCAGGGATATAGTCGACTATCTGCAGAGTATTGTCTTGAGCGCAATCGACTGTTCGCACGGCAAAACCATCCATGGCCGAATTGTTAAATAAAGGCAGATTCCAGGGCGCAATGAAATCTTCTGCCAATGCACGTCCATTGGCCTCTAACAGGGAGACAGTTTCAATCTCCAGGGGGGTGATGTGGTCGAGAATCAGACTTCTTGCATCTTCAAAGGAGATAGGCATAAAGAACCCTCCACAGGTTTGAATTTTTTACATGTATCGTTAGGCTTTGCGTCATTGAGCAGGCGGCCTTCACTGAGATTAAGTATTTCGCTGCCCAACCTTCGAGATTGATCGCTATCGTGGCTGGATAAAATAATCGTCATGCCTTGTTGTTGAAGTTCAATGATAAGTTTTTCAAAATACTCAGAACTGGCATGATCGATATTGGCTGTTGGCTCATCAAGAAGCAGGACTCTTGGGTCAAGTGACAGTGCTCGAGCGAGAGCGACCCGTTGCATCTCTCCACCCGAAAGCTCTCTGGCCCGTCGTTCTTCAAACCCGTTCAGACCGACAGTCTCTAGGGCGTTAAGAGCGCGTTGACGACCGTTTTTCATAACTCTCTCACGTAAGCGCAAACCCAAGATGAGGTTTTGATAAACAGTCGTGTCGAACAGATAAGGTGACTGATGGACCAGGGTTACCTTTCTGCGGCTGCGACGCAGGTCACGCCAACGCCAGCCGACCACATCGCCATCGAAACGGATCTCGCCAGCATTGGGTCTGTCCAGTAAAGCCAGTAACTGCAACAAAGTGCTTTTGCCTGCCCCGTTTGCTCCTGTCAGAGAGTAGATTCGTCCTGGCAGCAGGTCGATCCTTTTGATCTTCAGGGCAGTTTTTTTGCCATAGTTTTTTTCAATATTGCGCAGTGAATAGATTGGTGTCACTTGATTACCTTTGTTGTAACGAATTCAGGAACAGGTTAACCAGCAGGGCAACACTCATCAGGATGATGCCAAGTGCAAGGGCAAAAGCGAACTCACCTTTGCTCGTTTCCAACGCAATCGATGTGGTCATAGTTCTTGTGTAACCACGAATGTTGCCACCAAGCATCATGGCCACACCGACTTCAGCAACGATCCGGCCAAAGCCCGCCGCAATTGCCGCGACAATCCCGAAACGGATTTCCAGGAGCAGTTGCAATAGACCCTGTAAGGGACTTGCTCCCAGAGTAAGAATCGTCGGCAAAATGCGACTGTCGGCGGCAGTCACTGCACCAAGGGTATAGTTGGCCACGATCGGTGTTGCCAGAACGGTCTGCCCAATCATCATTGCCGCAGGGGTAAAGAGCAGGCCCATATTTCCGAAGGGTCCCTGTCGACTGAGCAAGCCGTAAACCACCAGCCCGACCACCACGGTTGGCAGGGCCATCAGAGTGTTGAGTAAGGTCAGCACCAGACGCTTGCCGTAAAAATTGCGCAGTGCAACCAGTAAACCGATTGGCACTCCAATAACGGCCGCAACGATAATTGCCAGCAAGGAAACTGATAACGAAGTCCAGACGGTAGAGACGACCTCACTGTCCAAACTGATGATCAGACTGAGAGCCGTATTGAAAGATTGAGTCAGATAATCCATAGCGTCCCCTCTAAGGGGATTCCATTAATAAGTAAAAAAGAGATTTTCGCCATTTCTGGTAAAACCGGCAATGATCTCTTGCCCCTGAGGTGAAACAAGATAATTGATAAAGCTGTTCGCCAGGTCATGGGCAACATGCGGATGCTTCGCCGGGTTGACCGCAATCACGCCATAGGGGTTAAAAAGTCTCGCATCGCCTGCCGAGAGAATTTGTAGTTCGCTCTTGCCGGAGAAGGCGAGCCAGGTCCCTCTGTCAGTGAGTGTGTAACCCAGACGTTCTCCGGCCATGATGATAACTTCCCCCATGCCGCGTCCCGCTTCCAGATACCAATCTCCTTGTGGGGAGACCGCTGCTTCTTGCCACAGAGTCATTTCCTTACTGTGAGTTCCTGATTGATCTCCCCTTGAAACGAAGGTTGATTCGTTTGCCGCGATCCGTTGTAAAGCCTCTGCGACATCTGAACTGCCCTTTACATCGGCAGGGTCATTGGCTGGACCAATCAGGACAAAATCGTTGTACATGACTTCTTTGCGGTTCACGCCGAACCCCGCGGCGACAAAAGCCTCTTCCTTCTTGCGCGCATGCACCATGACCACATCGACATCTCCGGCCTCAGCCAGCTTGATGGCCTTACCGGTACCGACGGCGATAACGTCAACTTTGCAGTTTTTGGCCTTTTCGAAAGGAGGAATCAGAGTTGCCAGCAGACCTGAGTTTTCAGTGGAGGTTGTGGTTGCCAGACGCAAATGCTCCTGGGCAAAAACAGGTCCTGTGAGGGCAAAGATCAATAGCAAAAGGGTCCATGTGAATTTCATAGTTATCTCTCCTGATAAAACAGAAAAAGGGTCTTTCCTGAAATTGGAAAGACCCCTTACGTTCGGCAAACTTATGCCTGAGCGTTATGGGTTTCTCTTTCCAAAAGGGAGGCCTTGCCGTTTCCAGCAAAACCCATCGACCAAACGCCATGAGGGAAGAGCCCTGTTAGGCAGAATTGGTTCGAGAAACGTTAATTTTTGTTGTGCCCGTGAGCTCGAGTGAAAGCTGGGCTGTTAGGCTTGAGCTTTTTGTGGTGCGGCAGATTGAGCCACGTCCCTCAACTCGAAATATTCCTCCGGGGTGTTGATGTTACGGAACGAAAGCCCCTCAGGGTCCACTTCGCTCCATGCGGGTGTTGTGATGGTGGCAACCTTAACTTGCGGGAAAAAGCCGATAATGCGCTTTTTGCCGGCATCAAGTTCCTCTTCCATCGCAGACAGGCAGCTCTTACCGTAGAGCGCGTGCAGTGGTTCGACGCCGTCGTGATGGACGGGGATAACGACTTCTCCTTGATCAGCCTTGGCGCAGATATCGCGTACCACCGTTGGATTAATGAAGGGCATATCGCACGCAACGACGAACACACGATCATGCTTTGCATGGAAAATACCTGAGTGGATGCCGGCCAGGGAACCTTGTGCATAGTAGATGTCAGGCACCTTGCGACAATCGATGTCAGTATACAGTTCCGGTGAATTGGTAACGATCACCACATCTTCAAAAAGTTCCGACAGTGTCCGGTGAACGTGGTCGATGAAACGCGCCCCGTGGATCGGCAACAACGATTTATCCGAGCCCATACGCCGACTTTCTCCACCGGCAAGGATGACTCCAGTGACCCCGGATATAAGATTCGCAGCAGACGGCACAGCAACCCGGTCAGGGTGGCTGTAGATCTCAAAAGATTCACCGCGCAGATAACCGACCAAGGTGATATTGGCCGCTTCGCTCATGCGAACAGCCATGTCCGTAGGCGAGGTTCGTGAGGCGATCAGGCCAATACCAAGGCGGGTGGCCTTGGCAACCATCTCTGTCGAGATTCGCCCCGAAGTGACCAGCATTTTCCCGGCAAGGTCGATCCCTTTGAACAGGGCTTCTCCGGCAATGCGATCAAGGGTGTTGTGACGGCCGAGATCCTCGGCAAACAGCAGCAAACGCTCGCCATCACCAACCGCGGCGGAGTGAATGCCTCCGTGACTGCGGTATTGCTCTGCCCGCTGGTTTAATTCTTTCATCAGTCCGAAAACAGACTCTGCGGAATAGGTTACTGCAGATTGCTTTTGGTTCAAGAGGCCCACGAGATTTTCAGGCAGACTGAAGGTGATCCCTGCGCCACAACCAGAGGTCAGGGTCGGCTTAAGTTTTTCCGGAAGTTGTCGATTAAGGCGTACATTCGCATCACCGAAATCGTGACAGATGCCAAGGGTCAGAAAATCATCCAGCGTATCGACAAAACCCTGATTACGCAGGAAGCCGGCAACCAGGAAGTTCAACTGATGAGGTGACGTGATCAAGGTCGCCAACTCTCGATCGTTGACTGTCAGACGCAAAGGGTACTCCTGCACCACCGACCGATCGGTCGTGTACAGTCGTCCCTTGTCAAACCGTTGAATTGATTGGTGGTTGTTGCGTTTCATCGTTTGCTCACTATCTAAATACGGAATGGGATGAGCCGGTAAAACCCTGGATCCGGATTCCAACCCGGTTCCAGGGACAGGGCTTCTCTCAGCTTTGCTCAGAGACCGGTTCGGCACCGTTATCGCTCTTGCGGATGCGCCCCGGAATTGTGTAATCAACTGTCTCTGGGTGGTGTTCGAAAATCGGAAAGTACTTGGCGATCAGCACAAAGAAGAGAATGTGTCCGGCGATAATACCGATGGTAACCAACGATTCAACAATTGATGGATAGTAGATCTGGTCCGGATTCATCATGCCGAACATCGAGACGTTGAAACGGTTCAGCACTAAACCGAAGACCACCAAACTGGCGGCAATCACTCGGCGCCGGTCGTCCTCGCGCACCGATTTCTGGGTGAACATGAAGAAGGGCAGAATAAAACCGATGACCAACTCAACAACAAACAGCAAGGTCAGCACCGGCCGGTCAAAGAATGGCCCGACGGAAAGGGCCAGCAGACTGTAGGCTCGTAAAGCAATATACAGACCTAACGTCCAGGGCAGAATTTTCGCCAGCGTGCGCAGCAGGACCCCTTCATTCGGCTGACCCATCCATTTATGACAGGAGGTGGCTTCGATGATAATGATACACATGCCTGAACAGATGGCGCTGACCCAGAACAGCAGTGGCAACAGTGGGTTGTACCAGAGGCTGTGCAGCTTATCGACAGCAATCAGAAAAAAGGTGCCGAGCGACGACTGATGCAAGGTTGAGATTGCCGCAGCCAGAATAACCAACGGCATCTCCAGCCAACGTAGCACCCGTAAAGAGAGGTTCCAGCCGAACCGCTCTGCGACCGGGGAAAGAAATTCGAGGAACAATACCGTGGTGTAGGCCATAACGCACATGGAAACCTCAAACATTGGTGAATGCAGGTTCCAGTAGCGCATTACGTGCCAGCCTCTCTGCGGCTGTCCCAAATCGAGAAGCAAGCCAACACAAACCAATGAGTAGCCCAAGAAACCAGTAACAATCGCCGGGCGCACCAGCGGCTCCAGTTTCTTGATGTGGAAGCAGTGGACAATGGCTCCTAAAGTGAAAGCCCCGGCGGCCAGCGGTACCGCCGTCACCACATCGAAAGAGATCCACAAGCCCCAGGGATAGGTGTCATTCATATTGGTGGTCGCACCCAGTCCAAAGACAAACCGCACCATAGACGCCAGCGCAGCGATAACGACCAGCAAGATCAGAAACTTAACAAAACCGTGGTAACCCTTGACTTCATTGACAACAAATTTAGCTGCAGTCATCGTTAATCCTCCTTCTCTTCAGCAGGATTATCCACCTGCTCGGCAGCTTTCTCGTGCTTCAGTCGATCGCGGCGATGGGTTATCCAGGACAGGGCCGAGAGGCCACCACCTACGGCAAGAAAGGCCGCTGGAACCATCCGCAGTGCCTGCCAGGTGTAGTCAGGTAGAGGCCGCAAAGTCACAGGTTTGAAGCCTAGTTCGTTGAAGGGCAGCGAGGTCAGGTAGATAACCGAGGTTCCGCCAGCTTCTTCTTTGCCATAAACCTTATGGATGTACTTGTTTGGATGCTTGGCAAGCCGCTCTTCAGCAAGTTTGATCATCTCGTCTCGCCGACCGTAAGTGATCGCGGTCGGACAAGCGGTGGCACAAGCGGGCTTCATTCCCTCCAGAACCCGACTGTAGCAACCGGTACATTTTTTGACCAACGGCAGACCTTTGCTCCACTCGTACTTTGGCACACCGAAGGGGCAGGCGATCATACAGAAGCGACAGCCGATACATCGATCAGCTTTGTAGATGACGGGCCCTTCGGCGGTCTTCTTGAAGGCACCGACCGGGCAGACCGAGGCGCAGGCCGGGTCGTTGCAGTGCATGCACATCTCTTTGTAAAAGGCGAACTCATTCTGACCGTTCTTCTGGTAATCGCGAAACTTGATACGGGTAAAGGTGTACTCCGACATGGCCGGTGGATTCTGATATCCTTCGCCGCTAAAGAATTCGGTTTTTTCAGCAGCTAACTGATTCCACTGTTTGCAGGCGACCTGACAGCCCCGGCAGCCGGTACATTTGGTCATATCGATCAGAAAGGCATTGTTCTTTGAGGTATTTACTTTACTCATGATTTAATGCCCCCTTTCTCGATATTACAGAGGAACGCTTTGTATTCTGGAATAGTTGTATTAGCGTCACCGACTGCGGTGGTCAGCATGTTGGCGCTACCACCAGTGGCCAGACCGTTGAAGCCGAAGTGCCACGGCAGTCCAACCTGCTCAACCATCTTGCCGCTGACTCGCAACGGCTTGATCCGCGAAGTCACTAGCGCCTTGGCTTCAATCGAGCCACGTGCCGAAGAAATCGTCACCATGTCGCCATTCTTCAGGCCCTTCCACTCAGCCAACTCTTCACCGATCTCGACAAACATGTCGGGAACCAGTTCGACCAGCCAAGGCAGGTTGCGGGTCATGGCCCCTGCCTGCCAATGCTCCGAAACCCGGTAGGTGGTTCCGATATAGGGGTATTTGCCGCTATTATCTATTTTTCCAGGAGTCGACACCGCAGGATTACTCTGCTGCGAGGTCATGGCGTTGGCGACTGGGCTCTCCATCGGTTCGTAGTGCTCTGGCAGCGGTCCATCGGCCAGACCGGCAGCAAACAAGCGAGCATAGCCTTCGGCGATCATAATAAACGGCGACTTGGTGCCATCTTCGCTCATCGGCACCCAACCCCCGTCCGGGACATCACCTTCCCACTTGCGGGTCAACTTGTTCCAGCTGATGACCGGTTTTTTCGGATTCCACGGCTTGCCGTTCAGATCGACCGAGGCGCGGTTATACAGCACCCGCCGATTGACTGGCCAACACCAGGACCAGTTATGATAAAAGCCCATACCGCTAGGATCATCCAAGCCACGACGCTGCATCAAGTTACCGGCTTCGGTATAGGAATTACAGTACAGCCAGTTGCCGCTGGTGGTTGAACCATCAGCCTGCAAGAAGGCAAAACTCGGCACCTGCTGGCCCTTTTTATACAGCTTGCCCTTGATTTCGATATCGCGTGTGAACTGACCGTTACACTCGCGGGCGACCATATCGATGTTTGGCTCGTGACCGTCACCGTAGTTCCAGTCGAGATCGGTGATTGGGCCGGGAAAGACGCCGTCTTTTTTGTAGAGTGCTTTGAGGTTCTTGACCCATTGATCGACCATGAAGGCATCACTCTCAGCGTGGCCGGGCGGATTGACCGCCTTGTAGCGCCACTGGACCCAGCGCCCGGAGTTGGAGATACTGCCCTCTTTTTCCACTGAAGAAGCGGCTGGCAGCAAAAAGACCTCAGTATCGATAGTTTTCGGATCGACGCCGGGACGGCGCCAGAAAACCGAGGTCTCGGTTTCCCAGAGATCGGCGGCAACCATCCACTTGAGGCTGTCCAGACCGTTGGCGATAGAACTGGCATCTGGACCACCGACGATTGGGTTGGTGCCCATGCAGACCAGACCTTCAAAACCACCAGTCTGTAGACGTTCCATCAGTTTGATGAAGGAGTAGTTGCCGCTGCGTTTTGGCAGGTAATCGTAGCAGAAGTCATTCTTCTCAGTCGCCGCGTCGCCCCAATAAGCCTTGAGCAGACTGGTCATGTACTTGGGCGTATTGCTCCACCAGTTGGCGCTCTGTTTGTCGTTGGTCTTCGGCGTCCACTTGGCGTTGTAGCTCGACAGATCCTTGTTGTCGTAAGTCGGAACCTTCAGATAACCCGGCAGGATGTGGTAGAGGATCGCGTAGTCGGTCGAGCCCTGCACATTCGCCTCGCCGCGCAGTGCGTTGATGCCGCCACCGGCGAGGCCGATATTGCCGAGCAGTAGTTGCAGCATCGCGTAGGAACGGACATTCTGGGTGCCGTGAGTATGCTGGGTGGTGCCCATGGCGTACATGATAGTCGCGACTTTATCTGTTTTGCTGGTTGCGCAGAAAGTGCGGATTACTTCCATGTAGTCCTGGATGGCGGTACCGGTTATCTCGCAGACCTTCTCCGGGGTGTAGCGGGAGTAGTGCTGTTTCATCAACTGGTAGACGCTACGCGGATGCTCAAGGCTGTCGTCGCGCAGAGGACGACCCTCTTTATCAATCTGGTAGGCCCAGCTCTCTTTGTCGTAGCTGAAGTTTTCGCCGTCGTAACCGGTGAACAGGCCGTCGTTGAAATTGAAATCTTCGCTGACCAGAAAAGCGGCGTTGGTGTAGTTAACGACGTATTCTCTATGGATCTGATTATTGCTCAGCGCGTAATGGATCATGCCGCCGATAAAGGCGATATCGGTGCCGGGACGCAGCTGGGCGTAGGTATCGGACTTGGATGAAGTTCTAGTGTAGCGAGGGTCGACGGAGATCAGCTTGGCGCCGTTATCCATCGCTTCTTCAACAAATTTAAACGAGATCGGGTGGTTTTCTGCCGGGTTCGATCCGATACACATGATGACATCAGAATGCTTGATATCGATCCAGTGGTTGGTCATTGCGCCACGTCCAAATGAGGCTGCCAGACCGGCAACCGTTGCGGAGTGTCATATTCGGGCTTGGTGTTCTAAATAACCAACCCCCATGGCGCGGGCAAACTTGCCGAGCAGGTAACATTCTTCGTTATCGAGTGCAGCCGCACCGATCATAGCAAAGCCTTCGTTGCGATTGACGGTGTACATTTCGCCGTTAATCTTCTCTTCTTTAACGAAGTTGCGATCGCGGGTTTCCTTCATGTTCTTGGCGATCCGCTCCATCGCCCAGTCCCAGGGTTTGTCTTCCCATTTGTCGCTTTTAGGAGCGCGGTACTTAACGGTAGTCAGACGGCGCTCGTTGTTGGCCACCTGGAAAAGTGCACTTCCCTTGGAGCAGAGCGAGCCTTGGTTGATCGGGTGCTCAGGGTCACCCTCTATGTTGACGACCTTGTCGTCTTTGGTGTGCACGATCATGCCGCAGCCGACCGCACAGTAGGGACAGATCGTCGTGCTGGTCTGCAGTCCCTTGGTACGCAACTCAGGCGAGTCAATATTCGCATGCGCCGACTTACCAGTGACAGCCAGTGTCCCAGCGGCAAGACCGGAGCCTTTTAGAAAATTCCTTCTTGAAACATTCATGAAATCTCTCCTCTTAAAATTAACGCCCTTTCACAGGGATATGACATCTATAGGCAACGGACGTGCCAAGCCCACATTAAAAAGAGGAGAATAGCTAACAAACCAAAATCAAACATGTTTTTAGAAAAACACTGTATACTGCGGGGTGTTGATCAACCTTATGCAGTATGTATACTTTTTACCCACATGCATACAATTGCCCCGACAAAATGACCCAGTCGACACATGCAATTTATTCTGGCTGTGATCATCGACAAAAAAACCATCCTAAAGTAGAAAGGCTTTGAACGTTCGCGACAAAAATTCTCATTGGCATGCAACGTGTATAATGTTTACTATGATGCTTGGCTGCTCAAATCCTGAGTTTGTCGGGATGGCTGAGTGATCCGACAGGGAAAAACACACAACACGGAAGTTTTATACCCACCATGCAACACCGAATTCTGATCTGTGACGACGAAGACGGCATGCGCCGCTATCTGGCTAAAATGCTCGCCAGTTGGGGTTATCAGCCTGAGACATTCGCCACCCCGATATTGCTTCTCCATTTTCTTGAGAACAATCCTGAAGAAGGGGCTCTGCTGTTGCTTGACGTGAAAATGCCCGTCATGGATGGCATTGAAGTACTACGTTTGGTTCGCAAGAGCCGCCCCGAGCTTCCGGTGATCATGATGACCGGACACGGCACCATTGAGTCGGCCGTTGAAGCGATGAAGATCGGCGCCTACGATTACCTGGCAAAACCATTCCCGCAGGAGAAATTGGCCGCACAGCTTAACCATTGTATCGAGAGGGGAAAACTACTTGAAGAAAATGCATCGCTGAAAAACGAGCTGAAGAAACGTTCGGGAATAAAAAAACCCGTGTTCATCAGTGAATGTTTCAAGCAGGTGTACGAAATGGCCTTACGGGTTGCCGCAACCGACTCCAGCGTACTGATTAGTGGCGAAAGTGGAACTGGTAAAGAACTGATCGCCAGCACCCTGCACGACTACAGTCCTCGAACTGATCGCCGCTTTCTGGCGATCAACTGTGCTGCCCTTTCGGACACCCTGCTAGAAAGCCAGCTCTTCGGGCATCTCAAAGGTGCCTTTACCGGGGCCTTGCAAAACCAGAAGGGCTTCCTTGAGGAAGCTGATGAAGGAACCCTTTTCCTCGATGAAATAGGTGATCTGAGTCTGCACTTGCAAGCGAAACTGCTTCGGGTTTTGCAGGAGGGGGAACTGATCCCTGTTGGAGCGACCCGCCCTAAAAAGGTTGATGTACGCTTCGTCGCTGCCACGAACAAGGATTTGGAAAAAGAAGTTATGGCGGGCCGTTTCCGGGAAGACCTTTTTTACCGGCTGAACGTCATCGCCATAGAGTTGCCATCTCTGCGCCAACGGCCAGAGGACATCGAGCCGCTTGCCCACCATTTTCTCGACATGATCTCGGCCCGAATGCCTCACAAGGTCGGTGGATTCTCCTCAGAGGCGTTAAAACTGATGAGAAGCTACCACTGGCCTGGAAACGTTCGCGAGCTGCAGAACGTTGTCGAGCGAGGTGCAATCCTTGCCCTCACGGATTGCATCACCCTCGCCGAACTGCCCTTTACCCTCGGAAACAAGCCTGAGACGAAAGAACTCGCCGACCAGCTTGAAACCGAATTGCCGCCAATGAGTTTGCGCAAAGCAGAGCGGATTCAGGTCATTCGCGCCTTGAAGCATACCGATTGGAACAAGAGCCAATCATCTATCCTGCTCGGAATTACCCGGAAAACCCTTGATCGCAAAATCAAAGAATACAAGCTAACACTAGGAACAGGAGAATTACAGTAATGAGTCGATTCTCTTTCAGAGCATTTCCACTGCGCTGGAAGATGACTCTGGCGGCGCTTACGCCACTGATGTTCATTCTGCTCCTTGTTGCCATCGCTGGGGCCTGGATGATCAACGCCTGGGTGGTTGAAAAAGCCCAGCAGCAAATCCGTAATGATCTCAATGCCGCCCGTGAGGTATTCAAAAACGAACAAAGTCGCATTGACGACGTTGTTCGCTTCACTGCCCATAGCCGTGGTGTCACAGATGCCATTGGCCAGAGTACCGGGACGGTAATCAGTGAAGAGTTGCGACAAGTGCGTGACCGCGAAGGACTCGACTTCCTCAGTCTGATAGATATCAATGGCCGTTCATTGAGCTCTGCTACAGGTGCTGCAACCTTTCCGTTTCTTTCCCAGCCCTCTTTTATCAAAAAAGCTTTTGCCGGAGAGTCCTTCTCTGGAACAGTTCTGTTCGAAGCACGCGAGTTGTTGCGCGAAAGCCCTGATCTGGCCAGAAAAGCACGTATTCTCTTGAATCCTGAAAGTGATAGTGACTCAGAAGAGACCAGAGGAATACTCCTGATCAGCACAACGCCTATCATTGATCTTGATGGGGAGGTGACCGGCTGTCTCTATGGCGGCGTGCTGCTTAATAACAACCTGGCAATGGTTGATCGCATCCGGGACATCATTTATGGATTTGACGGCGGTAGCGCCACCATCTTCCTCGGTCGGACGCGAGCTGCTACCACCATTCGTCTCAAAAGCGGTGAGCGTGCCATAGGAACCTCTGTTTCGGACGAGGTCGCCAACGCCGTACTCGAACATGGAGAGGCCTGGATTGCCCGGGCTCGCGTTGTCGACGAATGGTACCTGACAGCATATGAACCGATTCTTGATCCTCTCGGGCAACCGATTGGAGCCCTCTATGTTGGCCTTCTTGAAGCGCCATTCTCGGTGCTCAAACAAAGAGCCTCACTACTCCTGCTCGGTCTTTTAACGCTGGGCTGTAGCAGCGGTTATCTGTTTGCCCACCATATCGCCAGGCGCATTGCACAACCCATCGTGGAGCTTGAGGATTCAGCAAGGCGGCTGGCAGATGGTGAACGAGATGTTCCTCTCCCGGAGGCCGACGATGACGAAATTGGCCATCTTACGTGCAGTTTTAAATCCATGACTGCTGCACTGCAGAGCAACGAGGAGGAACTCAATCTCCTCAATCGCAACCTGGAGCGCAAGGTCATAGAACGGACCTCGGAGCTCGAGGCTAAAAGCCTCGAGCTGATGCGTACCCAACAGGAGCTGCTACGAGCTGAAAAGCTTGCGGCCATCGGTGAGCTTGCCTCGGGCGTTGCTCACGAAATCAACAACCCCGCTGCCATCATCCGTGGCAACATAGAATTAGTGCTCGCCCAACTAGCTGTCGGCCACCCAGCCCGTGAAGAGGCTGAGGAGGCGCTCAAACAGACCGAGAGAGTTTCGAGAATTACCCGCAATATGCTGGCTTTCGCCCGTGAACAGACAATTAATCCTGAGCAGGTTTTGGTGAATAAAATTATTGAAGAAGTCATGGCCCAGGTCAGTCATCATGAGCCGCTGCAGGATGTGGAAATAGAGATGGAACTCAAATCAGACGTGCCGCTGATCAGAGGTGATAGCGAGCGCTTAAAGCAAGTTTTTACTAATATCGTTGTCAACGCTCTGCAGGCGATGAACGGTCAGGGTCGCCTCAAGATCGTCAGCAGGGTAGAGGGCAGCAATGTAGAGATTAGATTTGAAGACAGTGGTCCTGGGATCACTGAAGAGCTCCAGCAAAAAATCTTCAATCCGTTTTTTACGACCAAGGCTAGTGGTACCGGTCTTGGGCTGTCCGTTTCGTACGGCATTATCAAGGCTCTGAGGGGAAGTGTCAGCGTTCAAAGTCAATTGGGCCTGGGGAGCTGTTTCAGCATTTGTCTCCCGATCAAATGATCAGAAGGTCGGGTCAAAGGTCGGGTCAAAGGTCGGGTCAGGCTTGACTTATAGGTGTTTCTCCTATCACCAGGGTTCATCTCAGAAACGGGGTTAGGCTTGTAAACTTGCAAACTTATGCCAGCTTATCGCCATGGCCCGTAAACCTCGCATCCCCCTATTCCTCCGCTTTTTATCAGGTCATGCTGCGTGGCAATTGTGGCGTAGGCACCTTTTATGACGATGACGACCGTTATCGTTTTTATCTCCTCCTCCAGCAATGCACTGAACGTTACCATTGCCCTATCCATGTCTTCTGTCTGATGAACAACCCTATCCCTTTCGCCATATAAGTCGGCATAATTCCTCTTTCGCGCATCATGCAAAACCTTCCCTTTCGTTAAACCCGCTGGGTCAACTGGCGAAAGAAGCGAGTTGGGCAGCTCTTGCAGGGACGTTACAAGGCGATTGTGACCGATCTGGACCGCTACCTCTTGCAATTGACGGCATACCTGCACTTGAACCCGGTACGAGCGGGCATGGTTGCGTTGGCAGAGGATTATCCATGGAGTAGTCATCAGGCGTACCTCGCCAATGAATCTATCCCATGGTTGAGCGTCGAACCTCTGATTTCATGAGAGTTTAACCTTGCCGAAGAAAAGTTATTGGTCAAGTTCTGGCCTTACCCACAGCAGAAGTAAAAGCCCTGTAAACAGACCCCTTGTGAATTTCAAAAGAATCAAGTTCGGTGCCGATTGAGGCGACGCAGCTGCGACGTCGCAAAAGTGTTGCAGATTGCTTTTGTGCAACGTCGCAGCTGCGTTTATGAACTCCGTAAAATATTCGTAAGTTAGCGTAACCATGGGTAAAAAATATTTTTTGAAAGTTGGTACGCAAAGTGAAATATCAAGCGTCGACCAACAGGCAAGCTTTTGAACATCAAACTTTATGGAGGTAACGATTATGCTTTATGGAACCATGTTAAAAGAGCTAGGACAATTTCATCGCGAACTTGATGAGTTTTTGGGTTGTTTTGGTACTGGTGGACCTCATCTCCGGGTTGTTGAGTCGCGCACCCAGCAAGGTCGCACTCCTCAGGTCAACCTGAGCGAGGACGCTGACAACCTGTATCTAAACGCGCTGCTGCCAGGGATCGATCCGGCACAGCTCGAAATGGAAATCCTTGGTGACACCTTGAGTCTGGGCGGCGAGCATTCACCAGGTCTTGCTGAAGCTCAGGCTGGGGTCTTGCTCAGGCGTGAGCGCAACAACGGGAAGTTTCAACGGAAAATCGAATTGCCGGTTCAGGTTGAGGCGGAACAAGTCACCGCAGAGTATCGTCACGGTTTGTTGCGAATCACGTTGCCAAAGGCCACCGCCGCATTGCCTAAAAAGATTGAAATCAAGGTGTGCTGAGGCGCTACTGGTTTAAGCAAGGCACTGCTACAGGCCGACTAAAGAAACCATTCAAGGAGAATCTAGAGATGCAAAACCAAAAATTGATGAAAACAGAAGATGGCAAGCGCAAGGATTGTTCTGTAACCAGAGAGCAGGATTATGTGGCACCAGCGGTGGATATTTTTGAGTCAGATGAGGCCATGACTTTGGTGGCGGATATGCCTGGGCTTGATGAACAAAGTTTGCAGGTTAATATTGAGCAGGGGCTGTTGACCCTGGAAGGGCGAATTCATGTGGCTATAGGGTCGCCTCTCAGGCAGGAATTCGCCCTCGCCGGTTATCGACGGCAATTCCAATTACCAGACACTCTGGAGGCAGACGCCGTCAGGGCAGAACTTAAAAACGGGGTTCTCCTGCTGCATTTGCCAAAAGTGAAGGCGGCTCAACCCCGTAAGATTGAAGTAACCGTGCATTAACCCTGAAACTGTTAGGAATCAACACAACAAGGAGCTTTTATGGACGTTAATCGGATGACCCAAAAAACCCAGGAGGCGTTGCAAACGGCTCAGAGTCTAGCGGTCAAATTCGGCCATGTCGAAGTTGATGGTGAACATCTGCTGCTGGCTTTGCTGGAGCAGATAGAGGGGCTGGTGCCTCGTCTGGTGACTCGTCTTGATATCGAGCCACGAAATCTCGCCAAACAGCTGCGCGAGGAGCTACAGCGCCGTCCGGCGGTCTCTGGCCCAGGGGTCGAAGCGGGCAAGGTTTATGTTACCCCGCGTTTTAATCGGGTGCTGGTTAAGGCGGAAGAGGAAGCTAAACGCTTAAAGGACGAATACATCAGCGTTGAGCACCTTTTCCTGGTTTTAGCTGAGGAAGGCGACCAGACGGCTGCTGGAAAGTTGCTGCGCCGGTTTAATATTACCTCGGACCGGTTGTTACAGGAACTAACTGCGGTGCGCGGTCATCAGCGGGTGACGACTGCTGATCCGGAGGCCACTTATGAGGTGCTTGAGAAATACGGTCTTGATCTGGTGAAAGCCGCTCGTCAAGGCAAGCTTGACCCGGTCATAGGCCGGGACAACGAGATCCGGCGGGTGATCCGAATTTTGTCGCGTAAGACCAAAAACAACCCGGTGTTAATCGGCGAACCTGGCGTTGGCAAGACTGCCATTGTTGAAGGTCTGGCGCAGAGGATCGTGCGCGGGGATGTCCCGGAAGGCCTCAAGGACAAGACCATCTTTGCGCTCGATATGGGCTCGCTGGTGGCTGGGGCCAAATATCGTGGTGAGTTTGAGGAACGACTCAAGGCGGTTCTCAACGAAATTCGTGCCGCCGAAGGCCGCATCCTGCTTTTCATTGATGAACTGCACACCATTGTTGGCGCTGGCAAGGCCGAGGGGTCGATGGATGCTGGCAATATGCTCAAACCGATGCTGGCACGCGGCGAACTGCATTGTCTCGGCGCGACCACTCTGGATGAATATCGTCGCTATATTGAAAAAGACGCCGCTCTGGAACGCAGGTTTCAGCCGGTGACGGTTGATCAGCCGAATGTCGAGGACGCCATCAGTATTCTGCGTGGCCTGAAAGAGCGGTTTGAGGTCCATCATGGGGTGCGCATTCACGACAATGCGCTGGTTGCGGCGGCGACCTTGAGCCATCGCTATATCTCCGATCGGTTCTTGCCGGACAAGGCGATCGATCTGGTCGATGAGGCCTGTGCCATGATCCGGACCGAAATTGATTCCCTGCCAGCCGAGCTGGATGCGGTAACCCGGCGCGTTATGCAGCTGGAAATTGAGGAAGCGGCTTTGAAGAAAGAGAAGGATAAGGCCAGCCTTTCTCGCCTGGATGCGTTACGTAAGGAGTTGGCGGACCAGCGTCATCGCGCCGAGACGCTTAAGGTGCAGTGGGAGACGGAGAAAGATGAAATCAAAAAAGTCCAGACAGTACGAGCCGAGATTGAGCGGGTGCGCCAGGAGATTGAGGTTGCCGAGCGTAACTATGATCTCAATCTGGCGGCTGAGCTGAAGCATGGGCGTCTGCCGGAACTTGAGCGCGCTCTGCTTGAGGCAGAACCCGCCTTGCTGGAAGCCGGTCAGGAACAACGCCTGCTACGCGAGGTTGTGACGGAAGAGGAGATTGCCGCAATCGTGGCAAATTGGAGCGGAATTCCAGTGTCTCGTCTGGAGGAAGGTGAGAGAGAAAAGCTGCTCAAACTCGATGTGTTTTTGCACCAGCGGGTGATCGGCCAGGATGAGGCGGTACAGCTGGTTGCTGATGCGGTGATTCGGGCTCGTGCCGGGATCAAAGATCCACGGCGGCCGATAGGTTCCTTTATTTTTCTTGGGCCGACCGGGGTCGGCAAGACAGAGTTGGCACGCGCCTTGGCGGAGTCATTGTTTGACAGCGAGGAGAATATGGTGCGCATCGATATGTCGGAGTACATGGAGAGGCATGCGGTCAGTCGTTTGATCGGTGCGCCGCCGGGATATGTCGGTTTCGAAGAGGGAGGACAGCTCTCTGAAGCGGTTCGACGTCGACCCTACAGCGTGGTCCTGTTTGATGAAATTGAAAAGGCGCATCCAGAGGTGTTTAACGTCCTGTTGCAAGTGCTTGACGACGGTCGAATTACCGACAGCCATGGCCGCACGGTGGACTTTAAAAACACCGTGGTGATCATGACCTCTAATATTGGTTCGCCTTATCTGTTGGACGGTGTCAGCAGTGACGGGGTGATCCGCGAGGGGGCCAGAGAGCAGGTGTTTGCTGAGCTGCGCTCGGCCTTCCGGCCAGAATTTCTTAACCGTGTTGACGATATTGTGCTGTTTAAACCGTTGTCTCTGGCTGAAACGGAGCAAATCGTCGTGTTGCAGGTTGCACAGCTTCGCGATCGCCTGGCGAAACGTGATCTGAAATTGGAGCTGACCTCTGCGGCTATTCGCTATATTGCCGAGGCTGCCTACGATCCGGTTTATGGTGCCAGGCCCTTGAAGCGATATCTCCAGCATCATCTGGAAACCAGCATCGGCCGAGCCTTGCTCGGTGAGGAGGTGGCTCCGGGAAGTACGGTTGCTGTGGGGGTGTCAGAGAGTCGTTTGGTGGTTAATTTTCAGCCTTTTACAAAAAAATAGCTTATGAGTCTGGGCTCGGAAAGAAAGAAAGGAAGGGAAGGCCCAAAGAACATAGCTTTGCTTGGTCGTTACTCAAGAATTCGGAGTGGGTCTTGTTTGCTCCGGCTTGAGGACTGCTTGTGTGATGTTGTCTTTTGCCAAAAGGCTTGGATTTCCAGTTAATTATTGATAGACTGCTCAGCGGATTGGCAGGGGGATACAGAAGAGGTTTTATGAAAAAACGTAAGCGTTTTGGAGAAATTCTGGTCGAAGCCAAGGTTGTTGATGAGCAAACGCTCACCCGCGCTTTGGAGAAGCAAAGGGGCACGGGGCGCCGGCTGGGTCAGATTCTCGAAGAGATCGGTGTGGTTACCGAGCGCGATATCGCCGCAGCTCTGGCCCGCCAGTTTGGTTTCAAGACGGTAACTAATATTGCCCGCGCCGCCTTCAGCGAGGAGTTCCTCAAGCTGACTGATGGCGATACCGCGATGAACAAATTAATGTTCCCCTTGAAAAAAGAGGGGAACACCCTTTATTTGGCGATGGTCAACCCTCTCGATATCGAGACCCTCGACAACCTTTCTTTTCAGAGTGGCCTGCGTATTGTTCCCTGTGTCACCACGCCAACGGAAATTCAGGCTGCGGTTAATCACCACTATTACAAGATTGTCGAGCAAAAACAGGTGGCGGAGTCCTGGTGGACCGTGCTGGTGGTTGATGATCAGGACCTGGTTCGTTCCGCAGTGATGGTCTCTTTGAAACGGCAGGGGTTTGATCTCCTCGAAGCCTCAAATGGAGCCGACGGCCTTAAGGTCGCACTGCAACAGAAACCTCACCTGATTATTGCCGATACGGTTATGCCGCGGATGGATGGTTACGAGATGTATCGGGCGATTCAAGCGAATCTTAGTATCAAACACATCCCGGTTATTGCTCTGTCTTCAAAGTCTTCTCCTGAAGAGGAGGCCAAGCTACTGGATATGGGTTACTTTGATTTTATTGCCAAGCCGATTAGTCCCGTTCGACTGGTCGCCCGCGTCAAACGCGCCTTGCGGATCGTGTATGGTAAGACCCCACCCCCCAGGTAGCTGCTCCCCCGGAATTCTTGAGTGCCATTAAAAGTAAGCAGAAAATGCTTGCTTTTTTTTCTTGTCATCGTATAATTGACCAAAATGGTAATAAATAACGAGAAGGGGGTTTGTCATGCGTATCGATATTCTCTGTAAAGCGGAAGCACGTCACCGTGGTGAGCGAGTCCTCGTTAATGTTCGTCAGGCTCTTGAGGAATTAGAGGTACAGGCAGAGGTTCATCTCTTCTATGATCGACGCAAGCTAGTTGATCACCGTGTTTATGTTACCCCTGCGTTGCTGATTGACGACATCGTCAGGATTGCCGGGCGCATACCCGATGTGCGCGAAATCAAAACTTTTCTTGTCGAGCGCCCCCGCTACGTGCAGCGTATGCAGCAGGTTGCCTGACTCATTCTCATAAAACCATCCCTTATGGGGTCTTGCCAAAGGCAAGACCCCATATTTTTTGATCTCGTTGTAAAAATCACTAGCATTTCATTAAGTTTTCTAATGAATTCAGGTGGTTAGGCTGGTCATGGCTTTCCATTGAACGACACCGGTCAGGAAACAGCTGAAAACGTCCTATCAATTGTGCCATAATTAATTCTCAGAAGTTCTGAGGATATTTGAGGCACTCAATATCAATACAGAACGCGAATAGAGCTTTGAATCTTAAAGCTCTACAGCTTTATAATCGCTACAGTGATCTCGGAGGTTTCCTTATGATTCTCACTAACGTCGGCTCTGTTCCAGGCAAGAAAATCGTGGAACATTTCGGTATCGTACAGGGCAGTACCGTGCGTGCCAAACATATCGGTCGCGACCTTATGGCGGGCCTGAAGAATCTGGTCGGCGGCGAGCTCAAGGGCTACACCGAACTCCTCCAGGAGTCGCGGCAGGAGGCGGTGGACCGAATGTCGGAACAAGCCCGTCAATTTGGTGCTAATGCCGTGGTCAATATCCGCTTCGCCACGTCTTCGGTGGCTCAGGGCGCCGCCGAGCTCTTTGCCTATGGTACTGCCGTGCGCGTCGAATAGAGGGGGCTTCTATGTTTGATGTCATCCTGCAAAATTTCGATCTCTTCCTTTTTTTCTGTTTGGCAGTGCTCGGCTATACCTGCGGCACCATTGCAGAGAAGCGCCATTACAAGTCGATCATCAGGCGCGAAAAAGAACTGTTGAAGCTGATGGTGGTCAACGCCGAAGGTCACTTTGCCGAAGGCGTGGTCAAACAATCTTTTCTGGTCAACGGCAGCGCCGTGATCTCGAATGATTATTTCAAGCGCATGTTGGCAATTTTGCGCAATATCTTTGGTGGCAGGGTCAAGGCCTACGAATCGTTGATTGATCGATCCCGACGCGAGGCGATTCTGCGAATGAAGCAAGAGGCGCGGGCCAAGGGTGCGCACATGATCGTCAACCTGCGCCTGGAAACCTCGACCATAGGCCGCGCGGCCAATCAAAAAAACCAGGTCGGCAGTATTGAAGCCCTGGCTTATGGCACCGCAGTCGTGATGAATCGAAAGTGAAATTCACGCCGAAATATATTGACCAAAACGTTAACGTGTCCAAGACTCACCCTCTGGTCGAGATGGCTTGGCTGATTGGCGGCCTGCTTGTGCTGGTCGTTGTTCTTTATCTCATCCTTGGCTTTACGGCCGAGCTGGCGGTGACGAAAATCCCGATCAGGGCGGAACTTCAGCTTGGTGAATATTTTGCCGACAACTTTGACTCGGTGGATAACCCGGCGCTACAGCAACGGCTGCAACAGTTACTGGAGACGCTGCCGACAGAGTCACCGCTGCACCAATATGACTTTATCGTGCAGTTGGTGGAGAGTGACGAGATCAATGCCCTGGCTTTGCCTGGCGGCCATATTGTGGTCTTTTCCGGGTTGCTTGAACAGGTGGCTTCAGAAAACGAACTGGCGTTGGTGCTGGCTCACGAGCTGGGCCATTTTGCCCATCGTGACCACCTTCGGCGTTTGGGCCGCGGCTTGGGCCTGACCTTGGGTGCCATGCTGCTCTTCGGCGAAGACAGCTCTGCTGGTCGACTGGCGACCAACCTGCTGCTGGTTTCAGAGAGTCGTTATTCCCGGCAGCAGGAATCGGACGCCGACCGCTGGGGGCTTGAACTGTTGGTTGCCTGTTATGGTCATGCTGGCGGCGCGACTGACTTTTTCCGCCGAGCTGCTCGTGATGCCGGTAGCCATATCCCTTACCTGATGGCCTCGCATCCACATCCTGATGACCGCGTCCGCGAATTGCAGGCGCTTATCGCCGCTAAGGGCTATCCGGTTGCGATCACGGAGTCTTTGCGCGAGGATTTGTTGACTGTGGGGAGTGAGGAGTGAGAGGGCGGCGTTTTTTGGTTGAAATCAGGGCCATGTTTGGCAGAGTATCAACACTATGAATGATTTTGAAGCCAGCGTACCTTTGGGCAAAGCGACGGTCTACGCTGCGGAATACAATCCGGGGTTGCTCTGTCCTCTTCCGCGCAGTCTCAAGCGTGATGAGCTGGGGCTGGCTGCGCCGCTCCCCTTTCATGGGGTTGACATCTGGAACGCCTATGAACTTTCCTGGCTAACGCCGCAAGGCAAGCCGGTGGTGGCTATGGGTGAGTTTCGGGTCCCCTGCGAGTCGCCCAATCTGATTGAATCTAAATCGTTCAAGCTCTATCTCAACTCCTTTAATCAGACCCGGTTTGATGATTGCGAAGCGGTGCGAGCGGTACTGAGTCAGGATCTGGGCGGCGCGGCGGGTACCCCGGTCGATGTGCGGCTGATCAGCGCCGCAGAGTTCGCCGCAGAGTCCTTTGCCACCCTGCCAGGCGTTTGCCTCGACGAGCTTGACATCAAAGTTGAGAACTATGCCTTGGCCCCCGATCTTTTGCAGGGCGCAGCGGATTCACAGCAAATGGTTGCGGAGACGCTGCACAGTCACCTGCTGAAAAGCAATTGTTTGGTGACCCGCCAGCCGGATTGGGGGAGTGTGCTGATTCGTTATGAGGGGGCGAAGATCGATCCGGAGGCCTTGCTGCGTTACCTGATTTCTTTTCGTCAGCACAACGAATTTCATGAGCAGTGTGTGGAACGGATTTATTGCGACCTGATGCGGTTTTGCCAGCCGAAGAAGCTGACGGTTTACGCCCGCTACACCCGACGTGGCGGTCTTGATATTAACCCGCAGCGAAGCAACTTCGAATACGAGGTTGAAAACCTGCGACTGGCGCGGCAATAGCTGGTTTTGCGCCCCGGTTTTTCTTGTTGAAAAAGGATGACATTGGTAATGAACTCGCGTCTTGATCATGGAACTGACGCTCTTGCGCCAGCAGCGGTGGCCGAGGCCTTAACCTTCGCCCGTTCGGCAGTCATAGCTGCGGGCGAGATTGCCTTGCGGTATTTTCGCCAGCCACTGGTGGTCGATAACAAACTTGCCGGACAGGCCTTTGATCCGGTGACCTGTGCCGATCGCGAGGTGGAAGCGCTTCTGCGTGGAGCTCTCCGTGGGCAATTCCCGCATTACGGGGTGATCGGCGAGGAGGAGGGTTTCACCAAAGGCCGGGATGATATCAATTGGGTGGTTGATCCGATCGACGGCACCCGGGCTTTTATCAGCGGGGTCCCGGCTTGGGGGATTTTGCTCGGCCTGGTTCAGAACAGCCGTCCCCTGGCTGGAATCATGTATCAGCCCTATACCGACGAGCTGTTTTTTGGCAGTGCCGACGGGGCTTTTCTGCAACGCAAGGGTCAGGTTGAGCCGATGCAGGCCCGGCGAGCCAGCCGCCTGGAAGAGGCCACGCTGTATTGTACTCACGAGAGCATGTTTGTTAAGCAAGCCCACCTGGAGGCCTTCCGCCGGGTTTCAGCGCAGGTGCGGCTGCAACGGTTTGGTGGTGATTGTTATTCCTACTGCCTGCTGGCTCTGGGTCAGATCGATCTGGTGATTGAAGATTCTTTGCAGCCTTACGACATCCTCCCGCTGATCCCGATTATTCAGGCGGCCGGTGGCGTGGTGACGGATGCGCAGGGGAACTTGCCGGTCGATGGCGGTTTTGTGGTGGCCGCCGCCAACCCGCAACTGCATGCGCAGGTGATGAAGCTTCTATGATTAGGAGATAACCTTTGGAAACGATAAAAACTGCGAGCTTCGAGTCCTTGATTGACTTGGCAAAAGAGAATCCGGACGGTGGTTACACCTTTGTGCTTGATGGCACCTCTTACCAGATTCAAGATGTTCTGGAAATTTCCAATATTGCCAAAGGTCAGGGCTATATTGTTATTTATTGACCTGCACCTGCTTCGGGGTTGAACCCTGATCATACAGCCGCATAATCGGCGTAACGGAATTCAAGGAAGCCAGATGAACCCGAAGTTTAATTGCCGCTGCTGCGGGCATTGCTGCCTCACTCTGATTGATGCCTATAACGGTTGCGTCAGTGATGCCGACCTGACGCGCTGGCAGCAATTGGGTCGGGATGACTTGCTTGAGTGGGTGGAAACTCTGGAGCTCGGTCCCGGTAATCAGCTGCATACGGCCTGGGTCGATCCGGTCACCAGGGATGACGTGGAGCGTTGCCCCTGGCTGCTCGACAAGATCGATGGCAGCGGCTATCTCTGTGGTATCGAAACCATCAAGCCGGATCATTGCCGGGCCTACCCTGAGCATCAGCAACATGCCGTAGCTACTGGTTGTCAGGGTTATGAAAAATAAATGAACCTATAACCCAAACAAAGGCGGATCTTGCAGATGTTTGGGCTTACACCTCTTCTGAATGGGGTGTTGAACAAGCTGAAAAGTAGGTTTATATGGCATCAAATTCAAGAGAATCCTTCCAGTGCACCTCTTCGTTTGTACGGGCACTCATTATCGGACAGGCTCGGTCTTCTCAGTTGTACAAAACCCATTACTCCAGGGGCTTATAGAAGAAGTTTTACCGGGGGCAAGAGCACCTCGTGCGATGAAAAGTTTGGTCGTTCAAGGCAATATTCCAAAAAGCTGTTGATAACGACTTGAACTGATCTGCGTCGGCTCGGAGGAATCCTTTTGTTCCGGGGCTGTTTTATGTTATAACTCCCTGAATATTGGTAAGAATTTATCGGCGCTGGGTTTCTTGGCGCACTTTTTTGGAGGTCTCTTTTGTCGATTCAAAATGTCAGCCTGGTCAGCCTGGGCTGTCCGAAAAACCTTGTTGATGCCGAAGTTATGCTCGGGCATCTGCCAACCGAGCGCTACGCGATTGTGACCGATGAAAGCCAGGCGGATATTATCGTGGTCAATACCTGTGCCTTCATCCGCGAAGCTCAGGAAGAGTCGGTCGAAACAATCCTTGAGGTTGCCGATTACAAGAAGAACGGCCGCTGTAAGCTGTTGATCGTCAGCGGTTGCCTGCCGCAACGCTACCAGGAGGAATTGGCAGAAGAATTGCCCGAAGTCGATTTCTTCATGGGCACAGCGGATGCGCCCCGCATTGTCGAACTGATCGAAGGCCATGGCGGCGACGCGGGGCCACATGAGATCGGTTTGCCCGATTATCTTTACGATCACACTACCCCGCGGGTCACCTCGTCGCCCTTCTACTCGGCCTATGTCAAGATTGCCGAGGGCTGTGCCAATCACTGCTCTTACTGCGTGATTCCGAGTATTCGCGGCACCTTGCGTTCGCGCAGCATTGACTCGGTGGTCAAGGAAGTGGAGCGCCTGGTCGGGAACGGGGTCAAAGAAATTAACCTGATCGCTCAGGATGTCACGGCTTTTGGTGCCGAGCGGGAGGAAGGCGGCGGTCTGGTCGACCTGCTGCGTGAGCTGGTCAAAATAGACGGCCTCGTCTGGTTGCGCCTGCTCTATGCTTACCCGGATGGTATCACCGACGAACTGCTCGACCTGATTGCTGCTGAAGAGAAGATCTGCAATTATCTCGATCTGCCGATTCAGCATATCGATGACGAGATCCTCGCGGCCATGAACCGGCGGGTTGATTCCACTGGAATTCAGGCGTTACTCGCAAGAATTCGCAGCCGAATTCCCGATGTGACCTTGCGCACTTCGCTGATTGTCGGCTTTCCCGGAGAAACGGATGAACAGTTTCGCAAACTGCTTGCCTTTGTTGAGGAAGGTCATTTCGAGCGGCTCGGGGTGTTTCGTTATTCTCGTGAAGAAGGCACTTCGGCGGCGTTACTCGCTGGCCAGGTTCCTGAGCGGACCAAGCAGGCTCGTTTAAAGCGTCTGATGAAGGCCCAGTCGCGGGTTTCTTTTCGCAAGAACCTTGCGCTGAAAGGCCAAATCGAGCCGGTCCTGGTCGAGGGCTACAGCGAAGAGACCGAACTGCTGCTGCGGGGACGGAGTGTCCGTCAGGCTCCCGATGTTGATGGCTTGGTCTATATTACTGCCGGACAAGCCGATGTCGGCGATATTGTCGCACTGAAAATTACCGATTCCTCTGAGTACGATTTGATCGGTGAAATCTGCGAGGAGTAGCCAGTGCCGTGGAATCGCCCCCTGATCCTAGGTCTGTTGATTGCTCTGCTGGCCTTGACTTGGTGGCGGCTGCAACCGCAGGCTGACGAAGTCCGCCGTTCTCAATTCATGATGGGCACGGTGGTCGAAATTCTGGCTCAAGGTGAAGACCCCTCGGCCCTGGACGAAGCCGTTACGGCGGCCTTTGCCGAAATGGCGCGTCTCGACCGATTGCTCAGCAGCCATCGGCAAGAGAGCGATATCAGCCGGCTGTCGCTGAGCGAGACCGGCCTTACCGTCGCGACAGAGACCGCCGAAGTGATTGCCCTCGGTCTGCAAGTGGCCCGGCGGAGCGCCGGTGCCTTTGATCTGACCCTCGGTCGGTTGAAGACCTTATGGGCTCTCGATAGCGACTCCCCGCAAGTGCCTTCTCTGGCGGCGATCACTGCAACTCTGGACGATCTCGGCCCCGAGGCTCTCATGCTGAGTGGGCGAATGGTCCGCAAGGCAAATCCCGCTCTTCAGGTTGATCTCGGCGGGATCGCTAAAGGCTATGCGGTCGATCGGGGGATTGCCGTGCTCAAGGAGCATGGGGTCACGGCGGCAGCGATTAATGCCGGTGGTGATATGTACCTGTTGGGGCAGCGCCTGGAACGTCCCTGGCGCATCGGGATTCAGCATCCGCGCCAACCGAATGCGGTGCTGGTGACGGTACAAGTCAGCGACCGGGCGGTGGTGACCTCTGGTGACTATGAGCGATTCTTTGAACAAAACGGCAAGCGTTATCATCATCTGTTTGATCCGAAAAGTGGCTTCCCGGCTCAAGGCTGTCGTAGCGTGACGATTGTCGCTGAGAGTGTCGCTTTGGCCGATGCTCTGGCGACGGCGGTGTTTGTGCTTGGGCCGCTGTCGGGACTTGAAATGTTAAAGGGTTATTCTGGAGCTGAAGGGATGATTGTGGCTGCTGATGGCCGTTTGTATGCTTCTGACGGGTGGGCGGCTTACCAGGTTGAACCATGAAACTGCCCTGGTCTTATATGACGGTCGGTGACTGGCTGGTTATAACGGTCTTGATCGTGTTTGCTGTTGCCGGAATGGCCTGGGTGGCCGGGGCTCCGGTTGGTAGTCGCCTCGTGGTCTCCGATGGGGATCGAATCTGTTTTACCGCAACGCTCGATCAGCACCGTACGGTCGAACTGGAGGGGCCGCTGGGTCGCACTCGACTGGTTATCGACAATCAAGGTGCAAGGATCACCGGCTCGCCTTGTCCGCGTAAAAGCTGTATGACTATGGGGCCAGCTCGCCAGACCGGTGATTTGCTGGCTTGTGTGCCGAACCGTATTCTGGTGAGAATCGACGGCGAGCGGAAGAAGGATTCTCCTTATGACCTGCTTAGTCGCTGAGACGGAAGAACTCGCCCAGGCGCGCCGACTGGTGTTTTTAGCTTTGTTGATTGCGGTTGCGGTAACGGTGCATACGGTTGAGAGCCTCTTGCCGACTCCGGTTCCGTGGCTACGGCTTGGCCTGTCCAATGTTATTACCGTCATAGCGCTCTACCTGTATGGTGGTCGTGCCGCCTGGAGTGTCAGCCTGATGCGGGTCGGGCTTGGTGCGCTGTTATTGGGGCGACTCTTCAGTCCCGGGTTCTGGTTGGCTTTAAGCGGCTGCCTGGTCGCAACCTCGGCCATGGTTCTTCTCTACCGGTGGGCTGGACCGAGAATGAGTCCGATCGGCATCTCCGCAGCTGGTGCTGCAGGTCATGCTTTTGGACAGATTTTGGCGGCGCGCCTGCTGGTGGTTCAACACGCGGCAATCTGGCAGATATTCCCCCTGTTTTTGCTCTTTACTATCGGTTCTGGAGTCCTGACCGGGTGGGTTGCGGCGATGGTTTTGGAGCAGATTGCGAAGCATCCGATCTTTCAAAAAGGTAAAATCGAAAAAGTTTGTGACGAAACACCTTGAATGATTTAGGAGGATAAGATGAAGGGATGGCCGATATTTCTAGCGGGCTTGGTCCTGATTGCTTGCTGTGGTTGCGCAAAGCAAGGGGGGGTTGCACCTCTGGTCTCGAAGCCTGATCCTGCGCAACCGCCGGTGTCAAAGCCGGTTCCTCCGGTCCTTACCCTTGACCGCCTATCCTGTGCCGAAATCGACAACGGTCCGCCCCAGATGATTTTGTACCAGAGCGCAAGTCTTTATCAAAACGGTGCCGTGCTCCCGACTAAACAAGGTCTGGCCTGCCTCGAAACGCTGGCCAGCTGGCTGACAAGTTCATCGCAGAGTCGTTGGCAAGTGACCGTCGGGGCTGAAGCTGTTGCTGGATTCGAGCCGTTGGTTATAGCGACCAAGCGCCAGGAGCTGTTGCTACGGTTTTTTGCCCGCAAGGGTATCGAGATGCAAGACTGGCAGTGGTTTACCACTGCGGAACCGGGGGCACAGCTGGTGTTGCAACCGGTTACAGACTCGCCCTGATCGCTTGCAAGGTGACCCCATCAATGTGGTAGTCTTGCTTGCAGAATTCGCAGGTTATTGTGGTTTCGCCGAGTTCTTTAAGCAGGCTATCGAGTTCGTCGGCGCCGAGCATCCGTAGCAGTTGCTCGGTTTGTGCCTGACTGCAGGTGCAGGCAAAAAGCAAGGGGGTTTGTCCCAGCGTTTGGTAAGGCATGTCCTCGAGCAATTGTGCGGCAATGCTTTCCGGGGTTAGCCCCTGGCGCAACAGGATTGTGATCGGCGGCATTTTTTGCAGTCGTTGTTCAAGCAGCGCCACCTGATGGTCCTCGGCGTTTGGCATCACCTGCACCAGAAACCCGCCCGCCGCTGCAACCTCGGCCGCTTGCCCCAATTCGACACCCAAAGCGACGCTTGACGGCGTCTGCTCCGAAGTGGTGAAATAGTAGGCGATATCCTCGGCAATTTCACTGGTGAGGAGTTGGACTGTGCCGCGGTAGGGTTCTTTCAGGCCGAGATCCTTGACCACATGCAAAAATCCGGCGCGACCGATTGCTCCGGCGACATCGAAACGCTCATCGCGTGGCGGCAATCCGGCCACAGGCACTTTGAGGGTGGCCCGGACCTGACCGGTGGCGTCGGCTTCGGCCTGAATCCTTTGCAACGGTCCGTTGCCCTCGACTGTCAGAGCGAGGCGTTGTTGGCCCTTGAGCAGGCTGCCCATCAGTGCGGCAGCGGTCACGAGTCGGCCGATGGCAACCGTGGCGGTTGGATCGGTCTGTTGTCGTTGCCGAATCTCTTCCGTCAGTACGGTCGTTTCGGCAACGCAGACGCGAATTGCGCCATCACGGGTTAAGATACGAATCAGATGATCGGACATGGGACAACCTCCTGGCAACGAAAAGGATGTTAGCCCAATCGGGGTGCTCGGTAAAGAGGCGATTCGCTAAGGCTGGGTTCTCTCTATAATGACTTGAATTCCTGAGTCGCTGACAGCGCCAGAGGAGCAAGAGAAGATGCAAGACGGGTTGTCCTGGCTGCCATATCTGGCACCGCCGCTACTGGGCGCGGTAATTGGCTATGTGACCAATTACATCGCCATTCGCATGCTGTTTCGGCCGTTGCGGCCCTGGCACCTGTTTGGCTTTCGCCTGCCGCTGACCCCGGGGATTATTCCGGCCAAGCGTGGTGAACTGGCTCAGCGCATGGGTGACATGGTCGGTTCGCACCTGCTGACAGCTGATGATGTGCGCCAGGCGTTGGCACGGCCCGGTTTCCAACGGGAGCTGAAAAGCGCGGTTAACGAAAAGCTCACCTCCTTTCTTGACCGTGAGCTCGGCCCCCTGGAAAGCCTGATCCCCAACGATTATAAACGCCGGTTTCGTGAGCTGGTAGAGGCGACCCGCCTCAAGATCGGACGCATCGTCACCGAGTACTTTGCCGGTGACGAGTTTGAGGTCCAGCTTCGGGATTTTCTCCAACGCAAGGGCGATACCTTGCTGGCGCGTGACCTGGAGAGTTTTCTGACTCCAGAACGCTACCACAATCTGCAGACTCACCTGGACAGTCGTATCGGTATGGTTTTGCAGTCGTCGCAGGCGGCCACCGTGGTTGAGCGTTTCGTCGATGAACGCATCGAACGCTTGCTCCACAGCGAACGGTGTCTGGGTGATCTTCTGCCGAAGGATCTGGTGGACCTCCTAACCCAGCTGATTGAACGGGAGGTTCCGCCTTTGTTGGAGCGTTTCGGTGGTCTGCTCTACGACCCTGATTTCCGGCAACGGTTGGTGGAGAAAGCCCGGCAAGGGATCGACCGTTTTCTCGATTCTCTCGGTGGCTTAGCCGGATTGCTGTCCGGTTTTGTCAGCCTCGATAAAATCTATGGCAAAATCCCCGAGTTCCTTGACCAGGCCGGAGAAGAATTGGCGCATCTGTTGCGTGAAGAGAAAACTCAGCAACAGGTGGCCGCGATGCTACGGGAGCGTCTCGAAGGCTTTTTGGCTCGGCCGCTGGGAAGCTTTTTGGAAAAAACGTCCTATGAGAAGGTCGCCGGGGCACGGCTTTATATCAGAGAGCGGACGGTTGCTGCAGTACAGAGTCGGCGCGCCACAGAGCTACTGCTCGGTTTTTCGGAAAGTGGTCTGCAACGGGTCAAGGATCGGTCTTTTCGGAGCCTGCTTGATCAAACGCTACCAGATGGCGGCGCGGCAAAGCTGCAGAACGAATTGGCCGATCGCCTGATCGCACTGGTGAGATCGCCGGAAATCGCGACGGCGACCGATTTACTCCTAAAAGACAAACTTGAAGAGTGGCTCTTCAAGCGGCCGTTGGGGCGCTTGTCGGAACACCTTCCAGCAGATGTGCGTGAGGAACTGGAAGAGAACCTTTATCGCCAGCTTGGCGAAGTTCTGCAAAAGGAAGTTCCGCCGCTGATCGAAACGCTCAATATCGCGCGCATGGTTGAGGAGAAGGTCAACACGCTCGATATCCTCCAGGTCGAAGGCCTGCTGATGGGGATAATGCAAGAGCAGTTTAAGTATATCAACATGTTCGGGGCGTTGCTCGGTGGTCTGATCGGACTGCTCAATCTCGCAATCTGGTGGCTGGCGTGAAGCGGGGTTTGATTGTGACCTGCGGAGGTAAGAGGCGATGAACTCTCGATTTTCTTTGAGCTGGGAGCCGTTGCGTCGGGCCTGGAGCGGGATTATAGGTTCCGGGGATGACAGCGCCTTGCCTCGGGTCGCCCTCGATTTACCACCAACTGATGCTACCCGGGTGCAAGCGCTTATGGCCGAGTGCCTGGCGGCGCGCGGCGGTGAGGTTTCGGCCCGGCAGCGGGCGGCCATCCTCGGCGAACTCTACCTCACGCTCAATGCAACGGGTCGGATGAACTTTTTAAAAATCCTGGCTGAAGCCTTTTGCGTCGATCGGGAGCGGGTCGAAGCTGAAGCACGGTTCCTGCTGGCGGCAGAAGATGAAGAGGGTTTTCGCCGGAGCGCCGGGCGAATGCAGGAGTTGCTGGTGTCGCCGCAGCAACGGTTGTTCTGCCAATTCAATGCTCTGCCCCAGGGGATCAAGTTCCTGATCGATCTGCGGGCCGATCTGTTACGCTTTTGCGTCGAGACCCCGCAGCTCAACGGTCTCAATCGGGAGTTGCGACAACTGCTGGCGACCTGGTTTGATGTCGGGTTTCTTTCGGTGCAGCGCATCACCTGGGAGAGTCCTGCCGCGCTTCTGGAGAAGTTGATGGCCTATGAGGCGGTGCACGCCATCAACTCCTGGAGCGACCTGCACCATCGGCTTGAATCGGACCGGCACTGTTACGCCTTCTTCCATCCCGGGATGCCTGCCGAACCACTGATCTTTATCGAAGTGGCGTTGGTTGAAGGTTTGGCCACCAGCGTGCAGACGCTGCTCGACGAGGCTGCGCCGGAAGTTGCGCCGGAAGAGGCCGATACCGCGATTTTCTACTCCATTTCCAATACCCAGAACGGATTGCAGGGCATCAGCTTTGGTCCGTTTCTGATCAAGCAGGTGGTCACTAATCTGCGACACGAGCTGCCTAACCTGAAGAACTTTTCGACCCTTTCACCGCTGCCTGGTTTCCGGCGCTGGCTCTCGTCCTACTGTCGAGCCGGAGAGAACGGCGGTGACGAGACCGAGCTGAGCCAGGCTTTGGCTGCTGCGGCTAAAATTCTGGGCGTCGCCCCGGAGCTGGACGCCGTCATCGATGCGCCGCAGTGGTGGTTGGAACCGCGGGTGGTTGCGCTGTTGCAGGAGCCGCTGCTTTCCCTCTGTGCGCGTTACCTGCACGAACGGCGCGACAGGGATCAGGCACCATTGGATCCGGTTGCACGCTTTCATCTTGGCAATGGTGCGCGGATTGAACAGCTCAACTGGCTGGGGGATGTTTCTGCCAAGGGCATGGAAGAATCGTGTGGTCTGATGGTCAATTACCTGTACCGGCTTAAAGATATGGAAAAGAATATCGAAACCTACGCTGCGGCCAAAGAGATCGTCGCCGCCGCGCGGGTGCGTAATCTGTTGCGAGACGATGAGGAAGAGCAGGGCCGCTTGCAGTCGTTGCGCAAGCTACTGTCGATCAATCGTAACAATGGATCCAATCCTTTATAAGGGCGAGCGAAGGAGGAAACATGAACCTCAAGCCTGAAGTTGTTGCACAGCTGGAGCGGGTGCTTGCTTCGGTGGAACAACTGCTGCCGAATGCTGTTGCCCCGATCAATTGGGCTGAGACCATCGCCGCCAACTGGCGGCGAAACGCCTTTTCCGGACACCTTGAGTCGATTGAATATATCGATGATACCTGTCTGGATGAACTGCTCGGCATCGAGCCGCAAAAGAAGGCTCTCAAGGATAACACCCTTCAGTTTCTCCGCGGCTATCCGGCCAACAACGTGCTGCTTTGGGGCTCGCGCGGGACCGGCAAATCGTCGGTGGTGCGGGCGCTGCTCAATGCCTACGCTGGGCAAGGTTTGCGGGTCATTCAGGTGGACAAGAATGATCTTGATCATCTGCCGGACATCTTTGCCCAGATTGGCCGTCAGCCCTATCACTATCTGCTCCTCTGCGATGACCTTTCGTTTGAACCGGGTGATGCGGGCTACAAAATTCTCAAGAGCGTCCTTGACGGTTCCGTCTATGCTTCGCCGAAGAATGCGCTGATTTACGTCACCTCCAACCGGCGGCATCTGCTCCCAGAATTCCAGACTGACAATCTCGGTGCCAAAATGGTGAATAACGAGATTCACCACGGTGAGGCGGTTGAGGAAAAAATTTCGCTCTCCGACCGTTTTGGCCTCTGGGTCTCCTTCCGGGCTTTCAGCCAGGATCGTTACTTGGACGTTGTGCAGCAAACCATTGCCCGGCTCTGCCGGGATAACGGCCTGGAACCGCAATGGAACGGAGAGCTGGCCAATGCCGCTGTTGACTGGTCACATGAAAAAAGCAAGCGCTGCGGCCGTACCGCGTTGCAGTTTTCCCGTTACTGGCTGGGGCAGTATTTGCTGTCCCGGGACGGGTAGCCTCGGTCAATTTTCTCTTTGTTCCACGGTTCCATAACCCCAAAACAGGTTTGCCTGCCACTAAGACACCAAGGCACCAAGCAGTCCCCGTTGCAGAGTAAAGATCGCTCTTGACGATCATCAAACTTTGCTGTTTGAAGAAAGAATATAAGCGTTTACCCCGTGTCTTGGCGACTTAGTGGCTAACCTTTGTTTTGGTTGTAAGCCCGTTGCTTCGAGAGCGATCTTAACTTGCACTTCCATCGGGTTTTCACTACTATCCCCCGAGCTCGGTTCTTGCCCGACCGGGTCGTTTTTGTTGGAAGGCAATTCAACCAAACAAAACAAAGCGACGCTAAAGCCAGAAGCCAAAGCTAACGCAAAGACGCCAAGAAAAGCCAACCAAGGCGCAAAGGGAAGCCCTTTTCGCTTGGTCTTGGTTTTCTTCGCGCCTTTGCGCCTTTGCGTTAAAGGTCTCCGGTTTATCGCCTGTGTTTGATCTGTTGCACGGTCTCAGGATCACCTCTAAGGAGAATTCAAGATGTTTCACCATACTGCGGTCGTGACCGGCGACCGGAACACTTCTGCCGGTTTGCACCGTGCCGCGGTGGCTCAATGAGTCTGCAATCACTCAATCAGCCACAGCTTGAGGCAGTGCTCCATACCGAGGGCCCGCTACTGCTTCTCGCCGGAGCCGGGTCGGGTAAGACCAAGGTGATCACCCATCGGGTCGCTCACCTGGTGGGAGAGAAAAGAGTCAACCCTGAACAGGTGTTGGCAGTCACTTTTACCAACAAGGCGGCGCGTGAGATGCAGGCCCGGGTTGCGGCTCTGGTCGGGAGCAACAAGGCGGCCCTGATTCAGGTTTCGACCTTTCATTCGCTCTGCTCGCGGATTCTGCGGGCTGATATTGAAAACCTCGGTTACAAGCGCAACTTCAGCATCTACGGTGCTTCTGATCAGCAGCGCCTGATCAAAACCATCATGGACCAGCTCAGCCCCGAGCATGGTCTGAAAGCCGATTCAATCTTGTGGAAAATCTCCGACGCCAAGAATCGCCTGCTGTCGCCGGAGAAGTTCGGCCCTATCATGAAGGGTGATGTCATCGGCGAAATGACCCAAAAAGTTTATCCGGAATACCAGAAGAGCCTAAAAAGTTACAACGCGGTGGATTTTGATGACTTGATCATGCTGACGGTGCGACTGTTCAACGAACACCCGGACGTGTTGGCGCGCTACCAGGAGCGGTTTCGCTACATCATGGTTGATGAGTATCAGGACACCAATGCGGCGCAGTTTTCCCTGATGCGGGCTCTCTCTGGAAAGTGGGGGAACTTTTGCGTGGTTGGTGATGACGATCAGTCGATCTATGGCTGGCGAGGTGCTGATCCGGGTAATATCCTTGATTTCGAGCGGCACTTTCCTGGTGCCCGGACGATCAAGATGGAGCAGAACTATCGCTCCACCAGCAATATTCTCAATGCCGCCAACACGGTGATTAAGCATAATGTCAAGCGCAAGGATAAGGTGCTCTGGACCGCTGGAAACAGCGGTGAACCGCTTGGGGTGGTCCGGTGCATTGACGCCGAGGACGAGGCCCGCGCGGTGATTGATCGGATTCATTATGATATCCGTAGCAAGCAGATGGCTTATAGAGACCATGCCATTCTGGTGCGAACCAATGCCCAGACCATGGTTTTTGAGCAGGAGTTGCGCTTTGCCGATATTCCCTATGTCTTGATTGGTGGTCAGCAGTTCTTTGATCGTAAGGAAGTCAAGGACGCCATCGCCTATCTGCGCTTCATCGTCAACCCCTACGATGAAGTCAATTTACTGCGGATTCTCAACTATCCCCGGCGCGGGATCGGTCGAACCAGTGCCGACTTGTTGATTCGGACCTCAATTGCTTCGAAAGACCCGCTGTGGCAGGTTATTCGTCGAGCGCGCAGCATTACCGGTATCAGTGCCAAGGTGGCTGATGCGCTAGATAAATTTGTTCGCCTGATTGAAGAGCATAAAGGTTGGTTTCGTGGTGGCTCCGGTTTGGCGCGAACGGCGCGTGAACTGCTTGAGGCGGTTGGGTTGGAAGCTGAACTGCGGCGTGATCGGGACCCCCGTGAAAAAATTGAGCGCCGAATTGAGAATGTGCAGGAGATCGTTAACGCCATCGCCACCTACGAAGGTCGCGAAGCTAAGCCGAGTTTGACCGGCTTTCTCGAAAAAGTCGCTTTGCTTGATCGCGATGAACCTGGCTCCGACAGCAAGGAGAAGAAGCTGGCCAAAGATGCCGTGGTGCTGATGAGTTTGCATTCAAGCAAGGGGCTGGAGTTTCCGCATGTCTTTATGCCCGGTTTCGAGGAAGGCTTTTTGCCGCATAAGAAGTCGGTCTCGGAAAACGTGGACGTCGATGAGGAACGCCGGCTCTGCTACGTCGGAATTACCCGCGCCCGTGAAAAGCTGACCATCCTCCATGCTGATGCGCGGATGAAGTACGGCAAGGCGGAGCCGCGCGAACTCAGCCGCTTTCTGGCAGAAATCCCTGAAGAGGTGCGTCAGGAGGAAGCCCGGGCGGGATCCCACCTCGCCGAGGGGAATGAAAATGCCAGCCTGTCAGATATGCTGGCGAAGCTAATGGGGGAGGGGGCAGAATAGTTTTTGCTGGCAAGGGCCCAGATCGGGAGCCATGGTTGCACAAAGTCAGTTACGGAGCCGATAACTATTTGCGATCAAAGTTGCAGCCCAGATAAAGAGTACCAGAGCCATGATGGTGACAACCCCAAAAGAAAGGGCATAAGAAAGGTCGCCGACCCCAAGCATAGCGTAGCGGAAACCGTCAATCAGGTAGAAGAGAGGGTTGAGGTGGGATAATCCGGCCCAAAAAGGCGGCAGGATTGAAATGGGGTAAAACACTCCACCGAGATAAATCAACGGCAGAATAATGAAGTTGGTAAACATCGCCAATGAATCGAAGTTGTTGGCATGAACCGCAGCGATAATGCCAAACTGGGCAAAGAGGAAGCTGGCAAGACAAGCCATAGCCAGTGCCGCCAAGGGGTGAGCCAGGGGCAAGGTCGCAAAGCAGCAGGAGATCAACCAGACGATCAGACCGACCGCCAGACCGCGTAACATTGCCGCCAGAGTGTAGGCCATAATGAACTGGGTCGGAGTCACCGGCGTGACCATCAAGTCCACGATATTGCCAAGATAGCGCGACATGAACAGCGACGAGGCGACGTTGGAAAAAGAATTGTTGATAATGCCCATCAAAATCAGACCAGGGATAACGAATTGAGCGTAACTGAAACCTTCGACCACGCTGATCCGTTCACCAAGAGTTGCGCCGAAGATGAAGAGATAAAGCGAGGCGGTAATCACCGGCGTGACCAGCGTTTGTGAAGCAACACGCAAGAAACGACGGATTTCCTTCTGGAGCAGGGTGTAGAAGGGCAGCCAGGCAACAAAAGCAGAGTCGGGTTGTTGGTTCATGGTTTTGACCTGTCATCCTGAGTGATCTGCAGAAAAATTTCTTCTAGACTGGCCTGGCGCGTTTCTATGTCCTTGATCGAAAGGTTGAGTTGGCAGAGCAGTGGCAGCAGGTCTCCGGTGGTTCGGTCGGCTGGCAGGGTAAAATGGATGGACAACCCGGTTGCATCCAAGGTTGCGCCCCACGGCTTGAGCTGTTCCGGGAGTGTCTGCTGAGCTGAGTGCAGATGAACCAAAAGACCGCGGGTGCCGAGGTTTTTCAGCATGGTTGCGGTTGAGTCAAGAGCAATCAAATTACCATGATTCATAATTGCGATCCGGTGACACATCCGTTCTGCTTCTTCCAGGTAGTGAGTCGTCAGCAGAATGGTAGAACCCTGCTGGTTAATTTCCTGGACGAAATCCCAGAGGGTGTGACGCAGTTCAACATCGACGCCGGCGGTCGGTTCATCGAGAATCAACAACTTCGGCTTGTGAATCAGAGCCTTGGCGATCATAAAGCGCCGTTTCATGCCACCGGAGAGCTTGATCATGACCTTGTGCAGGTGCGGCGTCAGTCCTAGCCGCTCAATCAGTCTTTGCCGCCAGGCGACATCGTCGCGCACACCATAGTAACCGGCGTGGAACCGCAAGGTCTGATCAATGGTAAAAAAGTTATCGATCACGACTTCTTGGTGCATGACGCCGACCATGCGACGAGTCTTCTGGTAATCCTTGCGGTTATCGTAACCGAACACCTCAATGGATCCGCTATCAATCCGGGTGACCCCGCCGATCATGTTGATAGTGGTGCTTTTGCCCGCACCGTTGGGGCCGAGCAAGCCAAAGATCTCGCCCGGCTCAATTTGCAGGGAGATGTCGTTGACCGCCGGAACACCGTCGTAATTTTTCGACAGGTTGGCTATGGAAAGGGCTGGTAATGACATGGCGCTCTTGTTATGCCGGGTGCAGGGGTTGTGTGTCAAGGGTTGTCAGGATTGACAGCGCAAGGCACTAAGGGGTAATTTTACCATGTCTGCAAAATTACCTCACCGACTTGCAGTGAAAGCGCTTTTTTACGACAAGTCTCAACCTGCTGAAAGGATTGATCATCATGGCAAAACTGACGCGTATTTCTGGGTTGCTGCTCACCCTGCTCTTTTGTGCCGGCGCCGTTCACGCCGAATTACAGTGGGATGTCTACAAGCGCCTGCCGGTTGATAAGGCCCCTTTGGATATTGCTATCAGCCAGTCCGATGGTCGGGTGTTTATTCTGCTGGAGGGCGGCGAGGTGCAAATTGTCTCCATTACCGGGCAAAAGCTGGACCGCTTCAGGGTCGGTCCGGCGACCACTCTGACAGTTTCTCCCGATGGGCAGAAGCTTATCCTCGGCAACGCCAAGAGCAAAGAGGTGCAGTTTATTGACCTTGCCTATGTGCATGAACTGCCCGTTGACAATTCGCCAATCAAGGGTGCTGAGGATGCGGCTGTAACCATCACTGTGTTCAGCGATTTTCAGTGCCCCTACTGCTCGCGGATTGAACCTTTACTCGACCAGATGCAGGCCGCCTATCCAACTCAGGTTCGGACCGTGTTTAAGCAGTTTCCGTTGAATATGCACAAATTTGCCCGGCCGGCGGCGCTGGCCAGCCTGGCGGCTCGCAATCAGGGGAAATTCTGGGACCTGCACATAAGGTTGTTTGCTAACTATAATAAGCTCAGCGACCAGATGATTCGAGCGCTCGCAGAAGACACCGGTCTCGATATGGTTCGCTTTGACCAGGATGTCAAGAATCCGGCCCTGCAGCAGGAGATCAACAGAGATATGCAACTCGGCCAGAGCGCCGGAGTCCGTGGGACACCGGCGATTTTTATTAATGGCAAACAGGTAAAAGAGAAGAATGCTGCCGGATTCACGCGGTTAATTGAGGCCGAGCTAAAAAAACTTGAAAAATAAATGCGTCCTGTAAAAGCGTAAAAGCTTGAAGCGGGTTGCAGCCTCGGTGCTGCGACCCGCTTTTGTTTGCCCCGACCGCAAGGATAGAAGCCATTTGTTTTCTTGCCCTGTGGCTTGGGCTTGGGTCAAGGACCATACTTTAACGGCTTGGCTCAAAAGCCGGGCAAGCATCCGCCCGTGACGAACTGCCTTCAGGCGTAGAACCGAGCTCATTCACCTCTCCAGCCATAGCCCCTTTGGACAAAACTGAGGGACTCAGTCCTTGGTCGGTTTCTTCTCAGCAGAAACCTCCTCTTCAGTGACTCGCTTCTTACCGAACAGTCGAGCAACGATAATGCCGATTTCGTAGAGGATGATGAATGGAAAGGCCAGGGCTGTTTGTGAAAAAACGTCGGGAGGGGTGAGAACCGCGCCAATGAGAAAGGCGCTCAGAAGAGCAAACTTACGGTTGCGAGCCAGCATTTTGTGATCGACAACGCCCAGGCGGGCGAGAAAAAAGATCACTACTGGCAACTCGAAGACCAGACCGAATGCTAGCAGCAGTTTGCTGGAGAGTGACAGATAATCACCCATAGAGAGGGTGGGGACACCGCTGCCGCTACCAAATTCGATGAGAACCTTGAATGCCATGGGAAAGACAAAGCTGAAACCGAAAAAAGCCCCGATCGCAAAACAGCCGCAACTGGCCACGACAAAGGGAATAACATAGAATTTTTCGTTCGGGTAGAGGCCCGGCGCAATAAAGGACCAGACCTGCCAGAAAATCACCGGCAGAGCCACCAGCAAACCCGCCAGGGCGCCGATCTTGAGATGGGTAAAAAAGGGCTCGGTCAACTGGATGAAGACCAGAGAGGTCCCTTCCGGCAAGGCCTGAAGGACCGGTTCAGAAATCAAGCGGAAGAGCGGCTCGGAATAAGCGTAACAGGCCAAAAAGGCCACCAGCCAGGAGACCCCGGAAATAATCAGTTTGCGCCGGAGTTCTTCAAGGTGCGTGGTCAGCGGCATGCGGCCGTCATCCATGATGCTCGTCCTTGGTTTCAGACTTGGTGGTTGCGTCTTCGATCGGGGCAGTCGGGGGCTCGACAACGGGCTCAGCCGTCACGACAGTAGCCTCTTCCGTCTGCATTGCAGGCGGTTCTTCCGAGGCTGGGTTCGCCTCAGCCGGGTAGGGTTCAGTTGTGACGCCGGGCGGGGTCAGCTTGCCGTCATTGAGGAGGGTGCTTTTCTGCCCTTCCTTCCGCGCTTCCTGGGCAAAGGTCTGCTTCAGTTCGTCACTGGTGCGTTTGAACTCAGAAAGACCCCGGCCAAGTGCCCTGGCCAGGTCCGGCAACCGTTTCGGACCGAGAACAATCAGAGCGAGAGCCATTATCAACAGGAGTTCAGGAAAGCCAATTCCAAACATAAAAGGTCACCATGCGAGCTTTGGGAGAGAATTAAAGAGAGCTGAGAATACCGGCAAAAACGCACCCTGTCAAGGGTGCCGATGCGCGCTATAAGCGTTTGACATATCAAGGCTTTTGCTCTAATATACGGCAATCTTTGAGGTAAGGATTCTATCGTATCATGGATCAGAACGAGATCATCAATAAAATCAAGCAACTGGCCGTAGAGCGCGATGCTCTGATTCTGGCACATAATTATCAGCGCGATGAAATCCAGGAACTGGCTGATATTACGGGTGATTCTCTGGCGCTATCGATGGAAGCGGCTCGTACCGACAAGCAGGTCATCGTCTTCTGTGGCGTTCATTTTATGGCCGAGAGCGCGGCGATTCTGGCCCCGGAAAAGATCGTGCTGTTGCCGCGACTTGACGCCGGTTGTCCGATGGCCGATATGGTGACCCCGGAAGGATTGCGCGAACTCAAGAGCAAGCACCCGGGCGTGCCGGTGGTGACCTATGTCAATTCGTCCGCCGCGGTCAAAGCCGAGAGCGATATTTGCTGTACCAGTGCCAATGCCGTCAAGGTGGTGGAGTCGCTGCCTGATGACGAAGTGATCCTGGTCCCAGACCGAAATCTCGGCCGCTACATTGCCAGTCATCTCAATAAAACCTGCTATTTTTGGGAAGGCTACTGCCCGACCCACGATCGCTTCACCGTAGCAGACGTAACCACCGCCCTGCAGGATTACCCTGATGCGGTGTTTATGGCGCATCCAGAATGTTCTCCAGAAGTTCTCGCCCTGGCGCACCATATTTGCTCGACCAGCGGGATGTATTCCTATGCTCTGGAGAACCCGGCACAGAAGTTCATTGTCGGCACCGAGGCGGGAATCTTGTACCGCCTGCGCAAGGAGAGCCCGGAGAAAGAGTTCATCCTGCCGACCTCGCGCCTGATCTGCCCCAACATGAAACTAACCTCTGTCGAAGATATTCTCAAAGCCTTGCAAACCATGAGTCCACGAGTGACGGTTCCCGAAGAAATCAGGATCCCGGCCAAAGTGACTCTCGATCGCATGCTGGCCGTTCCACGCGACTGAAATCTTTCAACGACAAATCTGCAGCGGCAGGACTCTTTTTTCCGCTGACACCTGAATGCCCACTACGACTGAACCGACGATTCATCATTGCACCCTGAGTGGCCTGGCCACCAGTTTCTCGACCGGAGTCTACGGCTGTTCCGAGGTTGTCGGCCTGAGCGGCAGCAGCGGTGCCTGGTTTGCCGCAGAGCTGTTGGCTCAGAATGGTCCCTGCCTGCTGATTCTGGCCGCGGATATGGCCTCGGCACAAACCTTTCATCGCGCCTTGAGTTTCTTTCACGGCCGCAGCGATGAAATCCTGTTCTTTCCCCACTGGGAAACAGAACCTTACGCGCCACTCAGCCCCCACCCTGAAATCGAGGCCATCCGCCTGGCGACCTTAGCGACTCTGGTTAATGGTCGTGGCCGTGCGGTTGTGACAACCGTCAGGGCAATACAGCAGAAGGTTCTTCCTCGTGAGGTCCTGACCTCCTTAAAGTTAAAACTGGAGATTGGCCAGGAGATTGGTCGTGATGAGCTGTTAAACGGCCTGACGGCATTGGGTTATCAGCGTGCGTCCCTGGTTGAAGACCGCGGTAGTTTTGCGGTGCGCGGTGATCTGGTCGATCTTTTTCCGCCGATGCAGGAACAACCGGTTCGGCTGGCTTTTTTCGGTGATGAACTGGAAGAAATTCGCGGTTTCGACCCGGTGAGTCAACGCTCCGGGGCCAAACGAATGACCCGTCTGGAACTCGCCCCGGCACGGGAAATGATCCTTGCCGGAGAACATCTGGAGACCTTCACTCGGCAGCTCAAAAAACGCTGCGACGAACTTGAACTGCCGCGAGCTCAGCGCGATACCCTGCTCGAAGAAGTTCGTGAAGGGTTGCTTGGCCCAGGGCGCGAGAACCTGCTGGCGCTCAACTATTCCGCTCTCGATACCCTGTACGACTATCTGGGAAAATTCTGCTGGCTGATCCTCGATCCCCCCGCCGTAACCGGAGCGGCTGATGAGTTCGACGACGCGGTGCGCCACGGCTCGGAACGAGCCGTCAACAATGGTGATCCGCATGTCCCCGCGGCTGATTTCTACCTCGCTGCCAACCAGCTGGAGGCTCGCCTAGAGTTGGGCCCCCGCATCGAACTGGCTTCGCTACAGCTTTACCGTCTTGAGGATGAGCACCCCGTCTACCGGGTGCCGATTGTCGGCAATGTTGATCTCCGCCCCGATCACGCCGGTCACGATGGTAGCCTGACACCGCTGGTCGAACGGCTGCGACAGTGGCAGGCTGATAAGTGGCGGGTGCTGATGGTCTGTCACCAGCGCGGCCAGGCTGAACGCCTCCTTGATCTGCTCGCCCCCAGTGAGTTGCCGTTATCATGGGTCCCGGAGCTGGTGCCGGGGCGAAAGGTCCCGGTCGGTCTAACCGTGACCACCGGAACGCTTGACAGCGGCTTTCGCCATGTCGAAGAGAACCTTGTCGTGGTCTGCGATGACGAAATCTTCGGCCCGCGCACCCATCGTCAGATACGGCGTAAGCAGCGAACCTTCGAATCGTCGTTGGCAGATCTGAATACCGGCGACTTTGTGGTCCACACCGATTATGGTATCGGCCGCTTTCTCGGCTTAGTCCATCTGCAGACGGGAATCGTCGAGGGCGATTTTTTACATCTCGAGTATGCTGGCGACGACCGGCTGTATATGCCGATTGAACGGATCGAAAAGATCCAGAAGTATCTGGCCGACGGCTCCACCCCGCGGCTCGACAAGATGGGCGGTGGTGCCTGGGAAAAAGCCAAGCTGCGAGCCCGGGCCGCAATTGAAGAACTGGCCCGCGATCTGCTGCGAATTCAGGCCAAGCGGCAAATGGCCCAGGGCTTCAGTTATTCGCCACCGGATCGTATGTTTCGAGAGTTCGAGGCGGCCTTCCCTTACGAAGAAACTCCCGACCAACTCGAAGCCATAGAGGCGGTGCTCGACGATATGGTTTCAGCGCAGCCGCTCGACCGGCTGATTTGCGGCGATGTTGGTTACGGCAAAACTGAAGTCGCGATCCGCGCCGCATTCAAGGCGGTTCTTGACAGTCGTCAGGTCGCGATCCTGGTTCCGACCACCGTGCTGGCCCGTCAGCACTTGGAGACCTTTCGCCAGCGCTTTGCCGATTATCCGGTGACGGTTGAGATGCTTTCCCGCTTCCGCACCGCTGCTGAACAGCGACGCATCATCGAGCGAACAGCCAAGGGGCAGATCGATATTCTGATCGGAACCCACCGTCTGTTGCAACGCGACCTGCGGTTCAAGGACCTCGGCCTGATCGTGGTCGATGAAGAACAACGC
The DNA here is from genome assembly GCA_030145195.1 of Desulfuromonadales bacterium. GTDB lineage: Bacteria > Desulfobacterota > Desulfuromonadia > Desulfuromonadales > BM103 > JAQYVY01. Next base: position 59,677 of record JAQYVY010000004.1, on the reverse strand, counting down.
TTCGGTGTCACCCATAAAGAGCGCCTGAAAAAAATGCGGGCCGAGGTTGATGTCCTGACGCTGACTGCGACCCCCATTCCGCGCACCTTGCATATGAGTCTGGCGGGTCTGCGTGAACTGTCGATTATCGACACCCCGCCGGTCGATCGTCAGGCGATTCGGACTTATGTCACGCGTTTTGATGACGACCTGATTCGTGAAGCGATTCTCCGTGAGTTCAAGCGCGGTGGGCAAGTCTATTTTGTCCACAACCGGGTCCAATCCATCGACGCCATGGCTGAATTTTTACAGCGATTAGTTCCTCAGGCGAAAGTGGGGGTCGGTCACGGCCAGATGCCGGAAAAGGCGCTGGAAAAAGTTATGCTCGATTTTATCGAAGCACGCACCAACCTGCTGGTCTGCACCACCATCATAGAGAACGGCATCGATATCTCCACCGCCAACACCATGATCATCAATCGCGCCGACTGTTTCGGCCTGGCGCAACTCTATCAGCTCCGGGGTCGGGTTGGCCGTTCTCATCAGCGGGCTTACGCCTACCTGATGATCCCTGGCGAAGGGGTGCTGACTCGAGAGGCCCGGGAACGGCTCAAAGTGTTGCAGGAACAGACCGAACTCGGTGCCGGGTTCCGGATCGCCCGTCACGACCTGGAATTACGTGGTGCTGGCGACCTGCTGGGTGCTCGTCAGGCGGGTCAGGTCGCGGCCATTGGTTTCGAGATGTACACCGAACTGCTTGAGGACACCATCCAGGAACTTAAAGGACAAACTCGGGAGGAACGCATTGACCCTGAAGTGCGGTTCGGCCTTTCCGCCTTTTTGCCCGAAACTTACGTGGCCGACCCCAACCAACGTCTGGTGCTCTATCGAAAACTGGCGGCCGCCCGTGACGATGTCGAAGTCTACCAGGCCGGTGATGAGTTGCGGGATCGCTATGGCGAACTCCCCCCGGCAGCAGAACTGCTGCTCGAAGTGATGAAACTCCGCGTCCTGATGAAGCAGCTTTTGGTCGAGCTGGCTGAATTTGACGGAAATAACCTGGTCTTTGCCTTTCCATCCAATACCAAGGTGACACCGGAGCAGCTTCTGCCCTTGCTGCAGGATGCTAAAAAGTACCGGTTCAGCCCCGATTACCGTTTGACAATTCGCCTCGGCAGAATGTCTGGGGAAGAGGTGCTGGCCGCGGCCAAAAAGGAATTGCAAGCATTTTGCCAGCTGTGATAGTTTGACCCTTCACTCTGACCTGGAGTTGCCCTTAAATTGCGGATCTCGGCTTGAAACCGATTGGCTTAACCAATAACTATGCGCATAGACTCTTTATATATCCTGTCCCTCTTGATGTTATGCTGTCTCAGCCAGATGTTCGGTTGCAGCTCCGAGGTTCCCGTTGAGTTAAAACCCTTGATCCGGGTGAACGACCAGGAAATCAGCAAAGTCGAATTTGTCTCGGAGTTTGAAAAGACCCTGCAGCAAGATCAGCCGTTGCGTGGGGTTGAAAAACTTGAGCTGCAGCGCTCCTTTCTGATCCAACTGATTGATCGTGAACTGATTCATGCCGAAGCCCGGCGGCTCAACATTACCGTTTCGGCAGCAGAGGTGGATGCTGCGGTGGAAGAATATCGCCAGGATTACCCTGCGGGTGGTTTTGAAGTGATGCTCAAAGAACGTGGCCTGACCATGGCACCCTGGCGGCAGGAACTTCGGGAGACCCTGATCATGGAAAAACTGCTGGAACAGGCCGTTTATTCCAGAACTTCAATCAGCGACATGGAAATTGCGGCGTACTATGAGACCAACCGTAAAGAGTTTGATCGTCCGGCCCAGGTACGGGCTCGTCAGATTGTCGTCGCCGAAGAAGCTGAAGGCCGGAAGATTCTTGGTCTGTTGCGGCAAGGCCAACCCTTTGCCGAAGTCGCTGCAGAATATTCCCTCTCACCTGACGGCCAGCAAGGTGGAGATCTCGGTTTCTTCGGTCGCGGTGAAATGCCGCCCGAGTTTGATGCCGTGGTCTTCGACCTGCCGGTCAATCGGTTAAGTGATCTGGTCCAGAGCGAATACGGCTATCATCTCTTTTTGGTCGAGGAGAAGCGTAAGGCCGCGCGGCTTAGCAAGCAGGAGGCCGAACCAGAAATCCGTACTCTTCTCGAAACCCAGCAGCGGGAAGAGCTTTATCTCCAATGGCTGCAGGAATTGCGGGCTCGTGCAAAAATTACCGTAGATTGGGCCCAGCTTGAGCAAACAGACCAAGAGAAGAACTAACCGAAGCTGTGCATAACCGACAGCAAGGTGTGCCTGTCACCGCGCGCGCGCACTTTAGCCGCCATTTACCCGTTGTCCCAGGATTAAGAAAGAGGTTCCCATGAAATGTTTTATTATTGCGCTGTTGATGGTTCTCAGCATCGGGCAATCCCTGGCGTCTGCCGAAGTTGTTAGCCGCATCGCGGCGGTGGTTAATAATGATATTATCACAACCCACCAACTGGACACGGCCTTGCAGCAACAATTGGCCTCGCAGGAGCGGCAGCCTTCACCGGTTCAACTTGGTGCCTTGCGCCAGGAATTGCTGTCGCGCCTGATCGAGGAAACCTTGGTGCAGCAGAGAATCAGAGCCCTTAACCTGACGGTTACTGAGGAAGAGATTGAAACAGCTCTGCTTGATGTGCAGAAGAAAAACCAGCTGACCCGAGAAGATCTTGAGCAAGCGGTACTGGTACAGGGTATGGCGTTCTCTGATTACCGCGCAAACCTGAGTAAACAGATCCTTCGTTATAAATTAGTTGGCGAAGAGGTCCGTAGTCAGGTGGATGTCTCCGAACGAGAAGTCGTCGAGTACTATCGCGCACATCTGGACGAATATCGCGAGGCACCGGAGATCAGACTCAGCGCCATGATTTTTCCGGTTTCGGAAAAGGCCTCAAACCAAGAAATTGAAAAAATCCATGCGATCGCGCAAGAAGCCTTGCTACGACTGCAGCAGAACGAGGAATTGGCTCAGGTGGCGGTTTCCTATAATGAAACCTACGGTGCGACCAGCAGTGAGCTTGGAAATTTTGCTTACACCGAACTGACCCCCGATTTTATTGCTGCTCTCGAAGGCGTTGAGGTGGGAGGATACAGTGCCCCGGTGGACACCAAGGCTGCTGTTCATCTATTGAAAGTCGAAGAAAGACTGCCCGGTGGCCTGCGGCAGTTCGACGTCATGAAGTACGAAATTCACCAGATGATCATGGATCAAAAAACCGATGCCCGCATCAAGGAGTGGACCAAGGCACTCAAAAACCGCTCCTTTATCGATATTCGACTATAAGCTGCCACTTTGCATCCCATTAGCAAGAAAGCCCACCCGGTAACCGGGTGGGCTTTTTAGTTGAGTTCTAGGGTGTCACAAGGTTACTGACCAAGGGCACTCTTTAAGGCCGCGAAATGTTTCTGGTAAGTGCGGTGTGCCGCTTCCTCGAATTCCAAAAAAATGACGCCGGAGCTACAGAGCTCGTCATCTTCCGGTTGCGAACTGACGATTCGGCCTTCGACTTGAACCAGATCATTCTCGAGCCCCAGGGTAATCCGCAGGCGCTGTCCGGGGTCAAAAAACTCGCTGGATTCAAGCCGGAGACCAGTTTCACTGACGTTTAAAGTGCGGGCCAGCCCTCGCCCCAGGATTTCTCCATCCTCAGAGAGGCGTTCGTAATCGAGAAATTTCAATGCATAGCGACGCTCTGACTGGCGACGCTCAAAAATATCATGGCTCATTATCCATTCTCCCGAAGGCGATCAATAAGTATAAGCATTTGCAAGTATAACCGCTTATCGCTGGTTTGAAAACAGCTTTTCCTGATCGTTGCTTGTTCCCAAACCGCTTCCCCCGCTAACGTGGTTGAGACGTAATGCGAATCAGGTTGAGCTGTTTTTCGCGCCTGAGCTATACTGGGTGTTAGATTCTTCAAAAAACACCGCAGGAGTCGCATTCAGATTATGACAAAACCTCTCATTATAACCATGGGTGACCCGACCGGAGTCGGCCCGGAAATTATCGTCAAAGCCACTGCCGCCGGCGCTTGGGAACAATTGCCGCATCCGGTTGTGGTCGCTGGCGATCCAGATGTTCTGCTGAGGGCCGCGCACGTCTGCGGCCTCAAGGCACAAGCGCAACCAGGGTCTCTTCAGGCTCTGGCAACTATGGATCTGGTCCTGGGCCAGTACCGCCTCTCCGTGCAGGCGCTTTCCCGGCTTGAGGTTAAAGCTCTAAGCTATGGCCGCCCGAATGCTGACAGCGGTCGGGCGATGGCCGACTACATCACCTGGGCCTGCGATTGCTGTCTGGCTGGAGAAGCCGCCGGCATGATCACAGCGCCGATTAACAAGCAAGCGTTGCAGGCGGCTGGCGAACCATACCCAGGACATACGGAACTGCTGGCGGCTCGCTGCGGGGTTGATAAGGTGGTGATGATGCTCGCTGGCGAGCGCTTAAGGGTATGCCTGGTCACCACCCATTGCGCCCTGCACGAGGTGCCAGACCGTCTCTCTCAGGACGTGATTTTAACAACCCTGCGGATTGCAGCGACCGATCTACAGCGCTATTTCGGTCTGGCTAGGCCGCGGCTGGCAGTCTTGGCGCTTAACCCTCATGCGGGCGAAGCCGGCCTGTTCGGTGACGAAGAGCTGCGAGTGATCGCGCCAGCAATTGAGGCGGCTTGCGCCGAAGGACTAGTTGCAAGTGGCCCTCACAGTGCCGACACCCTGTTTCATTTCGCCGTGCAAGGACAGTATGATGCGGTGATCTGCATGTACCATGATCAGGGGTTGATCCCACTCAAACTGTTACACTTTGCAGATGGCGTCAATGTCACCCTCGGTTTGCCGATTGTGCGCACCTCGGTGGATCATGGTACCGCCTACGATCTGGCCGGTACCGGTCGAGCCGATTTTACCAGCCTGGTCGCCGCCGCCCAAATGGCAGCCACTATGGTGACCAGGAGATAAGGGGCTAATCATCCCCCTGGGCAATCACGAATTATAATTCACGGAACTTATGGCCAAAAAAATTATCATCAAGGGCGCTTGTGAGCACAACCTCAAGTGTATCGACATTGAAATCCCCCGCGATCAGCTGGTGGTCATTACCGGGGTCTCAGGCTCGGGCAAGAGTACCCTGGCGTTCGACACCATTTATGCGGAAGGCCAGCGGCGTTATGTCGAAAGTCTCTCGACCTACGCTCGGCAGTTTCTGGAGCAAATGGACAAGCCTGATGTCGAGAGCATCGAGGGCTTGAGTCCAGCCATCTCGATCGAGCAAAAAACCACTTCGAAAAACCCCCGCTCCACCGTTGGAACTGTGACCGAAATCTACGATTATCTGCGTTTGCTGTATGCCCGGGTCGGCCGGGTCCATTGCCCCTCTTGTGACAAGGAGATCGCGTCACAGACGGTAGAGCAGATGGTTCAGCAGGTTCTGGCTCTGCCAGAAAGCAGTAAACTGTTGTTAATGGCCCCGCTGGTGCGCGGACGCAAAGGCGAATATCGCAAGGAGTTGCGCCAACTCCAGGCCGACGGGTTTGTGCGAGTTCGCATCGACGGTAAAATGTTCGAGCTGGGCGAGGAACTCAGCCTCGATAAGAACAAGAAACATACCATCGAAGTGGTGGTTGATCGGCTGGTGGTTAAAGCCGGGATTGAGAGCCGGCTGGCGGATTCTCTGGAGACGGCTCTGCGCCTGGGTGAAGGCTTGGTGCGGGTAGAAGTCGTTGGTGGCGAGAGCCAACTGTTCTCCGAGTGGCATGCCTGCATCGAGTGCGGAATTTCGATCCCGGAGATGACGCCGCGGATGTTTTCGTTCAACAACCCCTATGGTGCCTGTCCCGATTGTTCTGGTCTCGGCACCAGGATGTACTTCGATCCCGAGCAGGTGGTGCCAAATCTCCAACTCTCGTTGCGTGAAGGGGCGATTGCTCCGTGGGCCACCCGCACCGGCTATTACTATCAACAAGTTCTCGAAGCCCTGGCCGACTTTTACGAGTTTGATATCAGGCTACCTTTCAAGCAACTTTCCGAGCGCGTGCAGAAGATTTTACTGTATGGCTCCGGAGAGGAGCCGGTCAAGTTTTTCTATGACCAGGCCAACCGCCGACATTTTTACCACAAGCCGTTCGAAGGCGTGATCCCGAATCTGGAGCGTCGTCTGCGGGAAACGGATTCCGACGCCACCCGGGAAAAGTTTGAACCTTATATGAACATTATGCCCTGTCCCAGTTGCAAGGGCGCGCGCCTCAAGCCGGAATCCCTCTGCGTCCGGATTGCCGAAAAAAACATTCAGCAGATTTGTGCCTTGAGCGTGAGTGACGCCGAGATCTTTTTCGCTGAGCTCGAACTCCCATCAAAAGAAGCTGAGATTGCCCGGCGGGTGCTCAAGGAGGTTCGCGAGCGTTTGTCATTCTTGATCAATGTTGGTCTTGAATACCTGAACCTGGATCGCACCTCCGGCACCCTTTCCGGTGGTGAAAGCCAGCGAATTCGGCTGGCGACCCAGATCGGTTCGTCTCTGGTCGGGGTGCTGTATATTCTGGATGAGCCGTCGATCGGTTTGCACCAGCGTGACAACCGCCGGTTGCTGGAAACCCTCAAGCGACTACGCGATCTGGGCAACACCGTGTTGGTGGTGGAGCATGATGAAGAGACGATCCTCGAAGCGGATCATGTGATTGACATGGGGCCACGAGCCGGTCGCCATGGCGGTGAGGTGGTGGCTCAGGGGACCGCGCATGAAATCATGAACAATCCGAACTCACTGACCGGTGATTATCTGGCTGGCCGGCTGAGCATCCCTTTGCCGGAAAAACGCCGCCGTGCCAATGGCAAGCTACGGATCGAAGGCGCCTGCGCCAATAACCTCAAGCAGCTTAATGTTGATATTCCTCTGGGCGTGATGACTTGTGTTACCGGGGTGTCCGGCTCGGGTAAGTCAACGCTGGTGCTGGATACCCTGTACAAAACCCTGGCGCAAAAACTCTATCGCTCGCGCCAGCGCGCTGGCGCGGTGAAAGCGATCCATGGTCTGGAACAACTTGACAAGGTGATTGATATCGATCAGTCGCCGATTGGCCGAACTCCACGCTCCAACCCGGCCACCTACACCGGGATTTTTACCGATATCCGCGACCTTTTCGCGCAATTGCCCGAAGCCAAGATACGAGGCTATAAACCAGGTCGTTTCTCCTTCAATGTCAAAGGCGGCCGCTGTGAAGCCTGCCAGGGCGACGGGATTTTGCGGATTGAGATGCATTTTCTACCCGATGTCTACATTCTCTGCGAAGCCTGCAATGGTGCCCGCTATAATCGGGAGACGCTGCAGGTTAAATACAAAGGCAAAACGATTGCCGAGGTTCTCGATATGACTGCGAACCAGGCGGTTGAGTTCTTGGCCAATATTCCGCGAATCCAGCGCAAGCTGGAAACGATTCGTGATGTTGGTCTTGGTTACATCAAGCTCGGCCAGAGCGCCACGACCCTCTCCGGCGGTGAAGCACAACGGGTCAAGCTGGCCAAGGAACTGGGCAAGCGTTCCACCGGCTGCACCATCTACATTTTGGATGAACCGACCACCGGCTTGCACTTTGACGATATCAAGCAACTGCTTAAGGTTTTGCAGCGGCTGGTCGAATCGGGCAACAGCGTAGTGATTATTGAGCATAATCTCGACGTGATTAAAACCGCTGATCACGTCATTGATCTTGGCCCGGAAGGCGGCAGCCGAGGCGGAGAAGTTGTGGTTTATGGCACCCCAGAGAAAGTTGCCCGTTGTTCAAAGTCCTACACCGGGCGCTACCTCAGGTCCTATCTCAATCTTTAAAGGTTGAGGGCTGGATAGAAGAAAAGCCAGTAACAATAAATTGTTACTGGCTTGCATTTTTGTGGATGAATGACCGCGAGGCATCAACAACAACTATTTTTTCGGACTGACGTCGCGGATTTGAGTAATATTGATCATGTAGTAAGCTTCCTGGTTCTGTAACAGGAAGAAGCCACTGGCCGAGTTAATGAAATCGAACAGCCGATTGCGGCCTTCGGGCATCTCGATTGTGACGATCCCCGAAAGTTGTTCCCCGCCGACAAACCGGATGTCCACGTCTTCGCGGTAACCGAGCGATTCATATCCCTGAGTATCCTGTGGCGGGTCAAAACGAAGGTGCGTGATAGTCTGCTTGTTGGCGACGCAAAATGCGCCGGCATCGCTGCGAAAGGGAAAGAACGCCCCATCTTCTTTGAGCAAATCGATCAGGGTTTCCTGACCCATGTGGTTATAAGCACAAGCACTCAAAAAAACCACGCCCTTCATGACCGAACCGTCAGCTTGAAAGATGACAACCGGCAGTTCGCTCTTTTCCACACGATAAACACTCGACATAAAGATTCTCCTGAGCGAACCGCACGCTCAAACAAGTTTGAAATTATTAGTTTTGTTGATAATATTTATCTGGTTTCGTATTTGTCAAACAATTTCCTCAGTTGAGTCACTTTATACCCTTATCCGAGAAGATATAACAGGTTGTTGCTTTTTTTCTTTCATTGGTCCCCACAAGCGCTCTTTCAAGCCTGATTAATATTTCTGCTACTTCGGTATAGTGAATAACCCTTGGCGCTGGTGTTTACTTAGTTTTGATGAAAAAAACTCCAGACTGGAAATTTTTTGCTGAAATGATTATGTTGTTGGTGTGTCATTTCGTAATGAAACAGTTCTATAATTGAAAAAAGTGAGCCACTAAGACGCTAGGACTCGGAGAAGTCCCTGCTCTTTTCCTAAGTTTTCCAGAATATCAAGGTTGTTGTTTTTGTCTTTTATCCCTTAATCGGTCCTCTTCTGGCCTCTGTGTCTTGGTGGCCAACACAACCTTTGTTTGGGTTTTAGGTCCGTAATTCAATGCTTTTTTGTTTTGTAGCGAAACAAAAAAATTTAGTGAGGTGTTCTGATGGAAAAATGCCCAGTTTGTAAGGAACAAACCCAAGGGAAAAACTGGTGTGATTCATGTCATACCGTCTTTGTCTGTCCGGCTCCGCGTTGTGAAACGCCGAATCATCGCCGCGATGCCAAGGTCTGCGCCAAATGCGGTTTGATCTACGAGGACTATATTACGCACCGCAAGATGTATCGCAAGTGCCCAAAGTGTAATAAGAAACAGGGGCTGTCCGACCCTCAATGTAAATATTGCCGCTACTGGTTCAATTGTCCGACCTGCGGTCACAAGGTGCCATCGACCAGCATGTTCACCTGCCCGCGCTGCGCGACCAGTTTGCGCTGAGACTTTCGACTAATAGGTGCACAAAGAAGCCCCGGCCAAATGGCCGGGGCTTCTTTATGTTATGGCGCAATCTTGGTGGTTCGGCCTGTTACCAGAGCAGTTTGAAACCACCATTGACACTATGCGCTGTTCTCTCGTCATTAATCTCGGTCGTGACATCCAGGTTCACCTGCAACGTCCCTTTGTCCAGAACCTTGAAGCCGGCACCGAGTTCGATGCTGCTGCGATCAATGTCGACACCTTCAACCTGGAAGCTGCCTGCTGAAGGCGCACCCGCAAAGCTGGCGCTGACGGTGTCATTGTTATCGCGCAATTCCCGGATCAGCTTCATGCTGGCTTGCGGAATGAAGTAGCTCTGCTCGCCGGTCTTCACCGGACGGCTGATGCGCAGACCGGGGAAGATCTTCCACGAGTAGGCGGTGCGGGCATCAACCCGCAGGCTCAGGCTGCCAGCACCCTTTTCGGTAAAGCCGTCTTCATCCAAACGCAACCAGCGGGTGCCAAAGAACGGCTGCACATTGTACTCTCCGGCGGTGCCGATGTAACCCATCTCACCGGCAATCGCCCATTCGCTACCGTCGTAATCGGCGGTGGCGGTTTCGGTGATCGAGCCCACGGTAATCTCGCGGGTGGTGTCGTAGCTGTTGTCGGCGTAAGAGACCAAGCCATCGAGGTAGAAGGCCTGGTTCTCATAGTTGCTGTAGAGGCCGACCTGAACACTCTCGATGTCGGCGACATCATTCAGTTCAGTCTTGACGTCTGCCGTACCGTAACCAACGGTGAGACCCAGGTTGGTGCGCGAGGTTACCGGAAAGTCGAGACCGAAAGCCGCGCCGTAGAGATCGTAGTCATAACCAGCGGCGTTCTCGTCTTTATCGACGTCACCATTGACTCCATACATATGGACCCACAGGTTCTGGTCTTGTTGACCCTTGCTGTCGAGCGGGCCCAGGTCGGTAATGTCGCCCGCCATGGCCAGCTGCACGCCATCGAGCGGATCAATCTGTGCCATGCCCTGCTGGTTGGCCTGATGCAATCGGCTCATGCGGCTACCGACTGCGCCCTGGAACGACTCGATCAAACCAAAGGCCGCCGTGGGCAGAGCGGTGTGTAGTTTCTGCCCGCCCAGCTCGTCCAGCGCTGCCCGCCGCCCAGCTTCATCCAGCTCGTCGACAAACACATCCAGCACTTCGGCCAGGTCGCCGTCAAAGGTGGTCAGAGACGCCTTGGTCAGAACCGCGGCCACCGACTTCTGGTTTTCTGTCTCAGCCGCAGCAATCTCAGCCAGGTTGATATCGTTGCGAACCAGAATCAGTTCCACCAGGTCGGGATCATCATAAGCAAGGAACGGAGTCAGTTCGGCCAGATCGACCGTGACGCCCTCGTAGCTGCCGGCAACGCCACCGTCGGCAGTCACCACGTTGTAGATGGTGCGGCGGTTGTAATCAACCACATCGCCAAGAGCCAAAACCTCAACCGTACCACCGTTGATGGTTGCCGTACCCGTTGTGGCGATCTGGTCGCTGTTGCCATCGGCGTCAACCTCAACCTCAAAGATGGAGCCGATCGCGGAGTTGTAGTTGCCGACAGTCAAGGTTCCAATCGAATTGCCCGGTGCCAGAGTGCCATAGTTGGTCACATTTCCGGCAATGGTACCACTGCCCCCCAGCAGGCCGTCGGCCATGTTCATAACGTGTGAAGCCAGGGTGCCGTTGACCATCAGGGCGCCGTTGTAGATGGTGGTGGTGCCAACAAAACTGTTGTCGCCTGTCATATCGAAGACGCCCGCACCCATCTTGTTCAAGTCGCCAGCGCCACTGATCGTACCGGCAAAGGTGGTGCTGGTATCATTACCGCCTGTGGTCAGAGAGCCCGTGCCCAAATCGACACTACCGTCACCAGCTAAAGAGCCGATCGTTTCGGTGTGGTCATTGATGTCGAGAAGACCGGAACCTGTAACCGTAACAGCCGAAGAGTTATAAATAACCTCGTTGTTGCCGGTCTGTAACAGCCCAGACACAATATTCACATCGCCGGAACCCTTGGAGCCATTCAGGATAGTTGTGCCATTAGATTGCCGCAAGGTTCCTGTGCCGAGGTTGGCGTTTATTACTGCATTCCACATGCTGTAGGAATTGGCCTGAAGGGTGCCGGTGCCATTGAGCGTTAGACCAAAGCTGCTCCCTGCGATTTGACCGATTGTTTCATCAAAGCCTTGCAGGTCAAGTGTGCCCCCAAAGGGAATAAGAGTGGCGCTATTATGCAGCCGCTCAGAGGCTCCAAGTTGCAAGGTTCCAGTGTTAAGGCTAATGATGCTGCTTTCAGAGGTGCCATTTAATACAACAGTGCCTCCTCCAGTAACGAGCGAACCCTCACCCAGGGCGGCATTCACCGTGCCAGATGTTAATCGATAGCTGGCCGCAGTCAACAGGCCACCACCAGCACTATCATCAAGCGTACCATCAACAAGAGCGACCGTGCCAACCGTCTCGTCGTTGCCATTAACATCAAAGCTGCCGCCGGTCACAATATTCAGAACGCCGCTGTTGTACAAGACTTCGCTGGCGCCGGTCTGCAGGGTGCCGTCAGCTACGGTGGTGTTGCCGCTATAGAGGTTTTTACCGGCAAGGACGATGGTGCCAAGGCCGACTTTGGTCACAGAACCGGTTCCGCTGATCACGCCATCAAAGTTGGTGTCAGTGTTATTCACCCCAACCGTCAGCGCTCCCGCGCCCAGGTCAACATTACCGCTGCCCGCCAGCGAACCGATGGTTTCGGTGTAATCGTTGAGGTCCAGCGTACCGTTGTTCACTGTAACGGCCGCCGTGTTGTAGATCACTTCGTTCTCAGCCAGCTGCAGGATGCCACCGCTGATGTCTACCGTTGTGCCCAAAGTTACCGCATTTAACGTCACGGTGCCGATGTTCGTCTTGGTGATGGCTCCCGCGCCCAGCGCCACGTTGACGGCACCGGACTGCAGCTCGTAAGTTTCGGCGATCAACTGACCCGCGCCAGCCGAGTCGTCCAGACTACCGCTGCCCAACACGACACTGTTGACGGTTTCGGTGAAGCCATTCAGGTCCAGACTGCCACCGGTGACACTCAAAGCTGCCAAATTATCCAGGACGTCAACTTCGTCCAACTGCAGAATGCCAGCTTGGACGTCCACGGTCGAAGCCAGGGTCGCCGCATTTAGCACCACCGTGCCAAATGTCGTCTTAGTGATCGCTCCCGCACCCAAAGCAGCATTAACGACACCGGACTGCAGGTTGTAGGTTTCAGCGGTCAACTGGCCGCTGCCAACAGTGTCGTCAAGGGTTCCACCGCTAAGGACTGCGCTATTGACCGTTTCCGTGTAACCATTGAGGTTGAGGCTGCCGCCACTGACAGTAAGTGTCGCCATGTTGTAGAGGGCCTCGTCTTGGCCCAATTGCAGAGTGCCTTCTTCTATTGTGACAGTTTCCGCCAAGGTAGAAGAGTTCAGGACCACGGTTCCTGCCGTTACTTTTCTGAGGAGGCCACCTCCGAGGTCTACATTCACCGTACCATCGGTGAGACCATAGGTCCCCGCAATCAGCAATCCGTTGCCAGCACTGTCGTCCAGAGAACCGCCAGTATTGAGAGAAATGCCGGTAACCGTTTCCGTTTTTCCGTTCAGGTCGAGAGAACCGGTCGACACGGAAACCATGCTCTCGTCATCGAGTCGCTCATTTGCACCGATTTTCAGCGTTCCGGCAGAAACTTGTGTCCAGCCACTTCCCTTGGTTCCATTCAGAACCGTCGTGCCCCCCCACTGATAGAGGGAGTTTGTGCCAAGGTTAGCATTGACTGTAGTGTTGGTGCCGCCGAACCCGTAGTAACCAGCCTGAAGTGTTCTCGTGCCATCAATGGTTCCTCCCGAGCTACTGGAGTCGATGTACCCGACGGTCTCATCATAGCCCTGAAGATCCAGACTGCCTCCCTGCAGGTGGACAGCACTGCTGTTGTCCAATCGCTCGGAGTCATTCAGCTGTAGAGTGCCTTCTTTGAGGTAAATAATTTCGGCGTCTGTTGTGCCGTTAAGAACGACCGTGTTAGCAGTTGTCTTTGACAGGGTGCCCGCTCCGAGGGCGGCATTGACAGTGCCGTTCTGCAGGTCGTAGCTGGCAGCAGTGAGTTCACCACCACCCACACCGTCTTCCAGGGTTCCATTGACGAGGGTCACGCTACCGACCGTTTCAATACGTCCTTTGATGTCTAGCGTAGCGGCACTATTGTCCCCGACGTTGAGAGTGAGACCGTTGTAGATGCTTTCGTTGGAACCAAACAGGTTGATGCGTCCTTGATTTATGTTTAGGGTTCCAGTGAAGCTGTTATGATCTCCTGTGAGGCCCCAAGTGCTGTCCCCTTCTTTTGTTAGTGTTCCATCTCCGATGAAAACCCCACCGTAAGCAGCCCCGACATCAAGACCACCGGTAATGAGATGTCCTGAACCAATGTCTACGAGACCATTTCCATTAACCAATCCCACTCTCTCGGTATTATCGTTGAGGTCGAAGGTGCCCCCGGGACCGAGTGTTATCCAGGCCGAGTTGTAAAGGACTTCATCCTTTCCGGTTTGCAAAGTGCCGCCAGAAATATGCGTTAATCCCGTGTAGGTGTTGGATCCAGAGAGAGTGAGGGTGCCATCACCGTATTTGGTCAAAGAACCATCTCCGGAGATCACGCCAAAAATAGCCGAGTTGTATCCGTTGGTGACAATGCTGCCTCCACCGGAATAAAGCAGCATGTCCTTGTTGAGGTCAAAACTAGCGCCATACTCCAGCCTGCCGCCGTTGTAGGTGATATTTCCCGTGCCCAGGTTGTTGGCCGCGCTGGCCACGACAGCTCCCCCATTAATGTTTGTCCCCCCGGAGTAGCTGTTGTTCCCGGACATGGTTAAGTTCCACGTCCCTTCCTTGGTCAACGAACCCGACCCGGAGATGTCCCCGGACAGGGTTGAATGATTGGTGCCAGTGACAATCGTTCCGCCCAGCGATTCGAGGGTCATGTCGTTGGCAATGGTCAGGCTGCCTGTGAGGCTCAGGGTTCCGCTGTTGTATGAGATGTTGCCGCTTCCCAGGTTATTGTTGGCACCTAACTGGATTGTGCCGCCGTTGATGGCGGTGCCACCAGAGTAGCTGTTGGTGCCAGAGAGGGACAGGGTGCCGCTGTTGCTCTTGGTCAGAGAACCGGAGCCGCTCATGACGTCTGCGTAGGTGCCCGCAACGGCTTGATCAAAGACGACGGCTGCATTATTGACGATATCGCCTTGCAGGCTGTCTGTGTTACCGGTCAAAACGCCAGCGGAAACCGTGGTGCCGCCAGAGTAGCTGTTGTTGCCGGTCAGGGTCAGATTACCCGTGCCCTCCTTGGTCAAGGATCCGTCACCAGCAATCACGCCCGATGCGGTTGAATCGTAACCGTTGGTATCGATGGTGCCGCCCAGAGATTCGAGGGCCATGTTCTTGGCGGTATCGAAAGAGGCGGAATATTGCAGTGTCCCGCTGTTGTAAGCAATGTCGCCGGTGCCGAGGTTGTTGTCAGCACCGACCTGGACAGTGCCGCCGTTGATGGCGGTGCCACCGGTGTAGGTGTTTGCACCAGAAAGAGCCAAGGTGCCAGCACCCTCCTTGGTCAAGGATCCGTCACCAGCAATCACGCCCGATGCGGTTGAATCGTAACCGTTGGTATCAATCGTTCCGCCCAGAGATTCGAGCGCCATGTTCTTGGCCGTATCGAAAAAAGCAGCATATTGCAGCGTGCCGCTGTTGTATGAAATGTTGCCGCCGCCGAGGTTGTTGTCAGCGCTGACCTGGATGATACCGCCGTTAATGGCGGTGCCACCGGTGTAAGTGTTCGCACCAGAGAGGGCCAGAGTGCCATCACCCTCTTTGGTTAGGCCGCCACTTCCTGACAACACCTGACTAACCGTGAACATATTGCCGGCATCGGCGACGTCGAAGCCACCGCCACCGCTACCCCAGTTGATTGTACGGGCGGTACTGTTGAGCGTCGTCCCTGTAATTTGCAGGGTGCCGCCATCAAAATTTAAAGCTCCGGAAGCATCACCAAGGTTGCTGTCGGAGCTGACACTGAGGCTACCGTCATTCAATAAGGTGCCGCCGGTATAGCTGTTGTTGCCGGAGAGAGTCACCAGACCGGAGGTGGTTTTGGTGAGGGCACTGCCCGCAAGGTTGGCGCTTATTGAGCCGAGCCGCACGTCATAGCCCGAGTCTGCTGTCAAAAGGCCTTTTGTTGCAGCACTGTCAACAATCTCACCGTCAAGCAATCGGACCCACTCGTATGTTTGGTCACTTCCGGAGAGCTCATGGGTCTCGGAATTATTAACAATTAAATTGTCGAGAAGAACAGTCTCTTCTACGGCATCAACAAGGTTGCCGATATATTGACTGAAATTGAGATTACCTCCAAACCCGATGTAATGGTCAATTGGAATTGACGAATAATAAACGCTACCAGCACCATAGCTATAGTTGAAGTCGACTATTTGGTTTGCAATCCCCGTTGTGAGAACAGGAACTGCTGTTGCGGGAAGAGAAGCCAGATCGGCATAACCATGATAGGACCAATTCCCGCCATCTAATGAAGTATTGGTAATGCCCATCTGGGCCGCAAGAGCCTCTGCTCCAGCAGCAATGTCAATGTTCGCCCCAGGTGCACGGTGAAAAGAAACCCCTGAAGCTCCGGGAATTGCTGTTGCCGCAGTCGTTACATGCCTGTCATGGAATAACAGGCCACCACCATTCTTAATAAAATTATCTACGACAGAGAGATTACTCGTATAGTCCGACGAGTAACCATAGTTATTTGGATTAAGGACCCAAAGTACATCAAGTGAACTCAGATCAGCGCCTGATAAGGTGGTAATTTGTACAGGGGCGTGACCACCATTTGTTATTGTTGTCGCTGGAGTTGTTGAACTCGGGCTTAAAAGCGTATAGTAGCCGATGTTCAAAGCAAAAGCCGGATTTGCAAAGGCTGTGAACAGCCCTAAAGCAAGAAGCAGGGCGTAGCGTTGCCCGGAAATTTTCACTAAGTTTCGCATACCAATTGTCTCCTTGGGTTAAAAATAAAAAACGCCCATCTCCAAAGCGAAGACAGGCGTTCCAAGGGTGTACAAGTAGATGCTCCCCCAGAAGTACATGCTCTCTTCGGCAGCCCGGCCATCACATCGTTGTGATCCAAGGCTTTGCGTCACTGGGTCGCCCCAGCTTTGCTCTTATCGGAGAGTTTACTAACTTATTATTGATTATAACGCTGTTTTAGTCAAAGATTAAAAAAGGATCAAAATGCAATAGTTCTGTGTTGTTATAAGACGTTAGGTAATTATAATTTTTGGCGAGCGACGTTAGACTGGCCACGAGAACTTTGGCAAGAAAGGAGGTCAACAAAGGCAGTGTTTAGCTCAAGCGCCAGCCCGGGGAGTCGATTCAACGATACGCTAGACAAGGGCGGTGAAGTTTATAGAATTTACCCCTCAACAACAAAAACGCCCCGAAATTCACTTCGGGGCGTTTTTAGTTCATAAACTATTCTGACTGCTCGGTCTCGTCTTTTTTCTCATCCCGCACGGGGAGTTCACAGGCACCAGACAGTCAAGTCTCAACCCCGAAACGGGGGAGAATCCAGCGATTGAGAATGTACCAGGCGGCAACAATACCGACCAGAATTAATAAAGACTTCATAGTGCCCTCTCTTTAATCTAGATATCAATATATAAGAGACTTGCGAAAAAAGCAAGCGGCGACTGACTCTATCACGATCAACCCCGATCAGCCGGCAGAGATACTGGCAAACACCAGTCCAGTCGTGCCGGTGTTGCGCACTCCGTGTGAGCTCCCGGTCGGGGCGGATACAATCGCTCCGGCCGTGATCGGCAGATCCGTCTGATCTTCGCTGAGGTACAGCCCGGTCCCTTCCAGCACCACCCAGACGTGATCGCCAGCGTGGACGTGCGGATGAATGTGCTGGCCCGGTTTGAGACACCACAGCGTGGTGCGGGCGTGGGCGCATTCGGTCAAAACGACCTTGTTGGCTTTTTCGTCGCTGTAGTTGATCTGGTCACGATAATCAAAAGCTTGAATCGACATGATTTTCTCCGAAGCGTCAAGAGGGAGCAAGCTTGCTGGAATTTGCCCCATAGTTAGTTTTGCGAAAGTAATTTAACGCAAAGGCGCTAAGAGCGCAAAGAGAACCTTTAGTTGAGAGCATTGAGAACAAGGCCTTAACAAAAAAACGCCCCGCGAGGCGGGGCGTTTTGGATTCAGAATAAAACCAGACTATGCTTTGAGCGCGGTGACCGCTACGCAGTTGCTACCGCTGGGCATGATCTGCTGAATGTTCATGTCGGTGAAGTTATCGGAGGCCGTGATCAACCCGGCCGGAACCATCTCGTTGATCATCACCTTGCCGATCGCCGACCCAACCGGGCCGGTGACCTTGAGATGACCACCATCGGCAACGCCGAGCTTGGCGGCATCCGCAGGATTGACAATGATCAAGCCCGCCGGAGCCAGCTCGTGATTGGCAGCTGAATAGGTGGTGGTGGTACCAAACTGGAAGGGGCATTTGCCAATCAGCAGCTGCAGTTCCGCCGCTTCCGGGGTGGTCAACGCGGGGGTTGCCGCGAGCAGGCTCTTGGCCGCAGGCGCATACGCTTGCTTCCAGCAGAAACTACGTTGCTCAAGGTTCTGACAGACATCTGCATAACCGCCGCTAAGATCCATCATTTCCTGACGCAAGGCTTTTTCGCTCGGTTCAGGCTTGTCACTCAGGCGAGCAAACAGTTCACTTAAAATCGCCACGTCGGGGCGCGCTTCACCGGGAGGTGCCACGGCAATTTTTAACTTGTTGACCCGCTGATCCAGCGCAGTCACGCTGCCGCGCTTTTCAGCGCTGGCGGCACCAGGCAGAACCACGGTTGCCAACTGAGTCAGCTCACTGGCAAGGATGTCTTGGACCACCAGTATCTCGAGCTTCTCTAAGGCTTTGCGCCAGCGAGCACTTTCGGGGAACCCAACCAACGGGTTGGTGCCAGCAAGGAACAGGGCGCGAATAGTGCCTTGTTCAATCCCGGCCAGAATCCCGGCCGCATCAGCGCCACCTTCTGGTAGTTTGACCTGCCACGAACTTTCAAACTTGTTCTTGGCTGCTGTGTAATCTTGTAGCCCAGGCAGAAATTCCGGAGCAACCCCGGCATCGATAAGACCCTGCATGTTGCCTTTGGTCGTCACCGGGTAAAGCCCGCTATGATCGCCATGCAAGGCACCACTGACCAGGGCCAGGTTGGCCAGAGCGGCAACGGCCGCTTCAGCTTGAACCGAACCGATCACGTCACGACCGATGATGATCGCCACAGAAGCCGCCTGACCAAGGTGGTCGGCCGCCTCTTCCAGTTGTGCCAGCGTAAGACCGGTTGCCGCACAAGCGGCGACGAGGTCCAGCTGCTTGAGATAAGCCTCCAGCTCGTCGCGATTACCGACAAACTGGTTGAGAAAATCATTGTCGGCCTGACCTTTTTCAACCAGCAGTTTCGCCAGGGCACCGGCAAGATAAACCTCGCTGCCAACCCGGTACTGCAAGAAACTTTCGGCCTGTTTGACCAGCTTGATCTTGCGCTGATTCGCAACTATCAGACGGGTGTCGTTTTTACGGGCGGCGAGCTGGACTTGCCAGTTGAGGGCCGGGGCTTCGGAGCGAAGATCAGCGCCAAAGACTAAGACGGCTTCGGCCTGGCCGATCCGGTCGATGTGATTGCTGGCACCACTCAGTTTGAGCTGTTCATTCAAGACCTTGGCGGCACGCAGATTGCCGAAACGAGCCTCGGAATCAATATTGTTACTAGCGAGCGCAACCCGGAAGAGTTTTTGGAACAAGTAATTCTCTTCGTTGGTCAGGTGCGGCGAGGCCAATCCGGCAATCGCTTGCCCACCGAGCTCGTCACGCACACGGCTCAGTTCGGCAGCCACCTTATCAAGCGCGATCTCCCAGGAGCTGGTCTGCTGGTCGATCAGGGGCGTGGTCAGACGCTGGTCGCTGTTGAGGTAATCGTGGCCAAAAAAACCGCCCACACAGAGATTACCATCATTGACTGTGCTACCGTCTTCTGAGGTCACCCGCAAAACCTTGCCTTGCTTGCTGTGCATGTCCACCTGGCACTGGGCCGAGCAGAGGGTACAAACAGAAGCGGTCTTGCGTAGTTCCCACGGCCGGGCCTTGAACTTGAACGGCTTGGAAATCATGGTGCCAGTCGGACAGACCTGCACGCAGTTGCCGCAGAACTCGCACTTGTCAAGATCCTTGTCGATAAACGCTTTGTCACCTTTTTCATTGACCGACAGGGCACTGGAACCGATGGTTTCGTGGCAAGTCTTGACGCACTTCTCACACATGATGCAACGGCTAGGCACCTGCTGGATCAACGGCCAGTGGTCGATGGTAGCGGCATTGACGTCATCAGCCTCGAACGGCTGGCGTACGACATTCTGCGAATAACAGATATCTTGCAGTTCGCACTCGCCGCCGGCATCACAAACCGGACAATCCAGCGGATGGTTGACCAAAAGCAGCTCGACGATCTGCCGTCGAATCCCTGCCAGTTTTTCCGACTGGGTGGTAACAACCATGCCATCGACTGCCCGGGTGTTGCAGGCGGTCATAGTCTTGTCTGCACCCTCAACCTCCACCGCGCAAACGCGACAGGCGCCGGTCGGAGAGACTTTTTTCAGGTAACAGAGGGTCGGAATTTTGATGCCTACTGCTTCAGCCGCAGCAAGAATGGTGGCTCCTGATGCAATCTGGACATCTTTGCCGTCGATCTTAAGGTTGATCATCGAATCTGCCCTTTATCAGCTTATCGGTCTATTGGTTAAATCTCTGGTTACTGAACGGCCAGCATGGCAACCCGGTAACAGCGCAGGCAGCGTTCGGCTTCGCGAACCGCCTGGCTTTCGGGCATGGCGAGCTCAATCTCTCCATAATTCTGGGCCCGCTCAGCTCCGGCAATTTTCGGCTGGTGCTCACGATGCAGCCCACCGCAAATGCCGACATTCTCTTTGTCATCGAAAATATTGAGGTTGTTGATGATATCTTCCATCGTATCTTCCTGGTCGAGATAAACTTTGCCTTCAGTCAGGTAACGATGCATGACCCGGGCGGCACGCCGTCCGTGGCCGACCGCGAGTACCACGGTCATGGCGCCGTATTCACAGTCACCACCAGCAAACACGCCTTCGTTG
Organism: Desulfuromonadales bacterium; assembly: GCA_030145195.1. Classification (GTDB taxonomy): domain Bacteria; phylum Desulfobacterota; class Desulfuromonadia; order Desulfuromonadales; family BM103; genus JAQYVY01. The sequence goes on along the minus strand of JAQYVY010000004.1, from coordinate 39,108 downwards.
TCGGTCATCATGGTGCCGCCGTTGGTAACAATACTGTTCCAGCGGGTTTGCTTGATGCCGTAATCGCCTTCTTCCAGGTAACCAAGGTCTGGGTCCTGGCCGATCGCCGGGATGACCATGTCACAAGGGATCACATATTCGCTGCCAGCAACTTCCACCGGCCGGCGGCGACCCGAATCATCGGGTTCACCCAGCTCCATCTTGATCACCTCGACCCCAACCACGGTGTTATCTTCAACAATCAGGCGGGTCGGGTTACGCAGGAACTCGAACTGGACATTTTCTTCTTCGGCGTCATCGACCTCGTAGGATTCTGCCGGCATTTCCTTACGGGTACGGCGGTAAACCAGAATCGAATCTTCACAGCCTTCACGCAAGGCGACCCGGACACAGTCAATGGCGGTGTTACCGCCGCCGACCACGATCACACGCTTGGGAGTGACCATGCCTTCGCCTAGAGCGACCGCGCGCAGGTAGTGGATCCCCCCTTCGGAGAAGCCATTGTAGCCCTCGTCCTCGCCTTCGACGCCCATGGGCTTGGATTTGAACGCGCCAGTCCCAAGGAAGACCGCGTCGTACTGTTCTTTGAGCTCACGCAGTGAAACATCGCGGCCAAGCTTGACGCCGTATTCAATTTCAACGCCGAGCGCGGCAATGATATCTGCTTCACGTTGCAGCAACGGCCGCGGCATCCGGTAATCGGGAATCCCGACCGCAACCGTGCCACCTGGTTCGGTGAGCATGTCGATGATCTTGACTTTGTGACCTTCCAGTGCCAGATAGTAAGCCGTGGTCAAGCCTGCCGGACCCGCACCAACCACCATGATCTGTTTGCCGGTCGATGGCTTCGGTTGCATCGGCGGTTGCTGGTGATGCAGCAACTCATGGTCAGAAGCAACCCGCTTAAGCACCATGATACTGACCGGCTCATCCACCAAGGCTCGACGACAGGCCGACTCGCAAGGATGCGGGCAGACTCGTCCGCAGACCGCAGGAATCGGCATGTACTCACGGATCGTGGCGAGAGACTCATCGTGCCGGTAGTCCTTGATCTCCTCGACATAAGCCGGGATATCAATATGGGCCGGACACCGGTCCATGCAAGGTGCCGTCAGCTTGTCATGATAGGCTATGGCTGGCTTGCTTTTACGTTCACCACGCATGTAAGCCAGGTAGTCATCGCGGAAATGCTTGACGGTATCAAGAACCGGTTTGGCGGCGGTCATGCAGAGAGTACATTTGCAATTCTCAAGCAGGTCGGCCAGACCGGTCAGGGTGTCAAGGTCGCCTTCGTTGCCGTGTCCGGCAAGAACGCGTGACAAAGTATCCATCATGACCCGTGTGCCCCGCTTGCCTGGGGTGCACTTGGCACAACAATACTTCTCCTGGACACGCTTCATGTATTCGGCGGCCATCTTGACGATATCGACATCTTTGTTCAGGACGATGATGCCGTCCCAACCCATGAAAGCACCAACATTGCCTTCATCCAGATAATTTTCCGGCAGTTTGAACGTCGAAGCTTGAGGCTCGCCGCCCTGCCGATTGTCGATTACGTTGCCGCCCCAGCTGGAAAAAAAGACTTCAGCCAAGTTGAACCTCCCCTTCAGGTCAGGTTTTTAAGCACATAAAAACACAACAAAAAAGCGCTTCAGCGCCTTTTTGTCGCAGCATGTGCCCGCTTATTTATTTGTGTTCTCTTGTATACAGTATGCAGGTAAATACCACAAGGATGCCGAGAAAATCAAGGGAAAATTGAGTCTTGAGAGTTGTCGACACTGGCAATTACGGCCCCAAGGAGAAAACCGCATAGCCGATCGGCCAAGACCTCGTTTCGTCCGGTGAAATTTTTAGGGAAACACCGGGAAGGGCGTCACGATAAAGAAACCCTGAAGCGGCTGGTCTTTCGCGTCGAAATAATCCCAGGTTTGATCGAAGCGAAAAGTTTTCACCGTCGCAGATGGAGGCAAGTAATATTGCATCTCAATCGTCGCAAAAAGACGTCGGCCTTCATTTTTCGGCTGCATATTTACGACCCTGACGTCGATGATGTGAATCTGTTTGACCGCCTCGAAGGTATTGACAAAGTCCTCGCGGAGCTCTGGACTCATGAGCCCCGCCGCAACCGGGAAACGGTTCCAACGCATGGCAGTGGTGAAATCGTTCAGACTATTTTGCCGCGATTGCTTCGACGAGTTAATCGTGTTGCATCCGAACAAAACCATTAGGCTTATCATGACGCAAAGCGTCTTTATTAGCGGTCTGATCATAGATTCTTCCTATCCCTTGCTTGCAAGTTTTCAAATCTCAGTTAGCATCTTTATTCATGAAAACCGGAAGGCTTTATTTAAGGCGGCCCCATGAACATCAAAGTTGAACTCTACACCAAAGCCCATTGTCTCTATTGTCAGCGGGCCAAGACCCTGCTGAGCATAAAGGGCGTGAACTTTGTTGAGTATGATATCACTCATGACAACGTGAAAGCAGAAGAAATGCTCCGGCGTAGCCAGAGGGAAACGGTGCCAGGGATCTTTATCAATGATGCACTGATCGGCGGCTGTTCCGAACTTTTTTGGCTTGATGAGAAGGGTGAGCTCGACCGTCTGCTGGCTTTTGGAGAGTGTTCTGGCGGAGGGTCTCGATAAATTCTACTGCTAAGTGCCCCTTGCGCAGGGGTGGCATCAATTCCTTTCCGCCTAGCCCGAGCTCTTGACCCGCCGCAACTCCTGACGAACCCTTTTTCCCGAACCTTCGCGCGCCCTGATCAGACTGGAAGGCAAACCAACCCGGTTGACATATTCAAAGCCCGTGTCGAGAGGCACGCCGTTATGTTGCAACCGGGGTTACAGCGGGAGCTCAGCTGACTTGTGCGGCGGCTTGCTCGCGCAAGGCAGCGATGGTCGCAGCGTAGTTCGCCGTGTTGAAAACAGCACTGCCTGCCACCAAGACGTCGGCCCCGGCGGCAACCACTTCAGCAATGTTGTCAATTTTGACGCCGCCATCCACTTCGAGTTCGGTGGCGAGGCCGCGTTGCGTGATGAGTTGTCGCAGGGCGCGAATCTTGTCCAACGCTGAGGGGATAAAACCCTGGCCACCAAAGCCGGGGTTAACCGACATCACCAGCACCAGATCAAGCTCATCGAGAATGACGTTAAGTGTTTCCACCGGGGTGGCCGGATTGAGCGAGACGCCGGCTTTTTTACCCAAACTCTTGATCAGCTGGACGGTGCGATGCACGTGCGGCACGGCTTCCTGGTGGACGGTGATAATATCAGCGCCCGCTTTGGCGAATTCAGGAATATATAGGTCCGGGTTTTCAATCATCAGATGCACATCGAGCGGTTTGTCGGTGACCTTGCGCAAGGCGTTGACCACCAGCGGCCCGATGGTGATGTTCGGTACGAAATGGCCGTCCATGACATCTATGTGAATGTAATCGGCTCCAGCGCGGTCAACGGCCTGGATGTCGTCACCGAGTCGGGAGAAATCAGCGGAAAGGATAGACGGGGCGATTTTAATCATTGGGAAACTCCGGTTGCATAGCGAGCCCGGGGTCACCATAAAGATCACGCCGGGCACGAAGATAAGACAAGCACAGGGCCTTTATAACCTATTTCGAAAGACTTTGACCAGTCTTTGCTCACAGCGGCCAGGCGCTCACTTTTTGATGAATTTTGTGACGAAAAAAGCGTCCATGCCATCGTGATGATGCGGCAAAGTGCGAACGCTGCCGGTGTCGGTGGTCAGTGGCAACCATTCTGCTGGCAGCAGGGTCCGAAAATCCTCTTGCACAAAGTCTGGGTGCGTGGTCAGGAAAGCTTCAACCACGGCGTCGGTCTCGGCGGTGGTGAAGGTGCAAACCGAGTACAGGAGATGTCCGCCGGAACGCAGCAGCGGCGCCACCTGGCCGAGGATGGTTTGCTGCAGCTCAGCCAGGGCTTTGATGTCGGATGGTTGTCGACTCCAGCGACTCTCCGGGTTGCGCCGCAGCACGCCAAGTCCACTGCACGGCGCGTCAACCAGAATGCGATCAAAGCTCTCCGGTTCTAGAAAGTCAGGTTTTTCGGTCAGATCCCAACACTGCGCCTCAATCCCCTGGCAACCAATGCGGGCGGCTCCCTGGTGAATCAGCTCGACCCGCCGGGGGTGTTTATCCAGAGCCAGAATTTGGGCCTGGTTGCCGGCCAGCGCGGCGATGTGGGTGGTCTTGCCGCCGGGGGCGGCGCAGGCATCTAAGACCTTATCGCCGGGTTGGGCAGCGAGCAGATGCGCGATGAGCATGCTCGCCTGGTCCTGGACCTGGTACCAGCCGTCTTGATCTCCCGGTAACGGTTGAGCCGCGCGCTTTTCGACAATGATGCCTTCGGCGACATAGCGGCAAGCTCTGGCGCTATGTCCCGCTTCTGCCAGCGCCGCCAGCAAAGTCTCACGATCGGTTTTCAGGGTGTTGGTTCGCAGCGTCAACGGGGCGGCTTCGGTGAGCGCCTCTGCCAGCGCCTGCGATTCCGTATTGGGAAATTGCCGCAACAGTTCTTTGGCCAGCCAGTTTGGCAGACTGCAGACATGCAGGAGATAAGCCCGCAGGTTGTCAGGCGTCGGCCAGGCAATAGTGGCGCGCTCGCGCTCCAGGGTGCGCAGAGTGCCGTTGATCAACCCGGCGACTCGCCCCAGACCGAGTTGATGGGCCAGTTCGACCGTCGCGTGCACCGCCGCGTGTGACGGAATGCGGTCAAGTTCCAGTAACTGGTAGGCACCGAGCTGCAATAAGCGCAAGGCTCCGGGTTCGAGCCGCTGCAGCTTTTGCCGACTGAACAAAGCGAGAGCAAAATCGAGGCGGCCGCGCAAACGCAAGCTGCCATAGACCAGCTCGGTCAACAGGCCTCGTTCCCGCAGGTCCATGGTTGGGTGGCGTTGCAAATAATGATCAAGCAGCCGATCGGCATAGCCGCCCTGCTCGACCCGTTGCAGAATATCAAATGCCGCATAGCGAGCATCCAGTGAATTAGGTTTTTGATTCTTACCGGTCATTTTACCTTTGTTGCTGTGGTCAACCTTCGCCACAAATAAAGAAGGGGACGAGAGGCGTCCCCTTGGTTGTTGGCTATTCGGTTGGTCCTGTCATCGCCTCAAGGCGACGAATCCGCTCTGCCATCGGCGGATGGGTAGCGAACAGGGCGGTGACGCCGCCGCCACGCAAAGGATTGACGATGAACATGTGCGCGGTGGCCTCATTCACCCGCGGCATCGGTGCCGTCCGGTTGGCGTTTTCCAGTTTGCTCAGAGCCCTGGCCAGCGACCGCGGATTGCCGCAGAGTTGGGCGCCCCCCTTGTCGGCTTCGTATTCACGGGAACGCGAGATCGCCATCTGGATCAACATCGCTGCCATCGGAGCGATGATCGCCAGGGCAATCAGGGCCAGCGGATTGCTGTCCTCTTCGTCCCGACCGAAACCACCAAAGATTGCGGCCCACTGGGCCATATGTGCCAGATAGGTGATGGCACCGGCAATTGTTGCGGCAATGGAGCCAATCAGGATGTCGCGATGCATGACATGGCTCATTTCGTGGGCCATAACCCCTTGCAACTCGTCACGGGAAAGGATATGCACAAGGCCCTCGGTGGCAGCAACCACCGCATGTTCGGGATTGCGCCCGGTCGCAAAGGCATTGGGGGTCGATTGTGGCAGGGTGTAAACCTTGGGCATCGGCAGTTGGTTGTGCTGACAGAGCTCGGCCACCACCTCAAACAGCGGGCCGCTGGTGATCTGATTGCCGCGATACATTTTAATGACAATTTTGTCTGAGAACCAGTAGGAACCCATGTTGATGACGCCAGCCATGATCAAGGCAAACAGGGCACCGCCCTGGCCGCCGATCATGCCACCAACAGAAACCAGTCCGATGGTCAAAACGGAGAGCAACACAACGGTACGTAAGGTGTTCATGTTTTAAAAGCCTTGTTCTTTCGTAAAGAGTCACAGAGTGTTGGTGGTTCGGTCTACTCTAGAATCGCCCCTGGCTCGAGAGCACAGCCACGCAAAAAGTCGCCGGCGGCCAAACGTTTGCGCCCAGCCAACTGCAACTCTTTAACCAGCAAGCTACCGCGACCACAGCCAATCCGCACCCCATCTTTATCCGCCGCGATAACGCAACCAGGTTGCCCGGCCGCGTCGCCTTGCGGGCTAGTGTTGGCCAACTTGAGGAGCTCGCCGTTAAGAACGGTGTAAGCGCCCGGCCAGGGATCCAGACCGCGAATCTGGTCATGAATCGCCTGAGCCGAAAGGCTCCAGTCGATGCGGCCGTCCGCCTTCTTCATCATCGGCGCGTAGTTGCTTTGGGCATCATCCTGAACCGTGCGTTGCAGGGTGCCAGCACAAAGCTGCTGCAGGGTTTCGATCATGGCCTCACAGCCAAGGGCCGCCAGACGGTCGTGCAGCTGACCGGCGGTTTCGTTGGCTCCAATCGACAAGGAGCGCTTGATCAGCATGTCACCGGTATCCAGGCCGACGTCCATATACATGGTGGTTACGCCGGTTTCGGTTTCACCATCAATAATCGCTTTATTGATCGGGGCCGCACCACGGTATTTCGGCAACAGCGAGGCGTGGACATTAATACAGCCGTGGGTCGGGATATCGAGCACGCTCTTGGGCAAAATTTGACCATAGGCAACCACCACAATCAGATCCGGGGCCAGCGCGGCCAGCTCGGCCACCACCTCCGGTTGGCGTAGTTTCTGTGGCTGGAAGACCGGCAGCTTGTATTGTTGCGCCAGCTGCTTGATCGGCGGCGCCGCCAACTGCTTACCGCGGCCCTTGGGCCGATCGGGTTGGGTGTAGACGCCAACCAGATTACATCCGGCGTCAATTAAACCCTGCAAGGTCTGCAGCGCAAAGTCGGGCGTGCCCATAAACACTGTACGCAAATTCTGTGGCTGCATTACATCTGCTCCTGCTGGTGTTCCTGAATCTTCTGCCATTTCTTACGAAACAAGCTGCGCTTAAGCGGGGAGAGATGATCGACAAAGAGGATGCCGTCCAGATGATCAATTTCGTGCTGGCAAGCAATCGCCATCAGGCCGCCAGCTTCGATCAAACGGCTCTGACCGTCGAGGTCCTGGAAGCGAACCTGCACCACCGCGCTGCGAACAACTGAGGCATAATATTCCGGCACCGACAGGCAGCCCTCTTCCTCGCAAGCCTCGCCCTCCCGGGCGACAATCTCAGGGTTGACCAGAATCAACAGCTGGGAGTCCTCATCTTTATGGGCACAGTCAATGACGGTCAGGCGTTTGCTGATGCCGACCTGGGGTGCGGCCAGACCAATGCCAGGAGCAGCGTACATGGTTTCCACCATGTCATGGGCGAGCTGACGCAGAGAATCGTCAAACTCGGAGATCGCCGTAGCTACCTTTTTCAGGACCGGGTCGGGATAGTGTCGTATCTTAAGTAAAGCCATATCTGTTCCTTTGCGAGAGCCCGACTGCCCATGGCAGCCAAAACTGAATATTCTTATCACCTGATAATAAATGCTGGTTTCGGTGCAAGTCAACCATCGCTTTCGCTGCCAACAACATGAGTCTTGCATCATGAGCGCATTTTATGGTATTTCGACGTTTCTGATTTTATGTTCTGTTGATGTTATTTAATGAATTAGGGGAGGGGGCAATGTCCTGTATCAAGGACTGGCCCGTGGCCGACCGGCCGCGGGAAAAGCTTCTGTCTATCGGCTCCACGGCGCTCAGTGATACCGAATTACTGGCGCTGATTTTAAGAACCGGTCATGCCAACTCAGGAACCAGTGCTCTGGATCTGGCCCGACTGCTGCTGACCCGGTTTGGTTCTTTGCGGGCGATGACTTCAGCGACAGCGGTCGAACTCTGTCAGCTACCCGGCATCGGTCCCGCCAAAGCCGCCGAGATTCTGGCGGTCGGCGAACTAGCCCGGCGTTTCGCCGCCACTCCCCTCTCTCCCGGAGCCCGCTTTACCAGCTCACGGGAAGTCTTTGACCATTTTCATGAACGTCTCCGTGACCGCAAAAAAGAAGTTTTCCTGACTCTGCTGCTCGACAGCAAAAACCGCATTATACGTGAAATCCAGATTTCCGAAGGCAGCCTTAACGCCAGCATCGTGCATCCACGGGAAGTTTTCCAGCCGGTGATCCGCGAATCGGCGGCGGCAGTCCTGTTTGTGCATAATCATCCGTCCGGCGATCCCTCGCCGAGTCGTGAAGATCTCGATTTGACCACCCGCTTGCGCGAGGCCGGCACACTCATGGGGGTCCGGGTCCTCGATCATATTATTATCGGTAGCGGTCGCTACATCAGCATGGCGGATCAGGGCCTGTTTGGTTGAAGCGGTATCTGAATTGTTTGAGTGAGTTATAAAGACTTGGTTTTTTGGTTTTACGAAGGGGAGGGGGAAATGTGTCAGACTTTTTTAAGGAACAACTCATCTGGCCGAAATAGCGGCTTCACCTTGACCGAAGTCATGGTCTCGATGCTAATTTTTCTGGTGGCGAGCATGGGCCTTTTGCCCCTGCTGCTGACCAATTTACAGGTCAATCGTGACAACAACCTGCATGGTCAGGCCCGGCGCCTGGCGTCAGAGGTCATGGTGGAGATGCAGGTGATCGATTATGCCGATCTGGAGCGGATCCCCGATGACCCGCTACGGGTTGCGGCGATTGAACTCAGGCAAGAGACTGAGGTTGATGTGCCGCAGTCAGGCCAAACTCGCCTGACAGTGACAACGCGCTGGCAGCAGCAGGGCAAGACCCATCGCTACCAGCTGCAATCGATTCGGACGGCTCCATGAAGACCAAGCACAGCGCCGGTGTGACTTTGGTTGAGCTCCTGGTGGCCATGACTATTGCCAGCCTGGTCGGTACCAGCATCTTGCAGTTGGTCATCACTTTTCAAAAGCGGATTCTGACCGAAATTAGCCGCAACGACCTGCAGGATCGGGCCGAACGGCTGATTCGATTTGTCGCTAATGATATCCGCGAAGCGGCCTTTATGCTTGGCTCGGTACCACTGGTTGCCGGGGAGACTCCCCTGGCTCTGGTTCATGACAGCCTCTCGGGAGATCCGCTTGAAACCCTGGCCTATGCCCTGATCCCTGAAGACGGCGGTCTGGATGATGACACCCTGACTCTGGTCAAAGCGGTCTCGTTTGCGCCACCACTGTGCCTGGAGCAGGAAGGGGTGATTGGCGACAGCTCGCTGAGCTTGAACCGACGACCCAACCTCAGCCCTGGGTCAAGCCGTGAGCTGTTACCGGCACCGGAAGCGATCAGCCATCTGGTACTGGGAAATCATCGGCGCTGCTATGCGTTGCAGTCCGCTGACCAGATCCTGCATCTGGAGCAGGAGTTGACCGTGACAGCACCGGTTGGCACCGAAGTTCTCGGAGTCCGAGCCTACCGTTATCTGCTCGACCCTGTTGCTGGCAGCCATCACTTGCGCCGGGACGATTTCACCAGTCAAAACATTCTTGATGACGCCGTCGATGGCCTCCAGTTCGAGTACCTGCAGGCCGATGGCGCCCAGACCGATCAACCGACCGACCCAGGCAAAATCCGGGCAGTGCGAATCAGTCTGCTGGTCAGAGACCTGCGCTCCGACCAGGCTTATCCGGCAGCAGAGGTTTATACCATGGGCAATCGCAGCTACGGTCCTTACCGGGATCATTTCAGACGCGTTGTGGTATCACAATTGGTGGAGGTGAAAAACCATGGCCTGCCGTGAACGAGGGATGGCTCTGGTCAGTGTGGTGATATTGCTCGCGGTGTTGCTGGCCTTGGCACATGTTTTGACCGAAAAAATCTGGCAATCAACCCGATATGTGGCAGAAGCCGCTGTCCGCGAACGGGTCTTCTGGGCGGCTCATACCGGGATTGAATGGTCGCGTCAGCAACTGGCCATAGCTTATCGCAGTTCCGCTGGCTGGCAAAATTGTCTGTCGATGGCAACAGCTGGCGCCTATCCGGCCGAGCCGCTTTGGACGACTGAGATTGACGCCATCCCGGTGGAGCTCTTTGTCCGCGACAATGCTGATGGTGATGGCGACCTGCTGAAGGATAATGACCTGAAAGTTTTCATCCTGGCCAGAGCCCGAGCTTCGCAGGGGGCGGAGGTGCTGGTTGAAAGTCTCTGTGGCTTCGATCTGGCTGCAGATGCGATGCATTATCAGCAGTTGAACCGTTCAACGAAGGAGACCACCGGTGGGATCGAAGGCAACCCCGACCTGGCCGACCTGCCGGTCAATGCCTATCGCATTGAAGATTGAGTGTTTCGGCGGCCGGGGGTGGACTTCCGGAGCTGCCTTGTAATGAGTCTGGAGGGAATATGCGGTTTTTTCAAGTCTGCGCGCTGATGCTGGTTTGTGCCCTGTTCTGGTGGTCGCCGCGGTTTTCGGCCATGGCCAGCGAACTGATTGGCGAGCATGTCACTACCACCCCGGTGGTCGATGACGGGGTGCTTTATGTTGCTTCTTTTGAGGCTCCCGTTCGGCGCGGCCATCTTCGGGCCATCGATATTTGCGACATCTTTCCCTTCACGCTGTGGGACGCCGCTGACCGCATTCCTTTGCCCGGCGTCGGGGCCAACCCCGGAGAGAGTTACGATAACGATCCGCCGCAACAGATTGCCCGCGACAATCTCTACCGCAGTCTCTTCACGAACCAGGGGGCGGAGCTGCTGCCATTGGTCGGCGCCGAAGCCTCGCGCCTACAAGCAGCCCTCGGTTGTAGCTCGACCGCTGCCGCAGAAAGCTTGATTCATACGCTGCGCGGTCGCACCGGAGCCAATGCGGCGAATGTCCTCGGCACCGGTGACGCGCCGCAGCGACTCTGGGCGATCAGTCGATCTTCACCGGCCCTGGTCGGTCGCAGCCCGCTGCCGGCGGCAACCGCCGAACGCGACCGGGTGCTTTACGTCGGTGCCGAAGACGGCCTGCTGCATGCGTTTCACGCTGGTCGCTGGCAGGTCGAAAGCAGCAGCTATCTGATCGATGATCCAGATGGCGGCGTCGAGCTCTGGGCCTACCTGCCCGGCAGCTTTTTGCCCCATGTGCAAACACAACCCTTTACCGAGCCGGAGCGCCCGGTGGCCGTACATCTGGACGGCTCTCCAGCCGTCGGCGATTTTTACCTTGATCCAGAGAATAATGGTCGTCGCCGCTGGCAGACGTTGTTGCTTGCAACCGGCACCATTACCGCTGTCGGCCGGAGTTGCCTCTTTGTCCTCGACATCACTGACCCCTATCACCCGCAACTGTTATGGGAGCATTTGTTGCCGGGCGACCGCACCGGACGGACTCGCGGCGTCATAAGCACTTTCTCTGATGCAACGTCCCGTTCGCCGCGCATTTATCTGACTACAGACTTTTCTGCTGATGCCGAGGAGCCAGCTGGCATCAACGCCTGCGCACTCGACCTGGTGACCGGGCAGTTACTCTGGCAGTTCCGGCAGCCCTATGTCGACGAAACCGCAACGGTCAATGCCACCCCGGCCGTTCCGGCGCTGATGGATGTCGATGCTGACCAGCGCAACGACACCCTGCTGTTCGGTGACATGGCCGGTCGCCTCTGGGCCCTCAACCTCGCCGACGGTCAGCCGCTTGGCGGTGCCCCGGCTTACACTGTTCCGAGCGGAGTCGCCGAACCCATCGGTGCTGGCGTTGCCGTCAACAACAACCTGGCGGTTTTCGGCACCGGTGGTGCCGCTCATGCCGATGATCATCGGACTTATTCAATCTATGCGGTAGAAATTCTGCCGAGCGGCAGTCAACTGCTCTGGTCTTATGAGCTCGATTATGGCGAAAAAGTCTGGTCGACGCCGACCTTCGACCCCTTCGGCCATCTGCTCTTTACCACCGCCTTAGATTATTTGCCTGCGGATCCTTTGACCAACGCACTGACCTCGGGGCGCATGATCGGACTCACTCCGCAGGGCGAGGAAAAGCTCGACTTGAGTTCTGAGCCTGCGGCCGTTGGTCGGGTCGTGACCGCGCCAGGGGTCACGGTGTCGGTGTCTCTGACTGGGGAAGTTACCCAACTCGGAATTGCACAGCGGCTCTCACCAGGAGCCGGGGTCAATCCCGGCTCGGTCAAGGTGCTGTCATGGCGGCTGCGATGAAATGCGACCGAGCGACAGGTTTTACCTTGCTGGAGCTACTCGTGGTGATAGCGATCATGGGGATTCTGACTTGCCTGGCAACCTGGGGCTCGACGGCCATGTTGCAAGGACGGCAGGTTGAACGGGCCGGGCATCAGCTCTTTGAAGATTTGAAACAGGTGCAGAATCGCGCCGAAATGAGCGGGAATTTTACTATGAGCAACGGAACGCTGGTCATGCAGCGGTCCTTTTTGGTCTTTGATCCGGCGGCGCAGAGATACGAAGCTTACCAGTGGCGCGATCATAACAGCAATGGCATGACTGACGACGGTGAGGCGGAACGCCTTTGGCAGAAGGATTTGCCGCCCGGGGTGAGCTTCGGCTGGGCCACTGGAATCAATCGCCGTGCCTGCAGCAATGCGAACACTCCCCCCAGTAGTGCCATCTCCTTTGCCAGCCCCGAGTATCTCCCCTGCAACAATCGTCCCTGCCTCAAGTTTGATCAACATGGTTTCAGCGTTATTGGACCCGGCGCAATTTACCTGCATGAAGGTGAGCAGTCGCTGGCGATAACTGGCACCCGGCCGGGGCACTTCACCATCTGCGCGTGGAATGGGGTGCGGTGGAAGTAGGGGCTGTCCGATTCTTATAGGTCAAGGTTTTTTGGTCTTGGCCACATAAGTCGATTTCGGGTGCTTACGACTTGCCAAACCTTCTGGAGCAACATCAAGGACCTCCTATTGCTTGCACCGCGTACGATTGAATGATATCTTATGCGCACGTACTATGCGCATGAGGAGGGCACAATGAAAGCACAGAATGTTTATGATGAAGATGCTCCGAAGAGGCCGGTAAACCTTACCGCAAATGCCGACCTGCTACGGATTGCTAAGGGTGCTGGCATTAATCTCTCCCAAACGTTTGAAGAGGCGGTTCTTGAAAAGGTGCGAACAAGCATGGAAGTGCAGTGGCTTGTGGAAAACAAGGAAGCTATTGAATCTTACAATGCACGCATCGAAAGGAATGGAGTCTTCGGTGCGAGTAAAAGGAGATTCTAGTGGCTCAATTTGATGTTTACGAGAATGAAGAGCCAGAATCAATGGATGCCATACCCTTCCTGCTCGACGTTCAGCAGGACCTACATGACTGTCTAGCCACTCGTACGGTGGTTCCTCTGCTCTCGATATTTTCTGCAAAACAAGTCGCGCAAAAACTTTGTCCACGATTTGATATCAATGGGCAAGCTGTTGTTATGTCCACACCTGAGATAGCAGGATATCCCGTCAAAGACTTGCGAAATAAAGTGGCATCTCTTAAGGCTGCTCGTAGAGAGGTACTCGACGCTATTGATTTCCTTTTGAATGGTTTTTAGTGAGATTGTCCTAGCGTTGAATCTTGTTGCGCAGACTAAACCCAAATTGAGCACAGCTTGCCAGCCTGCGGTCTGCCATGATAGAGTGCTTAGATATCTACCAGCCGGGACTTTCCCGGCTTTTTCTTTCAATAAAGCAAAGTACAGATGACGTCCAACAACGCACCACAAAAGCCAGAACTGCTGGCCCCGGCCGGTAGCCTTGAAGCCTTCTTTGCGGCCATGGAGTTTGGAGCCGATGCAGTTTACGTCGGTCTCAAAGAATTCTCGGCCCGCGCCAAAGCTAAAAATGTTAATCGCGATGAGCTGGAACGCATGGTCGGTTACGCCCATGCCCGCCAACGGCGAGTGTTTCTGACCCTCAACACCCTGGTCAAAGAAAAAGAGCTGTCACATCTGATCGATATTCTGGCGGCGGTTGAGGCGATCGGCGTTGATGCGATCATCCTTCAGGACCTGGGTGTCTGGCGCTTGGCCAGGCGGCACTTCCCCGGTCTGGAGTTGCATGCTTCGACCCAGTTGACGATTCATAACGCCGCCGGCGTGCGTATGGCCGAGCGGTTGGGTTTTTCCCGGGCCGTGCTGGCCCGCGAGTTGAGTCTGGCAGAAATCGCCGTGATCAAGCGCGAAACCCACCTCGACCTCGAACACTTTATCCACGGAGCCCACTGCTTCTCCTTTTCCGGCCAGTGCAGCTTTTCCTCCTGGATGGGCGGCATGAGCGGCAACCGCGGCCGTTGTGCGCAACCCTGCCGCCGGCGCTATCATCACAAAGGCAAAGACGGTTACTATTTTTCGCCCAACGACCTGTCGGCGATTGATCTGCTGCCAGAGTTAGCCGCCGCCGGAGTCATGAGCTTCAAGATTGAAGGCCGCATGAAGAGCGCCGAATACGTGGCCAACGTCGTGCAGGCCTACCGCATGGTGCTTGATGCTTCAGACCGGGAACGTGCCACCGCGATCAGTGCGGCCAAAGAGCTGCTCAAAGAATCCTTTGGCCGTCAGCCAACCCGCGGGTTTCTACCAGGCAACCCTCCCAGCGACATGGTCAACCCCGGCGTTCATGGCGCCACCGGTCGCTTGATCGGCAGCGTCGAGAGTTGCCAGGACGGGCTGCTCTGCTTTGTGCCCCGTGACGCGGTGCATCTCGGCGACCGCCTGCGGATTCAACCGGCCACCGACAAACCGGGTACGGCTTTTACGATTCGGGATCTGCGTCTCGCGCAAAAGCCGGTGAGCCGAGCTAACAGTGGTGAACGCGTCGCGGTTGGTTCCCCGCCCGGCAAAAGCTTTCGCACTGGCGACCGCATCTATAAAGTTTCCTCGGGCAAGGCCTTCAACCTGAGCCAATCGGCCTGCCACAAACGCCTGGAGAGTGTCTCTCCCGGAGAGGCGGTGGTTGATCTCGTCATCGCCATGCCGACCCCGCAACGGATCGAAGTGTCCGCCGCCTGTCATGGTCTGTCGCTGGCGCACCACTACCCGGTTGAATCGTTTCCCGCAACCGACCGACCGCTGTCGCCTGAGGTGTTGATCAAGACCTTTGGCAAAACCGGGCAGTTGCCGCTAACCTTGGGTCGCCTCGAATGCGGCCCACTGCCAGCGGTGGTTTTACCGCTCAGCCGCCTGAACGCCATCCGCCGCGAATTTTATCAGGAACTGGCCGCGCTGGTGGAAGAGTGTCAGCATGAAGCCCGGACGGATCATCGCCGCCAAGCCATGGCCGACCTGGTTCCCGCAGGAAATTCTCCGGCCGGGACACCTTGTCTCGCAGTCGCCCACGGCAACCTGCACGAACTCTCGCTACCCAAGCAAGCAGGAGTTGATACGTTGATCCTGCCGCTCACCCCTGGCGTCTGCGCCAAGCTTGAGTCGGGCAGTCGAGCCATTTTAAAGACGCCCGAACGAATTCTCTGGGATTTGCCATTGGCCATCTTTGATGATGACTGGGCAGCGTTTCAGGCCGAAGTCAAGCAACTCCGCGACCTTGGTTTCAGCCGCTTTCGTTTGCAGAATATTGGTCAGTTTCTCCTGTTTGATGATGTTGAAGAGCTCTCTCTCGAAAGCGGTTACCGTCTCTTCACCACCAATAGTCAGGCCGCCTGCGTCTGGCGTGAACTGGGACTTTCGGCGGCAACGCTCTATGTCGAAGACGATCGTAATAATCTGGCCGCGCTACTCAATCGCAAGACGGGCTTGCCACTGGCCGTCACCGTCTATGCCAACCTGCCGATGATGATTTCGCGCATCCCACTGCGCGGTGTCAAACCAGAACATCCGCTGGTTTCGGATCGTGACGAAGCCTTTCGGGTGGAGGATCGCACCGGACTCACAGTGCTACGGCCGCAACAGGATTTTTCCCTGATCGGTCATCTTGATGAATTGCAGAAGATGGGTTGTCGCCGCTTTGTGGTCGACCTGACCCATTTGGGGGCGTCCTCTGTTGAGGGGCGCCGCGTCCTGACGGCTTGTGAGCAAGATGCGAGCCTGTCTGGAACCTCCACTTTCAATTATTTACAGGAGATGACTTAGATCGTCGTCACGCAAAACAACCCGAACCATTAGATGAATAGGTATGAACAGTAATGGAACACATTGAAATTCTTACGACCAACACCCAAATTGCCGAACTGGCTGAACTCCTTGCCGCCGAGACCGTGATCGCTGTCGACTTGGAAGCCGACTCGATGCACAATTACCAGGAAAAGGTTTGCCTGATCCAGGTCTCGACCACAGAGCGGACCGTGCTGATTGATCCTCTGGCCGCAACCGATCTCAGCCCGCTCCGCCCGGTTTTGGCTGATCCAGCCATTCGCAAAATCTTCCACGCCGCGGACTATGACTTGCGCAGCTTAAAGCGTGATTTCGATATAGAAATCAACGGCTTGTTCGACACTATGATTTGTGCTCAACTGCTCGGGGAGCCCCGCCTCGGGCTGGCCGACTTGTTGCGTAAGTATTTCGGTGTAGAACTCGACAAACGCTTTCAAAAAGCCGACTGGTCACAGCGACCTTTACCTGCGGAGATGGTGCGGTATGCCGCAGCTGACACCTCGCACCTGCACCGCCTAGTTGATATTTTAGAGCCGCGGCTTAAAGAGTTGAAGCGTCAGAGTTGGGCCGACGAAGAGTTCCTGCTGATGGAAAAAGTCTGCTTTGCTCCCGCCGCAGGTCCGATCTGTCTACGGCTAAAAGGTGCTGGCAACTTGGAGCGGCGTGAGCTGGGGATTCTGGAAGCATTGATGCAGTGGCGCGAAAAAGAAGGCTGTCGCCGCAATAGTCCGGTTTACAAGGTTCTCGGTAACAAGTCGTTACTGGCCCTGGCCCAGCGGGCACCAGAGTCAGCCCAGGGGTTAAGAGGCATTGACGATCTTTCGTCACGACAAATCGAACGTTATGGCCAGGCCTTGTTGCAAGCGGTGCGCGAGGGTCTGGAAGTTCCAGAGCCGGAGCTGCCGAGATTTGAGCGCCAGCCACGCCGGGTGAAAGATCCCGCTGCCGAGGCCAGGCTCAAAACCCTTAAAAGCTGGCGACAGAAGAAGGCCGATTCCCTCTCTCTCGATCCAGGCGTTCTGATTAACAATGCCCTGCTTGAAGCGGTGTCGCGCAACAATCCCCGAGCAATCAAAGATTTTGCCGAAATTGATGGCTTGAAAAACTGGCAGCGCAAAGAACTCGGCCAGAACCTGCTGGATGCTTTGGGTAACCTGTAGATAGTGAGTGATCTCGATGCTGGAGGCTCTACTGGACCGACGGGCCGCGTTGTGTTACGACCCTTTTAAGCGGTTTTTCTTTCCCCGCCGCCGCATGAGCAAAAGCCTATGTTGAAACTCTGCACCTTCGGCTTACATCAACTCGGACTGGCAAACGTGGTTAAAGAGTTGCTCGAGAAGGAGGGGCTGGCCTGCGTGATCAAGAACGAGCAGTTGTTCATGGGGCTGGGAGAAATCCCTTTTGTCGAGCTCTTTCCTGAATTGTGGCTTGTCGACGAGGAAACCTACCCGCGGGCCAAACTACTGGCCGATGCCTGGCTGAAAGAGAGTCCGTCGTCGGCAACACCCTGGACTTGTCCGGATTGCAACGAAGTGCTGGAAGGTCAGTTCGGCGCCTGCTGGCAATGCGGGCGGGCTAAAGATCAATAAGTTGTGCCCGACAGCTGCCTGCCTATGGCTGAGCGCTGGTCGCGGTCGGCTCAGGCGTCCGCCTTTGAACCTGACGCACATATTCGTACATGATCACCGAGGCGGCAATACTGACATTGAGGCTCTGCACACTGCCGAATTGAGGGATGGACAGCGTCTGCAGATCTGTAAAACCTTCCCGCTTGAAGCTGAAACCAAACTCCTCATGCCCCAACACAAAAGCGCATTTCTTGGGTAATTTCACCGTACAGAGCGAGTCAAGCCCGGTCGGCTCAAGCAGAAAGAAGCTATAGCCCTCAGCGACCAAGGCAGCGTGACAGTCGGCAAAGCTGTCATGAAACCGGGCAGGAACTTTGCGAAAGGAGCCTTTGGCCGGAGATGGGTCAAACTGACCGACATTGACCAGGTGCACAGCGTGAGCACCAAAAGCCTCGGCACTCCGAAAAATCTTGCCCACGTTGAAGCTCGGCTTGAGTTGATCAAGAATCAAAACAAATTCATGCTCGCCCGGTTTGGCCAACACATTCCGTTGCCGCTCCTTGTTGTAACGCAGCAGCAGATGGTTGCGACTCTCTTTTCTCGACATATTCTGATTTTTTCCGTTAAAAGGGGGCGCCCCCGTTTGGGGACAGTCCCCGAATCTACGCGTCCCAGGTCCCAGCTTTATCGGGTCTTTCCAGGAATCCCCGGTTCGGTCATTGGTCTTGGATCAAGCAAGCGGCCAAGTTCCTCTTCGGGCAAAACCTGCTCGGCAAGTGCAACCTCTCGCACCGTTTGACCGGTGGCATGAGCCTGCTTGGCGATGGCCGCCGCCCGGTCATAGCCAATCACCGGTGCCAGCGCCGTGCACATGGCCAAACTTTCTTCGATCAACGCTTCGCAGCGTTGCCGGTTCGCCTCAAGACCATGCAGACAGCGCACATTAAATTGCTCAACCGCGTTGGTCAGCAGTTCAATCGATTGCAACAGGTTGTAGGTCATGACCGGCATCATCACGTTCAGTTCAAAATTACCGGCCAGGCCCCCCAGAGTAATGGTCGCGTCGTTGCCGATCACCTGGGCACAGACCTGCATTAAACTTTCCGCCATCACCGGATTGACTTTCCCCGGCATGATCGAACTCCCCGGTTGCACCGCCGGCAGCTGCAATTCACCAAGACCGCAGCGCGGGCCACTCGCCAGAAAACGGATATCATTGGCAATCTTGAAGAGTGCGACCGCCGAGGTCTTGAGCGCACCGCTGGCCGCAACCACCTGCTCCTTCCCGGCCTGGGCCGCGAAATGATCTTTGGCCTCACGCAGCGGCAGCCCGGTGACTTCTGCCAGCCCGGCAATCACCCGCTGGGCAAATTCGGGATGGGTATTGAGCCCGGTGCCAACCGCGGTGCCGCCCAGCGGCAATTCGCAAAGCCCATCAAGCGTCCGCTCCAACTCATTGATCACCAGACTGACCTGACGGAAATAACCGCCAAAGACCTGTCCCAGCCGTATCGGCGTGGCGTCCTGCAAATGGGTCCGGCCGATCGTAACGATATCATCAAACTGCCGGGCCTTCTCACCAAGGACCTTGCACAATTCGCCAAGAGCGGGCAGCAAAGATTGCTTGATTTCCACCGCCGCGGCCAGATGCATGGTCGTAGGAATCACATCATTACTCGATTGGCCATAATTGACATGATCATTCGGATGCACGCTGCGGTTACCGAGATCTTCGCCCAGCAGCTGGCAGGCACGGTTGGCGATCACCTCGTTAGCATTCATGTTGGTGCTGGTGCCAGAGCCGGTTTGGAAAATATCCAGAGGGAAATGATCGTCCAGGTCGCCGATCACCATCTCTTCGGCGGCATCCATAATGGCCATGGCCTGACGCTGCTCAAGCAGACCGAGCTCACGGTTAACCTGGGCCGCATGCTCCTTGATCATTCCGAGCGCGCGCAAGAACGGGCGGGGAAAGAGCAGCCCTGAGATGGGGAAGTTTTCTTGCGCTCGGGCGGTCTGGGCGCCATATAGAGCGGCCGCAGGCACCCTCATGGTGCCCATGGAGTCCTGTTCGTTGCGGGTGACAGACATCCTGTGTCTCCTTGTTAGTTCTTGAAATTACCTGTAATTTAACTACTTTACCATATCAACTGCGTCGGTGCTGTCAATGCTGTTGTTTTTTGGTTTAGCCTCTTCAAAAAGATTTTAGTATCACTAAAGTTTTCTCTTCGCTACAATCTCTGCTTATGTCGACTCTCGCCTTTACCTTAATCCTTTTTTCCGCGTTGATGCATGCGCTCTGGAACCTGCTGGTCAAGCGCAGCAAAGACAAAACCGTCTTCATCTGGTGGATGTTCGTCACCTCTGGTAGCTTGATGACCCTGGCACTGCCGGTGGCTGGTTCCTTCCCGCTGCCCTCTTGGCGCGTGGTCGGTTTGGCGGCCATCGGCGCGGTCTGCTTCATGCTCTATCATCTGTTCTCTGGCCGGGCCTATCGCAACGGCGACTTGTCGCTCATTTATCCGCTGGCACAGACCGCTATGTTCTGGGTGCCGATCTGGGGGGTTCTGATCCTCGGAGAAAAAGTATCCGGTCTCGGCGCTATGGGCATCGGCCTGATCCTCTTTGGTGCCTATTCCATCCAATTGCGCGCCTTGGCCTGGAGTGAAATGATCCGGCCCTTCCGTAGTTTGCGCGACCCGGCCGTTTTGGCAGCCTTGGCCGCAGGGTTCATTTATTCAATCGGTGCGGTGATTGATAAGACCGGGGTCACTCTCTATTCTCCGTTTCATTTCACCGCCCTGCTGGTCGATTTCATGCTGTTATTCATGACCCTGAACCTCATGCGCCGTAAGTATCGGGGCCGGGTCCTGGCGGAATTCAGAAACAGCCGTTGGCTGGTGATCCTCTCAGGACCGGTGATAATGGCTTCCTTTCTCTCCTTTCGTTACGGCCTGAGTCTGGCACCGATGAGTTACGCTGTGCCGGTGCGTCAGGTCAGCCTGCTGGTCGGCGTGTTGATCGGGGTGCTCTTCCTCGGCGAGTCCTGCGGTAAAATCCGTTTTCTTGCCACACTGTTTATCCTCGGCGGGGTCACCCTGATCCGTTTCGGTTAAAACCCGGGACGTGGGACGCGGTACGAGGAAATCAAAAGCAAAAAGAGAACGTGACATGGTTTGGTAGTAGGCCAGCCTTTCTCGTCCCATGCCCAACGCCCCGATTAACCTTTGCGTCCTTAGCGCCTTTGCGTTAAAACTGATTAGTAACCCATTCTCCTGATCGGGACATATTATGAAAAACATCGCCAATTTCCTCTTCGAAGCCGGCATGCTTAAACGCACGCCGCGCACCGGTTTTCAGTTCCTCGGCTCCGGGGCCGAATCGGTGGCGGAGCATAGCTTTCGTACGAGTCTGATCGGCTACACCTTGGCCCAGCTTGATGCTGAGGCTGATGCGGCCCGGGTGGTGCTGCTCTGCTTGTTTCACGATATTCCCGAAGCGCGCACCGGCGACCTGAACTACGTCAACAAGAAGTACGTTAAGGTTGATGAGCGCAAGGCGGTTGAGGACCTGGCCCGCACCCTGCCTTTTGGCGATGATTATCGTAGTTTGCAGTACGAGTTCATGGCCAAGGAAACCCGCGAGGCACGCATCGCCCATGATGCCGATCAGCTGGAAATGATCCTGGCGCTCAAAGAGTACAAGGATCTTGGCAATCGCTACGCCGACGAATGGTACCCGGCAACGCTCAAGCGCTTGCAGACCGATGCGGCGAAAACCCTGGCGGAAACCATCTGGGAGACCGACTCGACCCGCTGGTGGTTTGATGATGATATCGACTGGTGGGTCAGGGGTGAGAAATAAAAGGGTAAAATGTGAAAAGTAAAAGGTAAAAGGGTTGCAGAACCAACACTTGACGCGACCCACAAGAGGTGTTAGAACTCCCTACTCACAATACTGAAAGATGTTTTTCCGCTTTCATTTTTTACGTTTCACCTTAGACCTTTCACCAAAACAGCGGAGCTGTTTTTATGCTCGATCTCAAATTTTTGCGTGACAACCTGGACGAAGTCGAACGCCGCCTAGCCACTCGTGGCGGGGCCATCGATCTTGGCGACTTCCGC
Source organism: Desulfuromonadales bacterium (assembly GCA_030145195.1). Taxonomy (GTDB): domain Bacteria; phylum Desulfobacterota; class Desulfuromonadia; order Desulfuromonadales; family BM103; genus JAQYVY01. The sequence continues at coordinate 17,374 of JAQYVY010000004.1, read as the reverse complement.
GCCCTCGATGACAGTCGTCGCGCTCTGCTCAGTGATGCGGAAAATCTCAAGGCCGAGCGCAATCAGGTTTCGGCTTTGATCGGTCGCACCAAGGACAAGAGTCAGGTCCAGGGTGAGATTGTCCGCATGAAAGCCGTGTCGACCCGCATCAAAGAACTTGATGAAGAGTTGCGTCAGGTCGAGGAAAACCTCAAAGCGCTGCTGATGACCCTGCCGAACCTGCCCGAGGCAAACTGCCCGCTTGGTCAATCAGAAGCGGACAATCCGGAGCTTCGCACCTGGGGTGAGCCAACGCAGCTCGGTTTCGAACCCAAACCACACTGGGATCTGGGTGAAGACCTCGGCATCATCGATTTTGAGCGCGCGACCAAGATTGCCGGTGCCCGTTTCTCTCTATCTAAAGGCGCTGGTGCTCGCCTTGAGCGAGCCTTATCCAATTTCATGCTCGATACCCACACCCAGGGTGGCAAGTATACCGAAGTGCTGCCGCCCTTTATGGTCAATCGCGACACCATGACCGGTACCGGCCAGTTGCCCAAGTTTGAAGCCGACCTGTTTCATATGGATGATCCGGATTATTTCCTGATCCCGACCGCCGAAGTGCCAGTGACCAATATTTTCCGCGATGAAATTTTAGACGGGGCCGAGCTGCCGATCTGCTACACGGCGCACACCCCCTGCTTCCGTAAAGAGGCCGGAGCCCACGGTCGCGATACCCGTGGTTTGATCCGCCAGCACCAGTTCAACAAGGTCGAACTGGTCAAGTTTGCCCGTCCGGAAGATTCCGAAGTCGAATTGGAAAAACTGCTGGCCGATGCCGAAGGGATCTTGCAAGCCCTGAAACTGCCTTATCGGGTGGTTGATCTCTGCACCGCAGACATTGGCTTCTCGGCGGCCCGTACCTTCGATATCGAAGTCTGGCTGCCAGCCCAACAAACCTACCGTGAGATCTCATCCTGTTCCAGCTTTGGCGATTTTCAAGCTCGCCGCGCCAGCATCCGCTTCCGGCGCGAAGCGGGCAGCAAACCAGAATTCGTGCATACCCTCAACGGTTCGGGCCTGGCGGTTGGCCGTACCGTGGTCGCCGTTCTGGAAAACTACCAACAGGCAGATGGTTCGGTGGTGATTCCCGAAGTTTTGCGGCCTTATATGGGTGGGTTAGAAAAAATCAGTTGATACGATTCGCCGTTCGTATTACAACTGCGGGTCTAAAATATAAACGGAGGAGTGGCCGAGCGGCCGAAGGCGGCGGTCTTGAAAACCGTTGATGCGCAAGCGTCCGTGGGTTCGAATCCTACCTCCTCCGCCATTTTATAATTGTTTCGCTTTTAGCAAGATTCAAAGCGGAGCAAACGTTACAAATTTTGTGATTGAAAAACGTTGGCGACAACACTACACTGTGCGCCTGCAAAAAAATGTAGATAGCGGAGAGGTGACCGAGCGGCCGAAGGTGGCACCCTGCTAAGGTGTTGTACGGGCAACTGTACCGAGGGTTCGAATCCCTCCCTCTCCGCCAGATTTTCTGTTAAGCTTGAAAAGGCTTGACTTAAGATCAGCTTTAAGCGATAAACCGTGTTCGATTGCGCCGCTAGCTCAGCTGGATAGAGCATCTGACTACGGATCAGAAGGCCGGGAGTTCGAATCTTCCGCGGCGCACCATAAAAATCAAGGGATTACAGCTAATTAAGCTGTAATCCCTTTTTTGTTTTTGTCCCTCTGTTGTCTTTCGAGTGTCTCTATGCGATCCCGCTGGAGGGCCTATTAATCCCCGCTTCCCTGGCTGAGATCTGAGAGGTCCCCGATATCCTTGATTTTTTAAATCGTTTTGGAGTGACAGGTTCATATCCCCCTGTGTCAGTAGGGTGTTCGTTATGCACGACAAACCCATAAATATGCGGATCCTTGGTTTGATCGTAAGATCACCAATTCTTATTTGTCAGCACTGCCGAGACGAAAACGGGTGTGTTATTGATAGAGATATTTAGGACGACAAAATAATGAAGTTATTCTCTGAACCCATTTCTCATTTGTTGAAACATTGACTTTATAGAGTTTGGATTCAACATCTGATGCCCCATAAAATCATTAATCTCATCTATACGGTCAAGCCAGATTTCCTCACCCCTGTCACAGAAACCGTTATACCATTCCTTCTTGTTTTTTGCTTTTTCAATACCAGATTCAATCATTACACCTATTTGATCCATAGAAGACATCATCTCTTGGGTTGGCATGGGGCCATATATCTGGTCCGCCATTTTCTGACCGTCTTGATATGAGGTGTCTGAACCACAGGCAGCAAGGAAAAGAACTCCCAATAACACAAAAAGAAACTTGTTCATAAGTACCCCCTTACTCTAAAGGTAATTGTTGCTGGGTAATTTACTTTGTTTGTGAATTGATGTCAAAATCCACCCATTTTTTACTGCTTCCTTGAACAATAATCCCGAACCACTCACGATATCTGACTTAGCTATTTTCTTATAAGGCACAATTAACAGCTGCTTTTATCGTTCCACTCCACCCTCGTTGGGGTGGACATTTTAATGTGCGTGTCTCTCAGAAAAGAGAGGGCTTTCTATACTCTCGCAAAGAAGCGGAAGCGGGGTTAGGCTTGACTCATGGTCATTTAGAGCCAGGGCCAGTCTTGCCCAGTTGTAAGCTTGACCGCGGCGCGCCATTTAAAGAAAGAGGTCACGAGATTTTCTCCTGACCTCTTTTTGGTTTGTGGTGTCGATAAGCAACGAATTTGACAATGGGGGGGGACTGTTCTTTTCTTTACAACCAGTGGTATTGATCCGACCCACACCGGCTCAACCACTTTTTCGTTCGAGCATGCTGCGAGTCACCAGCACAACGCCTTTCGCCGTGACCCTAAAACCATTGGCCTTGTCTTGTTCAACATCGAAACCGATAACAGTTCCTTCCGGGATTTCACAAGCACGGTCGATGATGGCATGCTTGATTTTACAATGTTGGTTGATGATTGCCCCCGGCAAGAGGATTGATTGCTCGATGCTTGAGTAGGAATGGGTCCTGACATTTGAAAACAGGAGGGCCTTTTCTAGATATGACCCAGAGATAATGCAGCCCCCTGAAACCGCCGAATCTACAGCCATTCCCCGACGATCATCATAATTGAAAACAAATTTTGCCGGAGGCAGTTGCCTCTGATAGGTCCAGATTGGCCAGTCCGGATCGTAAAGATTGAGCTCCGGGTTCGGCGAAATCAGCTCCATATTGGCTTCCCAAAAAGCATCCAGAGATCCAACATCACGCCAGTAAGCCTGGGCGTCTGTTTCTTCCTTTCGAAACGGGTAGGCATATACTTTGTAGTCATCAAGAATAGTCGGGATAATATCTTTACCGAAATCATGCTCAGAATCAGGGCGTTTCCCATCTTCCTCCAAGAGTGCTAAAAGCGTTTCGGTATTGAAGATATAGTTGCCCATGGAGGCCAAGGTGAGGTCGGGCTTGTCGTGGAGGGGGGTGGGCTTTTCGGGCTTTTCGTCAAAGCGCAAAATACGGTTGTTTTCATCGACAGTCATAACACCGAATGTGCCAGCGGCCTCTTCGATCGGCACCTCAAGGCATGATATGGTCACCTCCGCGCCGCTTTCTACGTGAGCCAGCAACATCGAGCGATAGTCCATCTTATAAATATGATCACCCGAAAGGATCAATATGAATTTTGGTTTTGTCATACGGATAATATCGAGATTCTGATAAACCGCATCTGCTGTCCCCTGATACCACTCCTCCGATGCTTGTTTGGAGGCCGGTAAGATTTCAACGTATTCGCCAAGCTCCCGTTTAAAATGACTCCAGCCACGCACCAAATGCCGAATCAACGAATGCGCTTTGTATTGAGTCAAGACTCCGATCTGACGAATGCCTGAGTTGACGCAATTAGACAGGGGGAAGTCGATAATGCGGTACTTGCCACCAAAGTGAACTGCAGGCTTGGCTCTAAAGTCAGTCAATTCGTAGAGCCGAGTCCCTCGACCGCCAGCAAGAACCAAGGCCAGAGTATCTTTGGTGAGATGGCTTACATAACGGTAAACAACTCTGCTGTTTGGATTGTCTTGCACAGGAAGCTCCTTTGGGGAAAGGTCAGACCCCTACAATTAACCAAAACATCTATCACTTGTAAAGGCAAGAGCTCAATTCTTACAAGGAGGGGTTGGACCAAGGGAACCTTTTGGGGAGACAAGAGCAAAGGCCACAGCACCTAATCGGTGCTGTGGCCTTCCGTTTTTAGACTCAACAAGTAATCGAGCAAAGGGGGCACTAAGGGGAGGACAAATCAGAACGGGTCAGACCGAGTCGGTCCAGGTGACGATAAAGGGTCGCGCGGTGGACACCCAGCAGACGCGCAGCTCCGGACAGATTCTCACCTGCAGCGTGATAAGCCTGGCGGATTTCGTCAACGCGCAACGGCACCGGGCGCGTTGCGCGGTTGCGGGCGGCAGAAAAAACAGCGCCATGATCCGCCAGCGCCAAACGTTGCGGATGAGAAAGCAGCAGGCGGTCGCCACCCAGAGTATAGGGCAACGAAAGCGGAGCCGTTTTGCCATCGAGGCCCTCTGGCCCCCAGTCGCCCGGTGAGAAGTCCTGACGCTCACGAACCCATTCGCGAAACGCCCGGGCACCAATAACTTCGGAGCCGTTTTCTATAAAGACTCGCTCCAGCACATTGCGTAACTCCCGCACATTCCCCGGCCAGAGGTAGGCTTGCAGTAACGCCATCGCTTCACTGGTCAGACGCTCGACCTGGCGGTCGTACTTGCGCCGGAACAGGGCTAAAAAATGCTCCACCAACAGCGGCAAATCTTCCGGCCTTTGCCGCAAAGCAGGCAGATGAATCCGTAATACCGCTAGGCGGTGATAGAGATCAGCACGAAACCGGCCTTGCTGTACCGCCCGTTCCAGGGGGACATTGGTGGCGCCGACAACCCGAACATCCACCTCAAGTCCGCGCTCGCTACCGACCCGCTCCAGACAACCCTCCTCCAGAACACGCAGCAACTTAACTTGAGCAGCCTCGGGCATGTCACCGATTTCATCGAGAAAAATAGTTCCTCTGTGGGCACGCTCGAAACGACCTTTATGGCTACGCAGGGCCCCGGTGAAAGCACCTTTTTCGTGGCCGAACAGCTCTGACTCCAGCAACTCAGGAGAGATCGCCGAGCAGTTAACGGCAACAAAGGCATGATCATGCCGAAGACTTTGTTCATGCAGCGCCCGTGCGACCAGCTCCTTGCCGCTGCCTGTTTCACCAGTGATGACCACCGAGGCATCGGTTGCCGCATAAAGACGAATCTTGCGGAAGACTTCCTGCATTCCCGGGCTGGAACCAATCAGTCCAAACCGGCTGACCGGTTCGTGTTGCCGGGCTTGACCGAGCGAGGGCAAACGGAAGTAAAAAAGCACTTGGCGCTGGTAGGCCTCTCGGCTTAAACCGCCTGGTACAACGTCGACTTGGAGGAAACGACTTTCCTCCCCCAGAAAGTGGACAGAGATGTCGTTCAGTGACTGGCCATCACTGTGTACCTCCTCCGCCAGCTGATCAAGCCCAGGGCTGACGTCGGCAAAAAGCTCACCGAGATGACGCCCGGTGAGTTCCAAATCCCCCAGCCCCAGCCACTCGGCCAGTTTGGAGGAAACCTGCACAACCGACCAGCATTCGGCCTGTCGCCGGACAACCACCAGATCAGGTGCGCGCGAGGGGATATTTTGATTAACAATCAGTTCAGGGTCAGTCATAATCCTCATCTCATCAGGAAAAAGCTTGTTCAATCTAGCCATTGTGCGGCATCATTTCAAGGGTGGCAGCCATAACCTGCAGTAACTCGACACGGAAAAGACCTTTGACAGCGAGCTCACGACACCATCGAAGCCATTTTTCCTACTTAAAGAAAAAGCTCAAGATGCGGCTCGCTTGTAACCTGTTATAAATATAACCTGTTACTGATTTTTCGCAGGAGCTTATTCTACAGATAACCACCCAGGGGTTACCAGCTTTTCGGGAGAACTTCCATGACGAACAAAAACCTTGGCCAAATATTGCTGGAGGAGCAGTCTGTCACCAAACAACAAATCCGTGAGGCCACCAGAAGGCAGCGCCTGCACGGCGGCCGCCTGAGCCAGAATCTGGTGGCGCTCGGCTACATTACCGAAGATCAGCTCGGCACTTTTTTCAAGCGCACGCCCTCTGCCCCGCAAACGGTTGAGGAAACGGGGCTGGATCTTGATTTTATCGCCGAACTGGCTTTGAAACATGTCATGCATATGGGTGAGTTTCGCCTGAGCGATCTGTCCCAAAGGATCGGTTTGCCAACCACTATTCTCGATGAAGCAGTGGCACTGCTACGGCAACAAAAGCGGGTCGAGGTCCGTAGCGCGACCCAGTTCGTCAAGTCTTCTTTCAATTTCATTGTTACCGAGTCGGGCAAAAAATACGGCGGCGAATTGATGGAAATCTGCCGCTATGTTGGACCCGCTCCGGTTGTGCTGGAAGATTATCGCGAAATGGTCGAGAACCAGTCGATCCGCAACATTAAGGTCAACGACGAGGTGGTACGAGCGGCCTTTTCCGAAATCGTGATCAGTGAAGATATGCTCCGCAGGCTGGGCCCGGCGATCAATTCCGGGGCACCGATGTTCATCTACGGCCCCCCCGGCAATGGCAAAACCACCATTGCTGAAGCCATCGGCCAGGTGCTTCCAGAAACGGTTTACGTCCCCCACACTCTCTACGTCGGGGGGCAGATCATCTCCGTCTTTGACCCGGTCAACCATGTCCCGGTCGAGGATCTCCCCGATGAGGACACCCCCAAGGATAGGATTGATCAGCGTTGGGTGCGCATTCAACGTCCCGTGGTCATCACCGGTGGAGAACTGACGCTGCGGATGCTTGATCTAGAGTTCAACACGATTGCCAAGTTTTACGAGGCCCCGTTGCAGATGAAGGCCAACAACGGCCTTTTCATCATCGACGATTTTGGCCGCCAGAAGATGGACCCTGCGAGCTTACTCAATCGCTGGATCATCAACCTAGACCGACAGATCGACTTCATGTCGATGCATACCGGCTTGAAGTTTGAGATCCCCTTCGACCAGCTGGTTATCTTTGCCACCAACATTGAGCCAAGAAAACTGGTTGACGAGGCGTTTTTGCGCCGCATTCGTTACAAAATGAAAATCGAGCACCCCAATGAAAGCGAATTCCGGCAGATTTTCCAGCGCGTCTGCCAGAAAAATTCAATCCCGTTTCGCCAAGAGATTTACGATCACCTCATAGAGCACTGGTACCGCCGCCGCAATATCGCATTTAATGCCTGCCATCCACGCGATCTGATTGATCACGTCATCGACATGGCTCGCTATTTCAACGACACTCCAGAACTGCACCAGGACGCCATTGATCATGCCTGCGAAAATTATTTCGTGGAAATCTAGCCGGGAAGGACGCAACTCTGAAAGAAGATTTTAACGCGCATTTACTGGCGTTTACTTGCGTTTTTCGTTAGTGTCTTGCTTCACTCTTTGTACCCTTTTACTAAATTCAGCTGGAGGCCTTCCTCTCTCGGCGCCAAGCGTTATAATGCCGAGCGAAAGCCTTTTCCCTTATGAATAAATATCTCTCAAAAGATGTCCAGACAGCTCTGCGCCAGGCGATTCTGGAGAGCGGCGGCAACGAAGTCTTCTGCCTCGGCCACACCGACCAGGACCAACTCGTGGTCGAGCTCGAGGTTCTGGCGCGCGGCAATCGACAAGCGGTTCCGGCGATCTTGCAACTCTGCGGTCCCGGCGATGTCGTCATTCACAACCACCCCAGCGGCTACCTTGAACCGTCCTCACCAGACATGGAAATCGCCAGCAGCCTCGGTGCCCTGGCCGTCGGTTTCTATATCGTCGACAACCCAGTCGAAAAACTGTACCGCGTGGTAGAAGCCTTTGTTCCGCAGCAGAAGGCTCTGATTGACCATGCCAAGGTCGCCGCTTTACTGGGCCCGGAAGGCCAGATCAGCAAGAGCCTGTCCGGCTTTGAGAACCGCCCGGAGCAGCTGCGAATGGCCTTTGCGGTCACCGAAGCTTTAAACCGGCACCATATCAGTCTGGTCGAAGCGGGCACCGGCACTGGCAAAAGTCTGGCTTATCTGGTCCCTGCCATTCTGTGGGCGCTAGCCAACAAGGAGCGGGTGGTCGTTTCCACCAACACCATCAACCTCCAGGAGCAATTAACCCGTAAAGATCTGCCGTTTCTGCAGCGGGCCACCGGTCTCGACTTTCGGGTGGTGCTGGTCAAGGGTCGCTCAAACTATCTTTGCCGACGCCGCCTCGAAAGCGCTAACGCTGAACCGGGTCTCTTTGATACCGAGCACACAGGTGAAATGACCGCCCTGCGTGAATGGGCAGCACAAACCGAAGACGGCTCACGCGAAGATCTGTCCTTTCTGCCTCACAGTTCCCTGTGGGAGGAGGTCTGCTGTGAAGCCGACCAGTGCGGCCGCAGCCATTGTCTGCATTTTAACCACTGCTTCTTTCATCAGGCGCGGCGGCGGGCCGCCCACGCAGATATTCTGGTGGCTAATCATGCCTTGCTGCTGGCCGATCTGTCGTTACGTCAGCAAACCGACAATTATTCAGCGATGGCCGTACTCCCGCCATTTTCACGGCTGGTTCTGGATGAAGCCCATCATCTGGAAGAAGTCGCCACTCGCTACTTCAGCACCCAAGTCACCCGCTTCGCCTTCGCCCGGGCCCTGAATCGCCTGCGCCATCCGCGCAAACCTCAGCGGGGGCAGCTGCCACGGCTGCTGGTTCAGTTGGGCAAATCCCTGGGCGATAACGACGATGTTCTCTATCGCGAACTGCACAGTCGCATTGAAGAGTTGATCAGCCAGCGCCAGGAACTCTTCAATCTCGCAACTGCAGATCTGGAGCAAACCGGCACGGAGCTGGCCAAGGCGCTAGGGCAGGAGATTCGTAGTGGCGAAGAAATCCGCCAACGGTTGGTGCCAGCGTTTACCGCTCGACCGGTCTGGGAAAAAACCGAAGCACTCCTGCGTAGCCTGGCCCGGGCCACCAACGAATATGCGGAAAGTGTGCGTGAGTTGCTAAAGATGCTACGCAAACTTCCTGACGAGGCCGCCGAAGCCACCCGCTCGCTCAGCACCGATCTGGCTGGCAGCAGCCAACGCCTGCAGTCAATTGCCGAGCAGTTGCTCTCTTTTGTCGGCTTGGCCCCCGGCACCTGCGCCTGGTTTGAAATTGCCATGGGGAGAATTGGTCGCGGCGAGGGGATTATCACGCGGCTCTGTACGGCGCCGCTGGTGGTCGCGCCGCTTTTGCGCGAAACCCTGATGGAACGGATGCAGACTGTGATTTTGACCAGCGCAACCCTGACCGTCGGCGGCACTTTCGATTATCTTCGCCAGCGCATCGGCCTGAACGATATGGAGCCGGGGCGTTTCTCCGAACTGCTGCTGGCATCACCTTTTGACTTCAAACAGCAGGCGCTGCTCGCAGTTCCCACTGACATCCCCGAGCCAGGCCGTAACGGCTACGCTGAGGCGGTGCGTGACCTGACGGAAAAAGCTCTGCTCTTGGCTGACGGTCGAAGCTTTGTACTTTTTACCGCCTATAGCTTGTTGCGCCGCATTCACAGTGAACTGTCGCCGCTTTTGACCGCGCGCGGCTACAAGGTTCTGCGCCAGGGCGAAGCGACCCGCCACAGCCTGATGCAACAGTTCAGTCAGGACCCGACCAGCATTCTGTTCGCCACTGATTCCTTCTGGGAAGGGGTTGATGTTCCAGGGCGCGCTCTGGAACAGGTCATCATTGCCCGCCTGCCGTTTAGAGTCCCAACCGAACCGGTCCTCGAGGCCCGCGCCGAAGCGATTGCAACAGCCGGTGGCGACCCCTTCATGGAGTACACTGTCCCACAAGCCGTGATCCGGTTTCGACAAGGCTTCGGCCGCCTGATTCGCCACCGCACTGATCGCGGCGTGGTGTTAATTCTCGACAGCCGGGTTATCAGACGCGGCTATGGCCGACTCTTTTTACGCTCACTCCCCGATGTTCCGGTCGCAAAGCTGCCCCAGGCAGAGTTACTCAAAGCCATGTCGGAGTTTTTCAGCAAAGACACGCCAACTCTGGTTGAAACCAAAGACGGAGAGTCTCAGGTCTGATGCTGCAGGCACTAAGGCCAAAGCCACCCTCCCGGTTGCGGGGGCTTTTTTGAATGACTGGGGCTGAAATGTTTTTGCGTTTTGGCGAGCTTTCGCTAAGTCAGATAATGCGGAAGGATTAATTAAGTAGTTTTCTACGTTGACCTTAATGCATAACTGAGTATAATTAGCGCCAGCTTATTTATGCAGTTATGCAAGACTCAGGGGAAAGACCAATGACCATAAAGGTGATAGATATCATCGTCGAAAGAAAAGGCATGATCCTCTTGACCAAAAGAGGTGACTTTTGGATATTGCCCGGAGGAGAGATTGGTCCAGGCGAAGACGAGATGGAATGTCTCGAAGAAGTCGTTGCCAAAGAGATGAATGATCGCATTGATTGTGTTTTCCACAAACTTGAAAATACCATCACAGGGCCATCACCAGTCAGAGCAGGTGACGTCGAGGTTTCTATCTATGTCGGCGATATCAGCAGTGAAAAGATGTCGGACGTGAAGGATTGTAATGCACATTGGTTCAGCAGAGAGAGCTTGCCGGCAATAAGACTTTCCAATATCACCAAAGATATATTGAAATATTATTTTTCTGAAGGCAAAGGCAAGTAACAAACGTGCCTTACAGTCTCAACTCAGGCCCTCTGAACTATAGCCTTATAAAAACTCATCCCTAGCCCCGGAATTTCTTAAGGCACCATGGGGCATCAAGCCGTCCGTCGCATCGCATCCACACCAAGTACACAGTAGCGCAAAGGCACTCAGCGCTGTAATATTGCTCTTATTGCCGTTCTTTTCTTTTGAAATTTTCAAATTCGGCAACAATCAATCTATTCATGAGGAACCCCCATGGATCAAAAACTGGCAACGGCACTCTTATCGGCAACCCAACAGGAACCGATGGCAAAAACACTGGGCTTGGAAGTTGTCGAAATTGCCGAGGGCTTTGCTGCGGTGGAGATGGTCTACCGACCGGAAGCGATGAACAACCTGTTCGGCATGGCCCATGGTGGTGCCATCTTCTCTCTGCTTGATGAGGCCTTTCAGATTGCCGCGCAGACGATTGGTTCCATCTCCGTGGCACTCAATGTCAACATCACCTATCTGGCGGCCCCACAACAAGGAACCACCGTCAGAGCTGAGGCCAAAGAGATCAGCGCCACCCGCAAGACCGCGACCTACGAATTACGCGCCACAGGGGAAGACGGCAATCTCCTTGCGATCTGTCAAGCGGTCGCTTACCGAACCGGCAAGCCCCTGCCGTTTCTATCAGGCGATGAGTGATTTCGAACCGCACCCGCAGGCGATTGACGCAACAAATCGTTGACACCTCACGATAAGCTGTGATAACAGACGAGAACCTTAATTTAAATGTGCAAGGAAGCAAACATGTTGAAGGCAGCAACAACAACTTTCACCTCATCAGCAGCCCGAGCGAAAAGCGCGGCCGCGGCGGCGACTGCTCGCCGAATCTTTGCCTATTGCCTTGCAGGCTGATTTTAGCTCTTAACGAATCAAGGCCATGGGCAATAGCTCATGGCCTTTTTACTATCTGAATTTGTGATTCAATGCCGGATTCAGGAATCATGTAACGACTGGAAGGAACCTGATTATGCGCAACAATATTGTTCACATAGGTGCTGGCGAACTGACTTATGAAATCCGTGCCATCGTTGAAATTGCCGAAAAGCTCAAATCTCTCGGCATCGACATCAATATGGAGAATATTGGTGATCCCATTGCCAAAGGCGAGAACATCCCCCAGTGGATGAAGCAGATCGTCGCCAATCTGGCAATGCAAGATTGTAGCTACGGCTACTGTGCCACCAAAGGGATCTTGGAAACGCGCGAGTTCCTGGCCGAAAGAACCAACCGCCGCGGCAAGGCTCAGATCACCGCCGAGGACGTTATTTTCTTCAATGGGCTGGGCGATGCCATCCAGAAGGTCTACGGCCTGCTGCGCCGGGAAGCTCGAGTTATCGGCCCCTCGCCGACCTATTCGACGCACTCCTCGGGAGAAGCCGCTCACGCCGGGCAAAAACCGCTCTGTTATCGTCTGGATCCAGACAACAACTGGTACCCGGACCTGGATGACTTGCGCCTGTCGATTAAATACAATCCGACCATTTCCGGCATCCTGATCATCAACCCGGACAATCCGACCGGGGCGGTCTGGCCTGAGCGTTTTTTGAAAGAGATTGTCGCCATTGCCAAAGAGTACGATCTCTTCATTATCTGTGATGAAATCTATCTCAACCTGGTCTACAACGGCGAATCAACCAAGCCGATTTCCGATCTGATCGGCGAAGTCCCAGCCATTTCCATGAAAGGAATCAGCAAGGAATTGCCCTGGCCCGGTTCACGCTGCGGATGGATCGAAGTTTATAACGCCGACAAGGATCCGATGTTTAAACGCTACATCCAGAGCATTGTCGACACGAAGATGGTCGAGGTCTGTTCGACAACGCTCCCCCAGAAAGCGATTCCACCGATCCTCAGCCATCCAGACTATCCGGCCTGGCTGCAAAAACGCGTTACCCGCTACGAAAAGTTCTCCAATATTGCCTACGATATTCTCAAAAAAGTCCACGGCATCAAGGTCAACCGGACGAACGGCGCCTTTTACATGAGCGTTGCCTTTAAGGAAGGAAAACTCAATGACCGGCAAACTCTGCCGATTGAGATTCCCGAAGTGCTCGAATTGGTCGAAAACCTGGTCAGTCAGCCCGGCTGTTCCGCTGATAAACGCTTCGTCTACTACCTGCTGGCCTCAACCGGAATTTGCGTAGTGCCGCTTTCGTCCTTCTTTACTCCCGAACTTGGTTTCCGCATTACCCTGCTAGAACGCGACGAAGCCACCTTTACCCGAATCTTTAAGAACATTGCCGCGAACATCACTACATATCTTAACTCGTGAGGCCTTGCTGTTGATAACTTGATAACCCCGGCCGGCAAGCTTTTGCCGGCCGGTTTGCTATACTTCACCCACAGTAGCGATCTAATCCTGACACTCAACACAGGTTGACAACACCTCTATGCTGACACCGCCGAAAACGAACCTCGACACAGCCCTCGCTTCAAAGGAGCAGCTGATTGCGTACCTTGCCGCCGGGGCACGCCCGGAAGCCGAATGGGGCATTGGCGCGGAAATGGAAAAACTCGTTCTTGATGCTAAAACCGGCGAAGCTGCTGATTTTTCAAGAATAGCAACATTACTGAGAGCTTTGGCCGAAGCTGGTGAGTGGCAGCAAATTCGTGAAAAGGGGCATTTGGTCGGGCTACAGGGCTCCCACTCATCCATCACTCTGGAACCTGGCGGTCAGCTTGAACTTTCCGGTCAACTCTGCGCTGATCTGTTTTGCAATTGCGCCGACTTCTCCAGACATGTCAGCAACTGCGTTCGCGCCGGTGATAAGCTCGGTTTGGTCCTGCTCGGTTTGGGCACCCAGCCATTCACGCTGCTGAACCAGATCTCGTGGATGCCCAAGTCCCGGTACGATATCATGGGGCCTTACATGCAGCGCAGCGGCGATATGGGTCAACGCATGATGAAGCAAAGTGCAGGGTTGCAGGTCAACCTTGACTTCCAGGATGAAGCAGATTGCATGCAGAAGCTACGCCTGGCCCAAGCGCTGGCACCTCTCCTCTATGCCTTGTTTGCCAACTCACCGATTCTGGAAGACCGTCCGACCGGGTTCCTCAGCACCCGCGGCGAGATCTGGTCACGGACTGATCCAGACCGGACCGGACTGCTGCCCTTCTTCGACAATGCTGATGCAGGATTTAGCGATTACGTCGATTATGCTCTAGAGGTCCCGATGTATTTCATCAGTCGCGAGGATGAATATATCGATTTGACCGCTCAACCCTTTCGCTTTCGTGAGTTTATGGCGAACGGCTGGAAAGAACATACCCCGACGCTGGCCGATTGGGATCTACATCTGTCGACCCTCTTCCCCGAAGTCCGCTTGCGACCACAAATCGAAGTTCGCTGCGCCGATAGTCTGCCGCCCGATTTGGTACTGACCGTTGCGGCTCTGCTTAAAGGTCTGATGTACGATGAAGAAGCCTCACACGCGGCTTGGGAGCTCTGCCGTCCGGAGTCGCTCGATGAACTGCGCCAGACCTGTGACCTCGCCTGGCGCAAAGGTTTGAACACTCCCTGGAAAGGTGGCACCTTGCAGGAACTCGCCCGCAAATGCCTAGCTCTGGCAAAAGCCGGTCTTGACCGGCAACAGCTGAGCCGCAATCTGGAGCGCAGCGAAAGCTGTTTCCTGGAAGGACTCAAACCACTGATAGAGGAGGGGACGACTTTGGCGGAAAAACTGTTGCAACGCTGGCAGGGGGATCGTCAGAGCAAACTTCAGACCTTAATTGATCACTGCGGGTTTTCTGCCCTGAGTGCCGATCAAGAGAACTGCAACTGTGCAAATGCACAGTCCACACCTGTGCATTGACCCTCATGCCTCTGCGAACATAAACGTTGCTTAATGTGTGCTGGCCAAGGTAGAGTAAAAAAATCAATGGTTCATCGTGGCAGTGAGCCAGCGAAATGAATAATTTCCATACCTTCTTCACCTCCGCGCACAATAAGGCCGATCCGGATAATCCGGGTCGGCCTTATTGTTATTATAGCCGCATGTAACTTTCGATTACAGCACGGAATTTGCGCTTGTCTTGCTTGCAACGGGTCAGTATAGTAGGCACCCATTACCAACCGATTTCTTGAGGAGTTTTTCAATGGTACAGAAGCTTAATCTGCAACAGGCCCAGAAGTCTATCGACACAATCCGCCTGCTTTCCGCTGACATGGTCGAACAAGCCCAGTCGGGACACCCTGGCACCCCCATGGAGTCAGCCCCGATCGCGTATCTGTTGTACAACAGGCACATGCGTCACAATCCGAAAAACCCGAACTGGCCAGGCCGCGACCGCTTCATCCTCTCGTGTGGGCATGCTTCAGCTTTGCTCTACAGCATGTTGCACCTGTCCGGTTATGGGCTATCCATTGAGGACTTGAAAAATTTCCGCCAAATCGGCAGCCCCACTGCCGGGCATCCCGAATTCGGCCACGCCCCCGGCATTGAGACCACCACCGGACCGCTCGGGCAGGGGATCTCGGTCGGCGTCGGCATGGCCATGGGCGCACGCTTTCTACAGCAAAAGGTCAGCGCAGACCTCTTCGACTACAATATCTACGGCCTGTGCTCCGACGGCGACATGATGGAAGGGGTCTCCTCCGAAGCAGCCTCTCTGGCCGGGCATCTGCGCCTGGGCAATTTGACCTATCTTTACTTGGACAACAAGATCACGATTGAAGGTGATACCGACCTGACCTTCACCGAGGAAGTCGGCACCCGGTTCCTCAGTTACGGCTGGCATGTTCAGCATGTTGAGGGAGAGAACGTGCAGGACATCGACCGCGCGATCAGCAAAGCCAAAAGCTCCCCCCGGCCTTCATTGATTATTGCCCGTTCCCACATTGGCTTCGGCGCACCGAACAAACAAGACACCCATGACGCTCATGGTGCCCCGCTCGGTGCCGATGAGTTAAAGCTGACTAAACAGTTTTTCGGCCGTGATCCCGAGACGAGCTTTGCCGTTCCTGCTGAGGTCAGCGCTCATATGGGCGAAGCCATTGCGCGCGGTGCCGAACAGGAAGCCGCCTGGCAGGTCGCTTTCGACAACCAGCTCAAAAGCAATCCCGCCCTTGGCGCCTGGCAAACCGCCGCTAAAGGTGAACTGCCCGCTGGCTGGGATGATTTGCCAGCCTTCCCTGTTGGAGAAAAACTGGCAACCCGTCAGGCCAGCGGCAAAACACTGAACAGCCTGGCCGGCAAGTTACCGTTTTTGCTTGGTGGCTCCGCCGACCTCGGCCCCTCCAACAATACGACCTTGAAAGAAGAGGATTCGTTTACTCCAGAAACGGTCGGTCGCAACATCCACTTTGGCGTTCGTGAACACGGTATGGGCGCGGTGCTCAACGGCCTGGCTCACACTCCGGGTCTGATTCCCTTCGGCGGCACTTTTATGATTTTTGCCGATTACATGCGGCCACCGATGCGCTTGGCGGCGATGATGGGCCTGGGTGCGATCTACGTCTTCACTCACGACTCTATCGGCCTCGGCGAAGACGGTCCGACGCATCAGCCAATTGAGCAGTTAGCCAACCTGCGCGCCGTGCCGAACATGACCGTGATCCGTCCTTGCGACGCCAATGAAACGGTAGAAGCCTGGAAAGCCGCGATTGCCAACCGCCAAGGACCGACCGCTTTGATTCTCTCTCGCCAGGGGCTACCAACCCTTGATCGCAGCGTGTTTGGCGCAGCAGAAGAGCTGCAGAAAGGCGGCTACGTTCTGGCCCAAGAGCAGGGTGAGCTCAAGGCGATCGTGATTGCCAGTGGCTCAGAAGTCCCGCTCGCGCTAGAGGCGAAAACGGCTTTAGAACAAGACGGCATTGGCGTTCGCGTCGTCTCACTGCCCTGCTGGGAGCTGTTCGAGAAACAGGATCAGAGTTACCGCGACCAGGTGTTGCCAACCGACTGCACCGTACGCGTTTCAGTCGAAGCTGGCTCCACCTTCGGCTGGGAGCGCTACATCGGCATCGCCGGTCAAGCTGTCGGCATGACGGGTTTCGGTGCCAGCGGCCCGGCAGATCAACTGATGAAGCAGTTTGGTTTCACGGTTGAGAATGTGGTGGCGAAAGTCAAAGGGCTCTTGTAGAAATAACCCCTTTCATCGTCCGTTCGCGAAGCTTACTCGCGACGCTGACGGCAGAGTAAAACTTAGGATCAACGTAAAAGGGGGACTTCATCATGAAGTCCCCCTTATTACGTTTTCAGCCGCAGTCATCAAGACCAGATTGCAGGTCTGGTTATTTCTCAGGAACTTCTGCCAAAACTTGAGCAATGGCAGCCCTGATCCGCTCGATTGCCCTTTCCTCAGGTTCCGTCTCAACTTCAATCCGCCGCTCGGGAAGGGTATGTCGATAAAGCGGGTCGTAGTAATTAACCATCAACTCACTCACCAGTGTTTGCCAATCTCCAGCTTCAAGCAATTCCAGGTAGCGCTTCACGGTCTCCTTACCCAACCGGTCTTTAAGCGCCTGTATCGGTCGGACAAAATGCTCCTTGAGCTGATCAACGGCCGGGTAATCCGCCAGAATATTTTCGACCCGTTTCGGCA
>JAQYVY010000096.1 GCA_030145195.1 Desulfuromonadales bacterium | reverse complement strand
CTTTAACAATATTCTTAAAACCAGCCTCTATGAGCAATCCAGCGAGACACTTTTAGACTCGGATTGGATGTCCTCAACCTTTGCAATTAACAGCGTTGCCAAAGACTACAACCTCTTTACGGAAGGGGGTATCTTCTACAAAGAAGCCGCGATCAATGCCCGCAACCCGGCCAACGAGGCAAGCGCCTTGGAACAAGCTTTTATTCAAAAAACCAATGAAGATGCTGAATTAATTACATCAAGTGCTATTCGCGAATATGGTGGCGAACCATCCTTTGTCATTCTGCACCGCGGCCAAAAAGTTACCGCTCAATGCCTGCTTTGCCACGGCGACCCAGGCGATGCCCCCGAAGGACTGTTTGACCACTATGGCGAGACCCGCGGTTTCAACAATCACCTGGGTCAAAGCATTTCGGCAATTTCTATCCGAATTCCTTTATCCATGGTCTATGAGAATGCTGACAACTTCTCCTTGAAACTCACGGGGGTCCTGCTTGGTATTTTATTGGTAATCTTCAGTTTTCACTATGTGGTCTCTCGACAACTACTCTTTGCCCCGATCGACCGTTTACAAAGGAAAGCCAACAAAATCGCTAGAGACCCAACCAAGCTAGGCGACACCCTGCCCCTTCCAATCGGTCTGGAGCTATCTCGGATGGTGGAATCATTCAACCTGATGTCACAGAATCTGCGCAGCCACAACGACAATCAGGAGGAAACAATCAGGGAGAGAACCGCAAAACTGACAGAGCTCCAACACCGCAACGAGCTGATTCTCAACACCGCTGGCGAAGGGATTATCGGTCTTGACGTCAATGGAGAAATCACTTTTATGAACCGCTCGGCAGCAGCGAGGCTAGACATTTCAGCGCCTGAAGAAATCACTGGCAATGTCTTTGATCTGCTGCCAAAAGAGAAATCGCAACCAGACCGCGCGGAAGCCCACAGACTCATCAAGGGCGTTTTGGAAAAGGGCGAGCAGATATCCCAGCAAGAAGCTGTATTCAAAACCCGCAGCGGCCGAAGCTTCTCAATCGAATTCAGTTGCTCACCGATCTTGGAAAACGGCATCAGGGGCGCAGTTCTCTCTTTCAACGATATCACCCAGCGAAAGCACTCCGAGCTGGAGATCCAGAATCTGGCCTTTTATGATCAAATGACCAAATTACCCAATCGGACACTCTTCTACGACCGCATCAATCAACAGATCGCGGCAGCACGTCGCGATCAGCAGCATATCGCGCTGATGTTTCTCGATCTCGATAACTTCAAGATGGTCAACGACACGCTCGGTCACGCTGCCGGCGATGATTTTCTCAAAGAAATAGCCCGACGACTGAAGGAAGTTTCTCGTCTCGCGGATACAGTGGCCCGCCTCGGCGGTGACGAGTTTGTCTGGTTTGGTGAAATCATCGATGAAGACGACGCAAAACTGGTTGCCGAAAAGTTCCTCGAAAGTATCTCCCGACCAGTGCGACTGGGTGAGCATAACTTAAACAGCACGGTCAGCATCGGCATTGCCCTCTTTCCAGAATCGGCAGAAGATGTGACCGGGCTGATGAAATGCGCCGATACCGCCATGTACGAGGCCAAGCAGAGGAGCAAGAACGCCTACCGGTTCTACCGCAAGCCCAGAGGTTCATGAGACTGATCTTTGCGTGTGATTCCCACGGCTTAATCTACCCCCAGACCGGTTGACTTCTCGGCCCATGACACCTATAGTTGCGCCCATGAGAGCACTCTTTCTGGCTGACGCCCATCTCTGTAAACCGGACGACCCGAACTATCGTACCCTGCTGGCATTCCTTGAAGAGCAAGCCGGTCGAACAGACCTGCTGGTTTTACTGGGTGATATTTTCGAGTTCTGGATTGGCAAAGATAAGCCAACGGCCGATTATATCCCCGTGATCGATGCTTTCGAACGAATGCGGCAACAGGGAACGAAACTGGTCTACGTGGAAGGAAACCACGACTTCCATCTGGGCCCGGTCTTCACACAAAAATTGGACTGTAAGGTTCTCCCCGATGGCGGCACTATTGAGCTTGACGGCAAAAAGGTTTACCTGGCTCACGGTGACCTTGCCAACCCCAGCGATATAAACTATCGACGGTTGCGCAACCTGCTGCGTGGCCGCATGGTTCGATTCCTGATTCGCACCCTGCCCGTTGCCTTTGTGCAGCGCATCGCAACCAGCTCAAGCAACAAGAGCCGTAGAAGTTCAGGCAACAAACGCCATCAGTGGACAGCCCGAAACATTCTTCAACCCTATGCCGAAGCGCTGATTGCCAGTGGGCACCAAGCGGTAATTACCGGGCATTATCATAACCCATTTCAACTAGAACTGGAGGGTGGGGAATTGATTGCACTGGGAGACTGGATTGATCAATATTCCTACGCTCTTTACGAAGACCAGAGTTTTAAACTGTTACGCTACTCCGTAGCTACGGCGACCGAAGACTCAACCTCCTGATCGTCGTATCCTTGCATCTGCATCACCAAATCCCGCAAGCTCAAACCTTCAAGCGCAGCTTCTTCGGCTTGCTGCAATGAAGCCGCCACCTGTGCTACCACCGAGCGCTCCGGGGTTTTGCCCAGATGGCTGTAGTCGAGACCCTCAACCTCCATGCTGCGAATCACATTGAACAGCAGAATGCGCTCCAAAGCCTGTGCTGGCTGATAACCGCTGCCATCCTGTTCCTGCGCCGTCTCCGAGACGAACCCGAGGCGCACCAGTTCTTCAAGGATATTGTGCAGCAATCGAGGCGGGACATCGAGCCGAGTCGAAAGTTCCTCCTGGTTAAGGGCCGAACGACCGTGATAAAACCGCCTGCCGATTAAAAGCAAAACGGTTAAAGCAATAAACTCACGGCTGGCATAATTGACTCTGGCACCTCGCATATCCTGCCGAATCGTCCGCAGGTTCTGAGTGGCGTAGGTCATCTCCAGTCCAAGCAGAACGATCATCCAGGAGAAATAGAGCCAGACCATGAGAATCGGCAGCGCAGCCATGGTCCCGTAAATGGCATTATAGCGAGCGACACCAACCTGGAAGTTGAGATAGCCCCATTGGCTGATTTGCCAAAGGGTGCCACCGAAGATGCCACCGATCAGTGCCGCACGTGGACTGACTTTGACATTCGGCATAAAGAGGTAAAGTCCGGCAAAAACCAGCCACATCACCATGAATGGCAGAATCTCGAACAGGGTCAGCAAAGCGGCGCCAACATAGACGTGTTCCAGCAGTGACTGGATCAAATCCTGGCTCTTCAAGGTACTGGTCATGGAAATGGCAATAACCAGAAAGATCGGGCCGATCGTTACAACGGAAAAATAATCAGTAAAACGCCGCAACAGTGAACGGGTTTCCACGACCCCCCAGACAGTGTTGAACGATTTTTCAATATTGGAAAGCAGCGTCAGTACGGTTGCAATTAAAAAAATCAGGCCGTAGGTGCCAAGGCGAGCAACGTTGGTGTTATTGATATACTCAACAAGCTTTGTCACCGCCGCACCACCGCCGACGGCCAACTGTTCGAGCAGCAGCGGTTCAAGTTCGTTTTGAACTCCAAACCCCTTGAGTACGGCGAACATCAAAGCCAACAGCGGTACAATCGAGAGTAAGGTGGTAAAGGTCAGCGCAGAGGCTCTCAACATGCAACCGTCGGCAAAGAAGCCACGAACCACCAAAGCCAGAATCTGCCCCTGATTGAGCAGGAAACGTCGCCACCAGCGTTGATCAGCAGCGTCCATCTCCCAGAG
>JAQYVY010000095.1 GCA_030145195.1 Desulfuromonadales bacterium | reverse complement strand
GAGTGCTGTACGGCGAACCTGGTGGTTGAAATCGGCGGGCAGATGCTCACGCCGCCGGTCAGTAGTGGGCTTTTGCCCGGAAGCTATCGGGACTACCTGCTGAAGCGCGGGATTCTGGTAGAGCAGGTCCTGACGCCGGAGGATCTGCGCCGCAGTGATCGCATCTACCTGATCAATGCGGTCAGGAAGTGGCGGCGGGCTATTTTCTGTACCGACGATTGAAACTGAAAGGATCGTCAGGCGAAGGCTCCCTCTTGAAGCCAGGAACCTCCGCCTGAATTCGACTTGGGACGGGAATCATCAAACCGGCAAAGGCTTTGCCGGTGGCACCCTAAAATGTCTCAACATCATGACTGACACGCTGTTGCTTAGACATCTCCTTTCCCGTATTAAAGAAGGAAATAATTTCCGACAACTGTTCCGACTGCCCACTCAGCTCCTCGGCCGTCGAGGCCATCTCTTCTGATGCCGAGGCATTCTGCTGAATCACCATATCAAGTTGCTGAATACTCTGATTAATTTGATTCGCCCCGGCATCCTGCTCACGACTTGCTGCGCTGATTTCCTGCACCAGTTCTGCGGTCTTCTGAATATTCGGCACCAGTGACTGCAGAAGCGCCCCAGCTTTTTCTGCCACATCGACACTGTTATGGGACAAATCGTTGATCTCGCCGGCAGCAAATTGGCTATGTTCAGCGAGCTTTCGCACTTCCGCTGCAACCACGGCAAACCCCTTGCCTTGCTCTCCCGCGCGTGCGGCCTCAATGGCGGCATTAAGAGCCAACAGATTAGTCTGGCGAGCGATCTCTTCGATGACGGTAATTTTCTCGGCAATCGCCTTCATCGCGCTGACGGTTGCGATCACGGCTTGGCCACCTTCCTGAGCATCCACCGCCGCCTGCACAGCAATCTTCTCGGTCTGCATCGCATTATCAGCATTTTGCCGGATATTGGCTGTCATCTGTTCAATACTCGAAGAAGCCTCTTCAGCGGAAGCGGCCTGTTCGGAAGCCCCTTGCGACATCTCTTCTGAAGAAGCGCTGATGGCCTGCGCACCCGAGGAAACATTTCCTGCAGACAGGCGAATATTCTCGATCAGTCCGGTCAAATCTTCGGCAACCTTTTTAATTGATGACCGCAGCACATCCTTATTGCTCCGCGGCTCAACCTTGAAGTTTAACTGGCCATTCGCCAGGTTCATCATGTTTCCGACAATTTCCTTTTCCAGACTGTCAGCAAACCGATCCATCGCATCGCCCATCTGCCCGATCTCATCATGACGATTCAATTCAAGACGTTCATCAATATGGCCTTGCTCCATTTCAGTAATCATATGGACGGTACGCCGAAGAGGAACCAGGATACCGCGTGCGACAACCATCGCCAGCAAGATACCAACGGGCAAGGCAATGAGGCTTAATATGATGATACCGATTAAAGTGTTGTGGCTGTTTTCCAGCAACACCTCGTCGTTCATAATATTGCTATTAACCTGGCTGATGAGCTGCTTGAAGAGCCCCTGAACCCGAGTGAGGTTCGGCACCGTATCGGCCGCGTAGATATCCTTTGCGCGATTCATATCCGCAATCAATTGCTCACCACGGTTTTTAAGCTCCGCGAGCAGCCCCTTGGTACGATCCAGTGCGGGCAAAGTGTTCTTCTGAAAGACCTCATAGGCCAAGGCACGATCATGAGTGTTTTTCTGAATCAACTGGGCAGATTCGTGCAACTGACTATGCGGTTCCTTAATGGCCTCGAGCAGTCTCGCCAGTTCGGGATCAGAACCAGCAACCTCCTGACCTCTCTGGCCGTACATAAACGCACCCAAAGCACATTTATGATCGTCTAACTGCACCTCCAATTGGTCTCGATTTTCCGCAAAGAAAACCAGGACCTGATTGGCCCAGTTCAAGTGATCTACCTCTTTTTCAGCCAGGAACTTGGGGAGGGAAAGATCAGCTTGGCGGAAAACCTTTTTGATCTCAACAGCGGACTCATGCAGTTTGCGGTGAGGTTCTTCAAGCTGGGCCAGAGAGTTGGATAACTGTGGCAGCAGTTGTTCTGCGGCTTGCCGTCCGTCACCATAAAACCATTTTCCAAATCCACACTTGTGTGGATCGGTTTCAATCTCCAACTCATGCACAGAGTCATCAGTCAACAGCCCGTTCAGGGCCATTGCCCACTTCAGATGATCAACCTCACGCTGTACAATTTCGCCCCGCAACTGGTTGCCGCCAATCACTTCTTTCGCATCAGCGACGATGTTATTCACACCGTAACTTGACCATAAACTGACAATAACCAGAAGTAACAAAACCAGCCCGAAACCCACCGAAAACTTTGCTGCCAGCCGTAAGTCTTTCCATTTCATCGGTACTCTCCTTATGCCAGGATTATCACAGGACACAGCTACAAACTTAATACGCGCCAATAAATAAGCAAGAATAAAGCCAAGAGAAGCAGGAGACTCGCCGCCAATTTCAAGGCAACAAACAACCGAATGATAACAGTTAATTATCATTCTAACCCATTTAGCTAGAGCCCCAAAAAAATTCACGTTAACATTAATCAGCCATGGCCTTACCTCCAGATTGTCACACCTTTGCACGAAGCCTGTGCCACGCGTCAGGATCACTGGCACGCACATGGCAGCTCAACAGGTGAGTGACTAACCACCGAAGATTGCCACTAAAGCCTCATTAGCAGGAGGTGAGGGGCAAAGACAGCGTTTCGGAAGGTTAGCTCTGAAGAGAGCAAGAGCTTTTGCGTCGCAGAGACACAAACGACGGAAGAATCATGCCTGAGCACGACTTTAGCGGGGACAAGCCTTGGTAGCTTAGGAGAGAGACTAGCAGCAATCAAGAAGGTGATGATTCACACAAAGAGGCCATCAAAAATGTTGGCCTCATAAGGTCAACAACGTAACTTTTTAAAGTGGTGAAGCAGTATCATTCTTCGGCAGGCCCGGCGCAACGGAAGACTTTTGGCCCTCGGATTCTTCTGCGGGGACCACCTCCGAATAATTTTCCGCAGAACTTCCAGAGGTCGCTCCCGGCGCCGTCGGTTGAGGCCTTTCGTAACCCTCCACCAGAAACTTGTAAACCCAACCGGTCTGTTCCTCGCCAGCAGTGTTGAAGAAGGCCACCTGCAACCAGTTGCCCTGTTCCTCAATAAGCTGCACCTTGTCGGATCCCTTAAGAAAAGCCAACGGCGGTTGAGAGGTTGATGGCGTCGGTCTGATATTCACCTTGTTATAGCTCGACTTGATGGCAACAACAGGTTTGTTCAGGCCAAAGCTAAAGTCAAATTTGGACATATCCGGCATCGGCACTGACTCGCAACCAGTCATCAGCAGAAGACCCGCCATGAAAACAACCATGAACAGATTCTGGCCCAAAGATTTAAAACTCGCTCCTACTGTAGGGAAACGATCTGCCATCCGGTTCCTCCCTTTTCCAGCACAACTTCATTGGTGGTTTCAATCAATTGTGGTTCGCCAGCACCTTTTTCCAAAAGGGCAATTTCCCAGCCAACCGAAGCTTCAGCACGACTGCCGTTGACCTGCAAATTAAAGACAAAGAAATCGAGGCTGGCAAAGTCATATTTCGTCCAGGTATCGAGAGTCTTCTGCTCCTTGCCCGCGCGTTGCGGAAAAGACGCTGCGTAGTAGCTCATAAAGTCGCTGATGTTCTCATCAAGATTGGCCTGGCGAACGCTGGAAAAGAGCGCGGTGATTTCATCTTCAACCGTAACCGGTTGCCCTGGT
>JAQYVY010000051.1 GCA_030145195.1 Desulfuromonadales bacterium | reverse complement strand
CACACAAAAAGCTAAGAATTGAGTACACCCGAAAGCACAAGCGTCACAAAGTCAAGAATGGTATATGTTTACTCCAAACTCCTGACAGCAAAAAAACATTCAGTGCTGAGGTTATTGATTTAAGTGAGGGTGGGTTGAAACTCGCAGTGAAGATTGACCCTCAAGAGCTAACCGTAGAACCAGAGTCGGGTGTCTTGAAAATCCTTGGTCATACCATAGGGGACAACTCTCTTCTTCTTACCAAAGAATTCATCAAAATGGTTTGGCAAAGCAATCAAGTCATTGGTTGCTCTTTTGTGCCCTCTCCAGCTTAATCCTCGCCCCTTCAGCCTACATCTAATGAGCCCTATCCATCCCCGGTTGGGGCTTTACTATTTATCCCACATTGTTTTAAGTCCTCCAGTTTCGCCAAAACGCAAAATTCTTACTATCCCTGATAAATAATAATGGCCATCCAGAATTGATCTAGATGGCCATCGTTTTGTCGTCTTAAATATCTTTATCAATAACACGCCCGTTTTCATCTTGGCAGTCGTGATTTGTGAGAAAAATCTATAGGCAACCAGCTTCGTGCACAATAGTTTCCTTTGTATGATTATCCCTGCTCAGGCCTCGTCCAACTCTTCTTCGGCCTCGGGCACAACAACCTGCCCCACATCCTGCACCAAGGCCAATTCATCGCTGCTAAACACCCGATCAATGTCGAGCAGGATCAAAAACTGCTCATCGACCTTGCCCATGCCTTTGATAAACTCGGTATTCAAGCGAGTGCCGAGTCGCGGTGGCGGTTCAATCTGATCAGAACGGATTTCCGATACTTCCCGTACTGCATCAGCCATGGCTCCAACGATGATCGGCTCTCCATCAACCTGAACCTCGACCACAATGATACAGGTATCTTCAGTCTGTTCTGCGGCCTCAAGGTTGAGCTTTAAGCGCATATCGACCACCGGCACCACCTGACCGCGCAGATTGATCACGCCGAGCAGGTAACCTGGTGTCTGCGGCACCTTGGTCACCGGCGTCAGGCTCAAAATCTCGCGGGTACGGGAGACTTCAACACCAAACAACTCGTCTCCAAGGCTAAAGGTGACATATTGCTGACTTGTTTTGTTAACCTCAGTCATTACCACTACCTTTCTCAATACTGTTCAAACTCATCATCTAGAGCCTCTTCTTTCCCTGACATTTTCGGTTCAAATGAGGCCGCAGGCAATTGCTTGTGCTCATAATGAGAGGCCCCCTGTTTTGTTTTTTCTCTGCCCATCTCAACCTGCTCATCGAGTTTGAAAACAGCGACCATCTGCTGTAAGTGTTCTGCCTGTGCCGAAAGCTCTTCGGAGGTTGAGGCCATCTCTTCTGTGGCGGCGGCATTCTTCTGAATAACCTGGTCGAGTTGCTGAATCGACTTGTTGATCTGCTCGGCGCCAGAATCCTGCTCCTTGCTTGCCGCGCTAATCTCCTGAACCAGCTCAGCCGTTTTCTGAATGTCCGGCACGATGACTTGCAACATGTCGCCAGCTTTTTCGGCGATTTCAACACTGTTACTTGAAAGCTCACTGATTTCACCAGCAGCCTTTTGACTGCGCTCAGCCAGCTTTCGAACTTCTGCGGCAACGACAGCAAAGCCTTTGCCGTGCTCTCCTGCTCGCGCGGCCTCAATCGCAGCGTTTAATGCTAACAGGTTGGTTTGCCGAGCAATCTCTTCGATAATCTGGATTTTACCGGCAATGTCTTTCATGGCCACAACTGTGGCTAGGACCGCTTGACCACCTTCCTTCCCTTTTTCCGCAGACAGGATCGCGATTTTTTCTGTTTGCAGAGCGTTGTCGGCGTTCTGCCGGATGTTGGCTACCATCTCCTCAATAGAAGAGGAGGCTTCCTCGGCAGAAGCAGCCTGTTCCGAAGCGCCCTGATTCAAAGTGGCACTAGTATCAGTCAATTGTATGGCCCCAGAGCGAACCTGCTGTGCTGAACGAGCTATTTCGCTGACCAGGCTGGTCATCTTGTCTTTCAAGCTCCGAAGCGATTTACCCATGGTGTCCCTGTCCGATACCAAGGGCAGTTCCACTGTCAAATCTGCATCAGCCATCTTTTCCAGTTGTCGCATTTTTTCGGCCATGGCATCGAGAAACGCATTGACACTGTCGATCACCATGCCGATCTCATCACTGCTTATTTTATCGGCCCGCAACAAACCATCGTTGGTTGCTTCCATCTCTCGCATGGTTTTTACCAGAGACATAAGGGGCCGAATAATAATGCGCTGCAACAGAAACCACACCGCAATGATCATGACTAAAGCCAGTACGACAATTTTTTGTACTGTCGAGATAATTTCATCCATCAGGGCGCGATCGACACTTTGATAGGACATGATCACTTCGAAGCGCCCGAGCTTTTCGTCGTCGTAGATCAGCTCTTGGCTGGCTTCCGGCTGATATTCAGCCGGAAGCTCATTGAGGGTAACCGTCTCACCTTCTGAATTACGTCCTTGTGCATACATAAATTCCCCGGAACCACCAATCACGACCACGGTCTCTAAATCCAGGTTGTTCATTTCTGCGGCAAGGTAACTCACTACTTGCTGTTCATCAAAAGCATACAAAGCGCCTGGCAGCGTCGACCCGGCTCGCTTAAGAATAGCATGTCGCTGCTGATCTAGGCCTTCCAACATTTCACCTTGCCGCTGCTGACAATTAAATGCGCCGAGTCCAACAAGGGCCAGTGTGATTATCCCAACGAACCAGACTAATAATTTTATGCGTAGACTTCTCATGACCTCACTCTTTCTTTAGCAACGACTTCACGGCAAAACGTAAAAGCATAAACGCCAAATTTCCCGACATTAACCTTGCTACTTTGGAAATTTCGCATCAACAGTCTGAATAATTTCTTTTAAATTATCGTAGTCAGAAGACTGTGCCTTGGCAAAGCCGGTCAGACTCCTTTTGATGGAGGTATACACTTTAGGGTCTTGGATCGAAATCAATGCAGCAGTAATTTTTTCGTAGGTGGCCTTGCTTACATTCGGGCCGACAACAATCATGTGCTCATGAACTGGAGGAGATTCTGCGATAATTTTAAGTCCTTGTTTTAAATATTTTTCGGCGACCGCTGGTTTTAAACCACCGGCAGCAACCTTGTCCCTGAGAACACCTGCCGCAACCTTGTCGTGGGTTCCAAAGAACTCATAATCGACTGAATCAACCAGCTGTGCTTCCATTAACATGTATGCCGGCATATAGAACGAAAGGGTCGAGCTTCTTTCACCAAAACCAAACCGCTTTCCAGTCAGGTCCTTAATCGAATTAACCCCTGATCCTTCCTTGGCGGCGATGACCCCCTTGAAAGTTGTTTTTCCATTATTGACGACGACCGCACAAATTCGAATTTTCCCAGGATACTTGGCATCGAGAATAGCAAACGGCGCAGGTCCAAGATATGAGATGTCGACCTCACCGGAGATGAGTGCATTCATGGCAGATTCATAGTCCCGAGATCTTTTGAATTTCACTTCACCACCCAACTCTTTCCCTAAATATTCCATAAGAGGGGTAAACATCTGGACAAGTACCGTCTGGCTTTTAAATGGGTGAACCCCAAAAACAAAATTCGTTTTCTCAGCCCATGCATTTTGCACCGTCAGAGAAGTAAGCAATGCCAAAACAGTTAAAATGTAAGTTACTCTCATGTCTAGACTCCTTGAATATTGGTGAATGAAACGAAGAACCCTTGGTTTGCTCTGCTCTCCGGCAACCTGCCCCCATCAATCTCAGGGGGCTGGCCTTGGCAACTTATAGCTCGAGTATTTAGGTTATTTATAGCTATCTAAGCTACAGCAAAATATGTACCAATACTAATTAATAAATGCACATTTGTCGCAAGGTCCTGTTTTTGTAGCGAATTAACTCCGCATCATTGATTGTGAAAATCAACTGTCTCTTGATGTTAAGCACCTCTTCTGGCGCAACAATGTGCCTTAACACGACACACGGTATCTCGATGCATGTCGCGACTCTTAACATTGATCCGGTTTAATTGATCTTGTCAATTTGGGGAGTTGGTGACAAAGAAGAGGGTTTCTTGTTTATTCTCCTATATTGTTCTGGGGTACTCAGATTGGCCGAATTGCGAAATTCTTGCTAACCCTGACATCTGAGAAACGATCACCTAGTGATCACCCCTTTAACCTGGAAATAATATCGATTTCGCTATGAAGGGTTTTGTGAACAGGACACCGCTCTGCAATCTCCAGTAGCCTTTCTCTCTGTGTCTCATCGAGTTCGCCAAACAGTTCTATCTCTCGTTCCAATCGATCAATTTTCCCGCTGTCGGTTTCGCACCCTTCACAATCTTTGGCGTGAATCTTCTGATGAGTTAAGCGAACCACAGCCTTTGTAAGAGGCAGCTTCTTGCGGCGCGCATACATCTGCAATGTCATGCTGGTGCAGGCTCCGAGTCCAGCCAACAGATAATCGTAAGGTGTTGGTCCGCGGTCTGTGCCGCCATATTGAAGGGGTTCGTCTGCAACCATCGCATGTCCTTTGGCAAATATCTCAGTGAAGAAGCCGAGGTTTTCAGTGCTGGTGGTAACCCGGTTGTCGATTGCAAAGTCGCCCTCATGCACCTCTTCCGCGACATTGATGTAGCGCCTGCCCCAAGAGGCAATCATCATACCGACATAAAAGGAATCCTTCTCCTTCAGCAACAGATGGTCAGCATCATCCAAACTAATAAAACTTTTCGGATGCTTTGCGGCACTGTAAATTTGTGCAGAATTATTGATTACCACGGTCGTGTCACGGGGAGAGTGCATCACCAGCAAAGCTGTTTTCAAGGTTCTGATGTGATTATCAAGCTGTTGCATCTCAAGGTCGGCTAGGAATTGTTTTTTGATCTTAAATGGTCTACCGGCCAGGTTGACCTCAGCCACACCTTCTCGTTCAATCTGGTCGCGCACTGATGCAAAGAGATGGGCGACATGGTTCGGATCATGCGGAGCTGCAATCGTTACCACCGCCTTGAGATAATCTATGCCCTTCGCCGCCTGCAAGACGGCAGCACCTCCAAGGGAGTGACCAATAATAATTTGTGGTCCTTCCAGCTACTTGGACATATATTCGGCCGCCGCAACCAGATCGACAACATTGGTGCTGAAATTGGTATCGGCAAAAGCCCCCTCGCTCTGACCGAGGCCGGTAAAATCAAAACGCACAACGGCAATTTTTTCCCGGTTCAGTGCCGTGGCAATATTGGCTGCAGCCTTGGAGTTCTTGGTGCAAGTAAAGCAATGGGCGAAAAGGGCATAGGCAATCGGTTTTTCATCCCCTGGCAGATCAAGCAGAGCCGCCAGTTTCTCACCTCGACTGTTGGCGAAAGCAATTTTTACAGACTTCATAACTTGCTCCTTTTATCGAAAACGAAAGACTGTGAGGGCAAAAGATGTGTGTCAAAACAGAACTGAACCATCTCTTTATTCGAACAATAATATTAACATAAGGATCGTTCCAACCTAGATAGCAGCTTACTATTTATACTCCTACATTGTTCAAATTTACTTTGAGTAGCAAAAAGCAAAATCCTTACTGACCCTGATAGATAGCAAATGGCCACCCGGAATTGATCCAGGTGGCCATCATTTTGTTGTCCTAAATTGCGCTATCAATAACACGGTGATTTTCGTCTCATCAGTGGTAATTTATAGGGAAGTTTTCGACTGTATCGGTAGACAACCTTTCAAAGAGTGTTATGAGTTAAATACCTCTGCTGCCTATGCGTTCCCCACCTTTTAAGGCACAGAGAACTTGCCCTGCTCCCTCCCCCCCTCCGAGAGCAGGGTTTTTTTGACCAGTTGCCGTGAAGAGAATAAGGCCACCAAGGATTGAACTATTTCAACATAAGATTAAGTGTTGTATTGCGCGAGGCATAGAGAATCTGAACAGATGCTTAGCTAACTCCCACGGCAAGTGCTGAACAATTTGTAATTCTATGTAATTGGGAAGCAGATGTTAACGTGTAACGTACCTTCGTCATTCAATTTAAGGTCAAAATGTCCCATTGGAATTCAACAGGTAAGCTAACTCTGCAGAGAGCAAGTTGTAGATGAGATTTTATCTCAATATCTGAAAGATTATACTTCTCGATATGTTTAATTTCATCTTGGGCTAATGTGGCTTCCGGACAGACAAATGAAAACGTGTATCTATTTCGAGTCACTGATTGATTTTTTCCGGTCTTGTCATGCTGGTGTAGAAGCAACTGAAGTTAAAAAAATGCCGCCAGTTAAGACTGGCGGCATAATCTGGCGGCTCAAGTTACCACCTTCCTCAACAGGTGCTGTTTCAACAAGATTGACAGGTACTAGTTCGCGCAATTAACTGGCCTTGAAAAAAGTACCGTCTGATGTCACGCTCTACTGCAGCTCATCCTGCACGTAATCAATCCGACTAAAACGAATATCGCTACCCTCTTCACCAGTCGGATCTGGCACGCCACTGATTGCCATCTCACCTAACCAACTGGAGTAAAACTTGCTGCCGTCCGGAGTCAAACGAATCTGCACTTCTCCCTGCTCCGAATCACCAGCGGCCAGCACATCGAATGCCGGATCACTGTAACCATCGCTGACCAGCTCGTAAGTTTCACCGAAGTCGGTCGTACGGGCGTAAAAGAGATCAGCCGGGCCGCCATTTTCTATATCGTTGATCTCGGTGCCATAGGTGACCATGTAGGTATCGGTAGATTGCTTGTCTTCCGGAGTGCACGGCGAATAGGTCACGCCATCATCATTCAAGCAAACGATTGAGCTTGGAGTTGCAACAACACGCGGTTCGATAACCGTACGGGTGTTATCCGGCAGATTGGAGACGTTCTTGGCTGGCTCAAAGATACCGGCAGCGTCAGTCCAAGTCAGACCACCATCGAAGGA
The DNA here is from genome assembly GCA_030145195.1 of Desulfuromonadales bacterium. Lineage (GTDB taxonomy): Bacteria > Desulfobacterota > Desulfuromonadia > Desulfuromonadales > BM103 > JAQYVY01. The sequence goes on along the minus strand of JAQYVY010000051.1, from coordinate 14,405 downwards.
ACGACGGACGAAGAAATCGTACTTGTCGCGTCCATTGTTCGATGCCACCCAGTTCAGGGTCTGGGCATAACCGAGAGTGATCTTGTCGCCACGGATCTGCCCACGATGGGCACGGGATTCAGAGAACATATTGGCGTAGGATTGATCATACAGGTTGGCTCCGGTCTGGATAATACCTTCCGTAACCTTGACGCCGTCCTCAGGATGTTCCTCATCAACATAGTAACCACCCGGAGTGAAGCTACTCATGTTGAGTGCGTCAGGCTGAAGATTATCTGCACTGTACGGATTATCAACGGCCGGATCGTAACCTTCAGGCACGACAAAGCGGCGCAGGAAAATATCAGACGGTTGACCAGTACCAAGGTGTCCCTGCTTGTAGATGGTGACCATAGGGACACGGGCATCGCCCATCTTGCCGGCAGGTTGGACGATGAAGCGGATACGACGAGCGTTTTCGTACAGATCAGTTACGTTCCCTTCTCCGTCAACTTCGTTCAGATTGACAATGGTACCACCACTGATAGTTTCCGGATAACGCATATCAAAGCTGTGATATATGATGGTTTTACCTTCGTCGAACACGCCCGGCTCGATGAAGCCCTTGGTCTCTTCGTAACCGAGGATGACCCAGGCTTGAGGTTTACCGGCGGCATCGGTGTAAGGCTGCAGAAAGATGTTCGGACGGGTACCGGCACGGCGACCGTCAAGCACCTGGCCGTCTTCGGTCACACAGACTTCATTCATTTCACCTTGATCGTTGAGAATGAAGGTCGTGCTGTAGCAAGCATCGATACAATATTGGTGGGTTGCGTCGTACTCTTCTTTTTCTGTAATATCCAAGCCGTCGACCCCAGCTGCCACCACGAGATCTTCACAGTAAGCGAGCAACTCTTCAGGATCTTTGCTTATCTTGTTCAGCTTAGCATCGTAGAGCTCTTCAAGGGTCTCGGTCACCGAACTTTCGGTACTGATATGCGGGCGACACATATCGTTGTCGGAAATCCGTACCGGAGACTGCAGAAAGTTGGTCGGGTTGTCGAACTGGCTCCAAGGGATATAGCTGTACCAGATATCGGTTTTGTGGTTGGCAATGGCACCGCTCCAGCCGTGACCAGGACCCTCACAAGCCCCAGGCAACAGGCCTTCTGGGTCTTCCTGCCAGGAGATAGCTAAACCGACTTTACCGGCCCCACCGGCAAAAATTTGCAGGGCATCGCGGATACCGGAGGTTAGCTGCTGAGCAGGTTGCCAGTTAATCGCGCCAGTTGTGGTATCGATAGAGCCACGTGCGGTCCAAACAGCGCTGTACGGAATTTCACCGGCCCAGGCGAAGGTACCTTTGTAGGCGTAGGTGTAATCAATCGATTTCTGCTCACCCATAACACCGAAAAGGTCACTGCTGTAATCGGCCTGAAGTCCAGGAGCATACTTACTGCTCCAGGCAACAAACAGTTTGTTCCCCTTGGCAACCATGACCGGCTTACGACAATCTCCGGGATAAGGAGTAATACCGTCAGCCAGGGTAAAAGAGGAGAGAGCAGCCGAATTCGACAGGTTGGTGATGTTCCAAGTTTCTCCGTCGTCGCGCGAGACAGCAGCGAAAACATCGGAGGCTCCAGTGGCTGGAATTTCATCGGTGTAAGTTATTACAATCGGCTTGGTGACGAGCGGCTTATCAGGATCAGGCGTAGCCTCTCCTGCAGCGTTCTGGGTCGGCACGTAGATGGTCATGGTGTTCATCTTCGCCTTTGATGACGCCATATCCGGAGTTCCGGAAATATTGTCACCCAAAGGTTCCGCTGACACCGACACGGATGCTATCAAAATGATAAACAGCATAACGCCAAAAAAACGAAACATGTAACCACTCATAAGCGCCTCCCGTATAGCGTTAAAGGGTTTCACAAAAAAAACGGGGCTTTCCTGAAGTACACAACGACTCTCTTGCAACCCAGCTATCTTCAGCAATAAAACGAAAAAACGAAGGATTGAAAAACCTCGGCTTTCCGGCCAATCTACGGAAGAGTGGGGAGCTTTTCCAGAATACATAACACGGTAAAACATGCAACATTAATTACTTCACATTAACTTGACATTATCAGTTAGTTATGAAGTTAACTTTAGTAAACAAATGATTTTGTCAGTTTTCTTTACCCTTTTTTGATGTAAGAAATATAATTTCTTAACAGGAGGTTTCTCTCATTTTTTGTAGGTTTTAACTGAAAGGCAGGAGCTGTTTCCCGCACGGAACCATTGTCAGGTTGCCGTTATTTACTTACGGGTCTATCCACGAAAAGAAGGTAAATCGACTGTAATGACCTGAGATCTAAAGGTAAGTCACCTTTTGAACAATCGGTAACAGTCGACACCTAGAAAACCGCTCAAAGCGGAGCGTTGCTGAGTGTTTTCAACACTACAGCCTTTGTTTGGTGAATAGAGCCGTTTTCTTAAAGATATGAGGTATACGGGAGAATTGCAGAGTTTGTGGTTTGATGTGTAAAGTTTTTCGACATGATTGCTTTGAAGTAGATGAAATTAATATGTTACTGAATTGAGGCAGTCTTGCCTCCTCAATTTTCTTATTAGTCCTCTCAGATTGATCCACGGGTTGGACTTTGCCTGAATTACTAAATTTATGCTGACACAGGGGGCACAGGGGGTAAGTTATGCCAGACGATTCCAGGCTGCCGAAATCGATGAAATCGATCCAAGTGGCCATAAAATTATGGATAATGGGCGTCTTAAATATCTCTATCAATAACACGCCCGTTTTCGTCTCGTCAGTGGTGAGTTATAAGAAGTACACCAACAAATCAAAGATAGGTCTAGAAGACTTGTTACGATTCAATGCTCACTATTTCTTGAACATAAATATCAGAAGTTTAATGGCCGCAATGAAAAGAAAACCATAGAGAATAACCAGAACTAAAATTTCAATTTTTTCATTCATTTTTTAGCCGTCAACTAAAGCGGAGGAATAGCTGCTTAATTGTCACGAAAAAAAGAACCCCACAGCTCAGGAGGTAGAGAACTGTGGGGTGAAGTTTTCTTTTTTTCTTTGGAGGTTTTGAAGAAAGTTCAGACCCACCTGCCACAGCAAATCTTTACTTCATCTCCAGGCCGTCGCCACAACAGCCCTTTGATGGTTCCTAAGATAACGGGTTATTCAATAAAAATAAACGTGGGGACTCGTAATTTTTGCGACGACAAGGCACGAACCTTTACTGTGCAGAAGCACACCTCAAAAGATTTTTGTTACTGTATCTTAAAACAAACAATGGCCACCCGACGTTGATCCAAGTGACCATCCTTTTGTCGTCTTAAATATTTCCATCAATAACACGCTAGTTTTCGTCTCGGCAGTGGTGACAAACAAGAAAAGCCCTTCGGAACAGAAGGGCTTTTCTTGTTTAGTGTGAAATATTTCGCGACAAAACCCGAACTTATTCTGGCATGTTGGGGATTGAAGTTTTCTCACCCTTATGGTTGCGCAGATAGTAGTTTTCTTCATCCTTGCCAGTGATGTAGTAGTCAGGCATCAACGGAATCTTGCCAATGTTGGTGGCAATGACGTACATCGGCTGGGCCAAGCCAGTGGTGTGACCACGCAGGGCATCGCGGATCAGTTCTGCACCTTTTTCAACAGTCGTGCGGAAGTGATCGATGCCAGGGGCCGGCTCACAGTAGAAGACATAATAAGGTTTAATCCTTACTGTCAGTAATTTCTGATGCAATTCGCGGAAGGTCTCGACATCGTCGTTGATCCCTTTAAGCAGTACCGCCTGATTGCCCACGTTGACTCCACAGGAGAGCAGATCAAACACAGCCTTGGCGGTGGCCTCGGTGATTTCCTTCGGGTGGTTGCACTGGGTATTGATCCAGATCGGCACCTTGTGGTAGGCGCCGAGAACCTTTTTCAGCCCTGGGGTGATACGTTGCGGCAGCACAATTGGCACCCGGGTGCCGAAGCGGATCATTTCGATATGCGGCAGCTCACGCAGTTTGCAGATCAGATATTCGAGCTGCTCGTCGGAAAGCAAAAACGGGTCGCCACCAGTAATGAGCACATCGCGCACCTCGGGGTGAGCAGCGATCCACTCGAGGCCCTCATCGACGTTGAAGTCGAGCTTGAGGTCGCCATCGACCACCAACTCTTTACGAAAGCAGTGGCGGCAGTAGATGCCACAGGTCTGAGTGACCGTAAAGGCCACTCGGTCGTGGTACTGGCGAGCGATACTGTCTGGGCGTTGTTCCTCGGTAGCGCGATTTTCCTTCCAGACCAGGTATTCGTCCATTCCGTAGCGATTCGTCTGTTCCTGAACCGAAGGAAGCACCTGCCTACGGATAGGACAGGTAGGATCATCGGCGTCCATCAGAGCAGCGAAATAGGGCGTCGTTCCCCAGGTCGTTTTTGTGGTGCGGAGGATACTCTCCTCCTCGGGGGTAATGTTGATGTACTGCTTGAGTTTGTCGATGGTGTTAACAAATTCTTTGAGTTGGCTTTGCCACTCGATTGACATGGAGTCTCCTTAAGCAAGTTTAAGTTGTGCCAAAACAGCCTACATCCCGAAATAGAGGGAGATGAGATCTTTTCAGCAAAGGCACTCGCGACAGGCATGACAATAAGTGGTGAGAATACAGAGGAAACGCCCCCTTTTAAAAAGAGGGAATCAGCCGGACGGAAGTGTGCCGGAAAAGATGGTTATTGATTATTGTAAACAGGACAGAGCCACCCGCACCCGATATTGCGATGGTACATCACAACCCAGTGCTGCTCTGAAGAGAGAGGGTTCGACCCGAACATGCCAAGGGCATGAACAGTCCACCTCATTTGCGGGTCTATGGTCGGAACGTCCAGAGTGAACGCCGCCATTAACCCGACTAATATAACACAGCTGTGACTACACGGCAAACGAGGCTCGGGAAAGAGCCGGGGATAAGTCACCGTTACGAAAGACGCTCTCTTCGCCCTCACGAAATAATCTCCTTTTACTCTTGATATAGTGTTTTTTACACACTATCTTAGCGTCAAACATAAACGAAGGGGGCAATAATGAGCTACACTTACAAATACGCAAAACCCGCCGTTACTGCAGACTGTGTGGTTTTCGCTCTCGACGAAGAGGACCTGAAAGTATTGCTGATCCAACGCGGTCAAGAGCCATTCAAAGGGCAATGGGCTCTGCCCGGTGGTTTTGCCGAAGTGGGAGAATCTCTGGAGGATACGGCACGGCGAGAGCTGGAAGAAGAGACCGGCCTGAAGAACGTCTTTCTGGAGCAACTTTACACCTTCAGTAAACCAGAGCGTGATCCGAGAGAGCACGTTATTACCGTGGCATACTACGCGCTGGTGAATCTTGCCGATCACGAGGTTCATGCCTCAACAGACGCCAGCAACGCGGCATGGTTCGGTATTGACGACATCCCGGCCTTAGCGTTTGACCATGATGCGATTTTAACGACTGCACACGAGCGACTGCGGGGAAAAATCAGCTATCAACCGATCGGTTTTGAGCTGCTGCCCGAAAAGTTTCCACTGCGGATATTGCAGAGTGTTTACGAAAAGATACTGGACCGGGATCTGGATAAACGAAACTTCCGCAAGAAGATCTTGAGCATGGGGATTCTGCAAGAACTGGATGAGATCGAAACCGATGTCGGCCATAGAGCGGCAAGGTTGTACCGCTTCAACAAGCAAGAATACGACCGCAAGGTCGAGCAAGGTTTCAATTTCAAGATGTAATCGCGCGAGCAGCTTCTGCTGGAAGCTGCTAACACCACAACAAAGCCCATAAAAGTGATGAGCTATAGAGTCTGTTACTGCTGAGGTCCATCAACGGCCGACATCCCCGTGTAGCCATAAACAGTGTAGTCGTCAACAGCCTCCTTTCCAACGGTCTCTTCCGATTCTGGGCTACAGATAGCGGAATTTGCTTGCGTACCCGGCGGCAGGTTCTGCTTTAGAGACAGGTCATCATCAACCGCCTCTTCCTGGCTGAGAGTAAACATGCCGGTCATTAGATTGCAACATCTCAGCCTGACTCGTCAACTCAGCTGTCTTTTTGATGTTTGGCACAATCTGGCCAAAAGAAAACTGCTTCATATCGAGATTGCCAACCAAGCTTGCATCGGGAGGGGCGAGAATCAGACCGTCGTTACTGAACATATATACGTAGCCGAAAGTGCCAACTTTCTGACCTGCGTTGTTGCCAATAATCAGGACATCGACCTCATCCTGTAACTGTAGAAACATCATCTTCCACTCGTCAAAAGTTTGCGCATAGCGTTCATTCAACCAGACTTTAAAGATGCCCTTCATTATTTCTGCGTCTGTCAATTGATTTTTTACCTTTACATCAAGCTACAAAGCTAAGTTATAAAGGTTTTTTCACCGGCACTAAAGCGACAAATTAGAGACATAGAGCATAAGAGAGCGACCTTCGGAAGAGGGGGCACACAACATTAGAGACCCCTTTTAAATGTCTTCGTTTGACGAATTTTGAGGCAATATTAATTTTCGTACATTTGATGAGCTAAAGCTGTAAAATGCAGGATGTTAACTTTCCTTGTTAAGAACCGTTTAGCAACAGAAGTTTCCATTAATTGCTTGTGAACATCCGAAGTTTGTTTAACATTATTGGTGCATACTACCGGTATAAACACAACACTCTTCCAGGAGGATTCATCATGGCAAAAATCAAAGGTACAATTGGTATTCTGACCGGTGGTGGAGACGTCCCAGGTCTTAACCCTGCCATCCGCGCAGTGACCGTGCGGGCATTGCGGGAAGGCTATCGCGTCTTGGGGATCCGGCGCGGTTGGGCCGGACTGGTCGACCTGATCCCCGATGCACATGCGGACAACAGCAGCTGCGTTTTGGAACTGACTGAAGAAATCGTCAATCGGGCCGGACGCACCGGCGGTACGTTCCTGCACACCTCGCGAACCCGACCGAGCCACCTGCCGGACACCAACGTCCCTCCGCATCTGATCGACCGCTACACCGACCGGGTCAACGACATCACTCCAGAAGTCCTGAAGAACATCGATTTTCTCGGCCTCGACTTTCTCATCCCAATCGGTGGTGACGACACCCTCAGCTATGGCCAGAGACTGCATGAGGAAGGAGTCAAAATCGTAGCAATCCCCAAGACCATGGACAACGACGTTCCCGGTACCGACTACTGTATCGGCTTCTCCACCTGCGTCACCCGAACCATCGAACTGACCCACCGGCTGCGTACCAGCGCTGGCTCGCATGAACGCTTTCTGGTGCTCGAAGTGTTCGGTCGCTACGCTGGCTTCTCCGCCATCCTGCCAGCCATGGCCGGGGCCTCCGACCGTTGTGTGATCCCGGAGCACGCCTTTGACATGGAACACCTCTGTGACCTGCTTAGCCACGACCGGCGCAAGCACCCAAGCAATTACTCGGTGGTGCTCATCTCAGAAGGAGCCACCATGACTCATCATGCCGACATGCTCTACGAGAGCGCGGAGACTGACCAGTACGGCCACATGAAACTCGGTGGCATCGGCGACCAGGTGGCCACCCAGCTCAAAGACTTGTCACCAAAATTCAATGGCGGTCGCCGAGTCAACGTCCTCAGCCAGCGTCTCGGCTACCTGGTGCGCTGCGGCGACCCCGACGCGATGGACTCGATCGTGCCCATGGCCTTCGGCAATTTGGCCTTCGATCTGGTACTCGCCAAAACTTCGGGGCGTCTGGTCAGCCTGCACAACGGCTGCTACGATACGGTGCCGATCGATGTGATTGCTGGCAAGAAGAAGATCGTCGATGTTAACAAGTACTACAACACGGAACGACTGCGTCCCAAGTACGAATCGTTTCATCGTCAACCAACTTTCATCATGACCAGCGATGTTTAAAAACCAGCCGTCACCAAGCATTGTTAACATTTTGGCATTCACCTAACTTATGCGCATCAAACTGATAGCAAACCCAACCAGCGGCGGCAACGCCCTGCCGCAGATCAATCAGGCGATGACGTTCCTGACGCGTTCGGGGGCAGAAGTCGACCTGCTGCTCACAACTAAGCGCGGTGACGCCCGCGCGGCGGCGGTAGCAGCTCTCGACCAGGACTATGATCGGATTGTGGTGGCTGGTGGTGACGGAACCCTTAACGAGGTTGTCAACGGCGTGACCCCAGCGGAAATACCCGTCGGCTTTATCCCGCTCGGCACGGTCAATGTTTTTGCCCTCGAAGCGGGTATCCCGTTCGCGGTCGAAGACGCCTGTCACTTGGCGGTCACCGGCCAAGCGCAACGCATCTGCCTCGGACGCATCAATGGCGAGGCCTTCCTGCTTATGGCCAGTGCCGGTTGGGATGCCGAGGCGGTCGCGCGGCTCCGGCCTTGGGTCAAGAAGGTCTTCGGCCGCGCCGCTTATGGCGTCAGCGCCATTGAGGCCCTTCTGCGCAGATCGCCCCCGTCACTTGAGCTGCTCCTGCCAGATGGCCAAAGGCTCAAAGGCTACGGGGTGGTGATCAGCAACTGTCGTTTCTACGGTGGCCGCTACCAAGTGACGCCCAAGGCTTCGATGTTCAGCGACACCCTGGAACTCTGTCTCCTGCAACGCAGGGGACGGTGGGCAATCCTCCGTTTTGCCGTTGGCATGGGGCTCGGGCGCACCCAGTGTTCACCAGCAAACAGTTTCTATACAATCAGTCGAACCAAAGTTACGGGGAAAGATGTTTATGTCCAGGTCGACGGAGACGCCTGGGGACAATTACCCATTGAGGTCGAAGCTCTGCCGCGAGCCCTCAGTATGATCCTGCCGGAACAAACCAATCGGGATTGATGATAAAAGTCTAGGGTGAAAATACAAATAACGAGGGGAAGAGTTAAGTTTCACTCTATGGAGATAAAAAAAGGCGGCCTTGCGGTTGAACCCATAAAGGGTCGTTGCAGAGAGTTTTTCTGGTCAAAGAGGAGAGAACCCTAGGCCTCCGTTGCAGAGAGCAGTTTCTCGATCTGTTTAAGGACCTCATTGGTCTTAAACGGCTTGGTCATAAAGCCCTCGGCACCGGCCTTGCGACCATTTTCCAGATCATCCTCGGCCCCCTTCGCGGTCAAGAACATCACCGGGATCGCTTTGGTTTCATCGTTTTCCTTGAGGTACTGACAAACCTTGAAGCCATCGATATCGGGCATCATGACATCGAGGACAATCAAGTCCGGCAATTCCTGACGGGCCAACACAATACCCTGCTGGCCACTTTCTGCATAGAGCAGCTCATACCCCTTGATACGAACAATCGCCTCAAGCAGGCGGAATACGGTTTGATGATCATCAATCAATAAGATTCTAGTCTTTTCACTCATGGCTCTCTTCTTCCTCCGTCAGGCTGAGACTCTCGCGGTAGACATCGCTGCTCGGCAAACCATATTCCTTGGCAATCAGCTTGACGGCTTCGCGACGCGACAAATCACTTTCGTTCAACAGTTTGCTCAAAGCCTCACGCACATTCATCTGCGGCCCCTGTGCGCTGGGGGGGAGAATAAGAACCAGTTCTCCCCGTGCCGGATTCTGTTGAAAACGGGTCACCGCTTCGGCAGTGGTTCCACGAAAAAACTCTTCATACAGCTTGGTCAATTCACGAGCAACCACCAGCAGACGTTCGGCTCCCATAATTTCAACCAGATCGGCCAAGGTTGCCGCCAGACGATGCGGGGTCTCGTAAAAGACCAAGGTGCGCTGTTCGCCATTCAACTGTCGAAAAAGATCGGCACGAGCCTTGGCCCGTTGCGGCAGATACCCTTCAAAAGCAAAACGCTCGGTGCTGACCCCGGCGGCACTTAAGGCGGTAATCACGGCGGACGGACCCGGAATCGGTACAACCGTTATGCCCTCAGCGTGACAGGAAGAGATCAGGCGATAACCGGGATCGGCGATGCAAGGCGTACCAGCATCACTAATCAGGGCAATATTTTTACCGGCCTGCAAGCGTTCGACCAATTCGGGCTGACGCTGCTGCTCATTATGATCATGATAGGAGAGCAACGGCTTGCTGATACCGTAACGAGCGAACAGCTTGCGGCTGTGACGGGTATCCTCCGCCGCCACCAGATCAACTTCGCCAAGAATCCGCACCGCCCGATAGGTGATATCCTCCAGATTGCCGATCGGCGTCGCGACCACGTAGAGGGTTCCGGTGGTGTCTCTCCCCTGCTCTGTTGTCATACCGATTCAGCATCCTTGTCATCAACGCTTTCCAGCTCGTTGAGCCACAAAGCAGCACTGGCATCGCTTGGCATCCGCCAGTCACCGCGCGGCGACAACGACACGGTACCGACCTTGGGCCCGTCCGGCAGGCAGGAGCGTTTGAACTGCTGAGAGAAGAAGCGCTGGTAAAAAACCTTCAGCCAGCCCAGAATCTCGGCTTCGGCATAATCTCCAGCAAAGGCCCGACAGGCCAGATCCAGGATTTTGCGCGGCGCAAACTGGTTACGCACCATCTGAAAGAGAAAGAAATCATGTAATTCGTAAGGACCAACATGCTCTTCGGTTTTTTGACTGATATCCCCATTCTCATCCGGCGGCAGCAACTCGGGGGAGACCGGTGTGGCACAAACATCGCGCAGAACCTCACCAGTTCGACCACCGAACTCTGCGTCCGCACACCATTCAATCAGGTAACGCACCAAGGTTTTTGGAACCGAAGCATTGACCCCATACATTGACATATGATCACCATTGTAGGTCGCCCAACCGAGCGCCAACTCCGACAAATCACCTGTGCCGACCACCAGGCCACCAACCTGGTTGGCCAGATCCATAAGAATCTGGGTGCGCTCACGAGCCTGGGAGTTTTCGTAGGTGATGTCGTGAGTTTCAGGATCTTGACCAATATCAGAGAAATGCTGACGAACCGCTGCGTCAATGCTGATGATCCGTAAGCTCACCCCTAACTCTCCGGCGAGAACCTCGGCGTTGCCCCGGGTTCTGCTGGTCGTGCCGAAGCCGGGCATGGTGACCGTAAGGATATCATCACGCGACCAGCCTAAGCGATCAAACGCTTTGACCGTAACCAACAGCGCCAGAGTCGAATCGAGCCCACCGGAAATACCGAGCACAACTTTTTGGCTGCCCGTATGCAGCAGACGTTTCATCAACCCAGTGGTCTGGATGGCGAAAATCTCCTCACAGCACGCTTGACGCTCCGCCGACGCCGACGGCACGAAGGGGGTCTTTGAAAGCGGACGAAGCAAGGTGTCGGCCACCCGTTCGGCGACCTGAACCGGTATGACCAGGAACGCTTGTTCGGACTGGGTCGCGGCATAACTGCTATTGCGCAGCCGTTCATGCACCAGCTTTTGGACATCGATATCGGCAATCGCCATCTGCGAAGAAAACTCAAAGCGTTTGGTCTCAGCCAACACCTGACCGTTCTCGGCAATCAATGAATGCCCAGAGAAAACCAGGTCGGTACTTGATTCGCCGGGACCGGCGGAAGCGTAGAGATAAGCCGCCAGACAACGGGCCGACTGGGCTTTGACCAGCGCGCGTCGATATTCACATTTCCCCAGAATCTCAGGGCTGGCAGAAAGGTTGACCAGCAGGGTTGCTCCTGCTGCAGCCATGCTGCCGCTGGGTGGACTGGCAACCCAGGCATCCTCGCAGATCTCCACACCGAAGAGACAGTCGGGCAAGCCTTCGACAGAGAACAGCATATCGGTACCAAAGGGAGGAGCCTCATCAAGCCAGAGCAATTGATCGTCGGTGATATCCACAGCGCTGGAGAACCAGCGCTCTTCATAGAATTCCTGGGTATTTGGCAGATAGGTTTTGGGAACCACGCCGCAGATGCTGCCGTGGCTCAAAACCACAGCCGCATTAAACAAGCGACCCGATTGACGAACCGGAGCGCCGACCACCAGCGTCATCTCGACCTGTTCGCTCAGCGCAGCTAACTCCTGGAGACCATCCCGAACCTGTTCCAGCAAGCTGTGCTGGTAGAAGAGGTCGCCGCAGGAATAACCAGTTAAGGACAACTCAGGGAAAACAACCAGCTGTACACCTTGGTCAGCCGCAGACAGAACAGCCTCTTCGATAGCCGCCACGTTAAAAGCAACATCAGCAACCTTCAACTCCGGTGAGACTGCAGCAACCCGCAACAGTCCTAATTCCCGTAGCAACATAGACACCGTGAACCTCCTTACTGGCAGACCATTCCAAGACACTTCTCTAAAAGATCATTTTAGGGGGGAGATAGGGAAAAAGCAAACAGAACCGGCGGTTGTCTGCGGATTCAGGATTGGATCAGCTATCAAAAGCCGCCGGGATATGATCAATCAGCAGTTCATTGCCCTGCACGATGACAGCAACCACATCAAAGCGCGGTTGCAAGCCCCGATCACCAGCGTCGTTGAGGTACCACTTGGCAGTTCGTACAATCTGCCGCTGTTTGCGTAAGCCCACAGCCTCAGCCGGGGAACCGTAGCCTACACCGCTGCGGGTTTTAACTTCGACAAAAACCAGGTAGCGACCATCTCGAACAATCAGGTCAATTTCACCGACCGGGGTGCTGTAGTTCCGTTCCAGAATCTTCATCTTCTGGCGTTTCAAATAGTTGGCCGCGGCATCCTCTCCCAATCGGCCCAAAGTCAACCGAGCCTCAGTCATGGCGTGTCACAATGCTCCTTGACCCCACCAAAGCTGCGCCGGTGGCAGACGCACGGGCCAATCTGGGCGATCATGTCACGATGCTCCTGGCTACCATAGCCCTTGTGCCGGGCAAAACCGTACTCAGGAAAGAGTCGGTCATAACTCACCATAATCCGGTCTCGCACGACCTTCGCAATCACCGAAGCAGCAGCAATCGACAGGGAACGGGAATCACCCTTCTTGATGGTTTTCTGCGGGATGGTCAGAGGAACCGGAGTAATGCCATCAATCAACAGATAATCGGGCCGGATCGCCAAACGATCCACTGCCCGAACCATGCCAGCCAGAGTGGCTTGCAGGATATTAATGTGGTCAATTTCCGGGGAACGGCTGACGCCGATGCCAACCGCGATCGCCTGTTGATGGATTAACGGGTAAAGCTGGTTGCGCTTCTTTTCCGAAATCAGCTTGGAGTCATTCAGACCGGGCAGGTCGAAATCATCCGGTAAAATCACGGCAGCGGCAACCACCGGGCCAGCCAACGGACCGCGACCAGCTTCATCGATACCCGCAACCGCCCGATAACCCTGACGACGGGCCATAGCTTCAAAAAACAGGGTGGATTGTTCTAGTTCGGGAAAGAGGTCCATTAACCGTTGCCTTGCAAGCTAGCAGCCTGTCGGACTATCAGGGCTGAAGCGAAAGTTGGTCGGTCGAGGCCAGAGTTTAGTTCGATTGAGAGCAATAGCCGTAGTTACCGGCCGAAAAGGACGCAGAAACATCGTAAAAATGAACGAATTTGCAGCCCGTTAATTGATAGCCCAACAGGCTACCATGGTCAACACTATTAGCGGATTCGTAGGGGTAATTCAACAAAAAGAGAGCCCTGGGCTTATCAAAATCAAGCCGGTGGAAGGCAAATTACCCTCTTAGAATTATAAAAATTCAGCAATTTGCACTGGTCGCCCCGCACTGCCCTCCGAATCAGCGCACTGCCCTCCGAATCAGCGCATTGCCCCACCCAGGCTGCCACTTCGTCCTTTGCCATCATCAATTCATTCACAGACTATTGTTTCAGCGATGCCTGACCTGCTTGCTGTTTATTGCAGCAAGCAATTAGAAACACCATATTATTAAGTTTTTAATCTTGTGATTAAAATTGGGTAGACAGTCAGAGCAATTGGGTATAAAACAACATTTTAGAGCATGGACTTTATGCACTCTACAGCATGTCTGTTCAGGTTGATTTTTGCGTGACGCGCGACAACAAAAAGACGGGCGGGGAATGTTGTGCATGCAAATTGAGGGCGAAAACGGGTCGGTGGTTCCAACTTGGCCGAAGACTCATGGAACTCCGGCCCCATATCTCTGTCACCAGGGAGTCCTGGCTTTTGCACGCTCGCACCCTAGAGCCTAACGTCTTCCGCCTCAAACAGTTTTCTTCATGATCCAGAAAAGAAGGTTTAAAATGAAAATCAGTACGAGGTTGTCGTGGTTCAGTGTCCTTTCTTCCTTGCTGGCCATAGTATCAGTTCTCTATATTACAGCTGTGCAGTTGAGTGTAGTTGCACAAAAAGGAGCAGAGGAGAAAGCGCACTTGATGCTGGCTGAAAGGCAAGCCGTCAACAAATACATTGAACAAGAACTGCGCCCGAGAGTCCTTGAAATTCTTAAAAATTCGGGAGAAAATAATCCCGAGTTTGATCCTGTCTGGATGTCTGCCCCTTATGTCAATCGAACACTTTCGGGATATTTACAAGAGGGGGAGTTCAAAAAA
>JAQYVY010000094.1 GCA_030145195.1 Desulfuromonadales bacterium | reverse complement strand
CCAACTGACCGGCGGTTTGATCATGTTGCACGGTATGGTCGCGGAGATGCAGACCGGCGAGGGCAAGACCCTGACCGCGACTCTCACGGCGGCAACTGCGGCTCTCGCCGGCTGGCCGGTCCATGTCATCAGCGTCAACGACTACCTGACGGAAAGGGACGCCGATGAAATGGGGCCTGTCTATTCAGGGCTTGGCCTCACGGTGGGCTGCGTCGTCCATGGCCAGCAACCTGCAGAACGGCAGCACGCTTACCTTGCCGACATCGTCTACTGCACCAACAAGGAAGTGACCTTTGATTACCTGCGCGATCGGCTGGTGCTGCAGGACCGACTTTCGCCGCTGCGCCTACTGGCAGAAGATCTGCTCGATAGCGGTCACCGCAAAGACCGATTGATCCTGCCTGGTCTGCATTTTGCCATCGTCGATGAAGCCGACAGCATCCTGGTTGACGAGGCCCGTACGCCGTTGATCATTTCAGGTGCCGACGGCGACGATCAGCAGCAGCGCTTCTTTGAACAGGCGCTGGCTCTGGCGAGGGAGCTGGAAAAAGATCAGCATTTTAAATTGCGTGAGGAGACCCACGAAGTTCATCTGACCACGTCTGGCAAGCAGTTGCTGAGCGACCGGTCGGTTGACCTTGAACCGGCGTGGAAAGGCACTATCCGCCGTGAGAGCACGGTCACTCAGGCGCTGGTGGCGCTTAACTGCTTCCACAAGGATGAACATTACGTGCTGCAGGACGGCAAGGTCCAGATCGTTGATGAGTTTACCGGCCGGATCATGGCAGATCGTTCCTGGGAGAGGGGGCTGCACCAGCTGATTGAAGTTAAAGAAGAGTGCGAGGTGAGCGGACAGCGCGAATCACTGGCGCGGATCAGCTACCAGAAATTTTTTCGACGTTACCTGAAGCTCTGCGGTATGACAGGCACCGCCCACGAAGTTCGCCATGAGCTGTGGGATGTTTACAACCTGCCGGTCATGAAGGTGCCGACCCATAAAAAAATGCGGCGCGAGGCACTGCCCGGCATGATTTTTACGGACACTGAGAGTAAATGGCGGGCTGTTGTTGAACGGGTCTCAGCACTGCGTAGCCAGGGCCGCCCGGTGCTGGTCGGGACCCGTTCGGTCGCTGCTTCAGAGATCCTGAGCGAGTGGTTGGGGGCTGCTGGAGTTCCGCATGAGGTTTTAAACGCCAAGCGCGACAGTGAGGAAGCCGAGATCATCGCCAGGGCCGGCGAACTGCAGCGGGTGACGATCGCAACCAATATGGCCGGGCGCGGCACCGACATTAAACTCGCTGATGAGGTGCGTGCTGCCGGCGGCCTCCACGTTATTCTGACCGAGCGTCACGAGGCCGGTAGAATTGATCGGCAGCTGTTTGGCCGCTGCGGCCGCCAGGGCGACCCCGGCAGCTACGAGGCAATGGTCTCGATCGAAGATCCCATGCTCACGACCCGCCATGCCAGTTGGTTGCTCCGTTCCCTGTGCTATCTTCCGGGAAGTGACACGAAGTGGTGGCAGAAAATTGCCGGGTGGGGCATATTGTGGACTCAGAAGCGTGTCGAAACCTATTATGCCGGGGTCAGGAATCGTTTGTTGAAACAGGATCTGCAACGCACAGCGCTGCTCTCATTTTCCGGCCGGCCAGATTAAAAGAGGATTTTATGAATTGGATGAAGTTGTTACTTTTGACCCGGCAATTAACCGTCAGCATCTGTCTGCTGTTTCTGGCTGCTGTTGCCGCGCAGGCCATTGAGCTTGAGGGGTTAATCGAACCCAGTGAGACCGTTGAAGTCAGCAGCCAGGTTCCCGGGGTGATTGATAAGGTAGAGGTCGAACGCGGTGATTTGGTTAAAAAAGGCCAGACGGTCGCTCGACTTAAGTCGGGTGTCGAAAAAGCGGCCATTGATTTGGCCAAGGCTCGGGTCGAATTCGGTGAGCGCAAGGCCGATCGCAATAAGGAACTGTTTCAGAAAAAACTGATTTCTGCTCACGAACGTGATGAGATCGCTACGGAATTGATGATTGCTCGTTTGGAACTGAAAGAGGCCGAAGCGCGTTATAGCCTGCGGGTTATCAAAAGTCCTGTCAACGGCGTGATTGCCGAGCGACTGCTGGGGCCAGCTGAGTATGTGGGTGAAAACCCTATTTTGACAATTGCCCGGATCGATCCGTTGTTTGTTGAGGTGGTGGCCCCGGTCAGTTATTTCGGCCAGATCAAACGAGGTATGAAAGTTAAAGTCCTTCCGGAACTGCCGGTCGGTGGCGAGTATGCCGCAGAAGTCATTGTTGTGGATAAGGTGATTGACGCAGCAAGCGGCACTTTTGGCGTACGGATGAAACTCCGGAACAAAGACCACAAATTACCTGCTGGCCTCAGGTGTCAAGTTGTCTTTTAGACAACGAAAAGTTGCCTAACTTTCATCCTTTTTCATCTCAGGCGAGGACTGCTCCAGCTCGCTCTAACTCCTATTGTTTTCTGTCGGTACCGGAGCGTATTCACGCGCCCCTTGCCGATTGGCATGCGTAACTTTTCAATTAAGCTTCCCCCTTCCTTTTATATCGTTTGATTATGTCCGTCGATATGCTCATCTCAATTGAACTTCACCAGTAATTTGTTAGAATCAATAACATGTGGGATTCAAAGGTTCAATGTCGTTTCCTATGTAGCTTTTTCCAATAAATACCTTTGTTGTTTTCAAAGAGTGCGTTAATGCCTCAAACTTTCGATGACATCATTGACCTTGTTGCTGTCCAGGAACTTTTGGGCGGCTTGTACGCTTTGACAAAGATGCCTCTGGCCTTGTTTGACAGGTCCATTTCTGCTGTGGCTTCGAGTGGTTGGCAGCAGAAGGGCAAGCGCAAGCACTATCCTGCGGAAATTAAGTCGCTGTTCGCGCCAGGTAGCCTTGAGCAATCGGTTTGGTCGGAGTTCCGTTGTATGTCTGGACTCGATTATTGTTTTTTACCCGTTTTGGTAGATGGCTGCCGCATCGGCACCCTTTTAGTTGGACCTTTTGTTTATTCCGAGCGAGAACAGAACGCTTCTTCGATTGCCCCCAAAGAAGCTCTTTTCCCCAAGATAGAAATTCAAAACCTACAAGCGTATCTTCTGCGGCTTATGCCGTTGTTTCGAAAGGCTCCTGTTCGTTATGATGAAACGGTTGCAGCTTTAACAGAAGGGTCTTTCACCCGAGATCTCTTGAAGATCCTGGATTTTATTGGTGATGCAGTTTTCGTTGTGTCGGCAGAGAGTGTTTTGCTCTATGTCAATTCCTGCGCGGCAAATCTGCTTGGCTTCACTTACAAAGAAATGTTTGCCGAAAAAATCGGTTCAAAAATTTTCAAGAAGTTGAAACCAACGGTTTTTGAGTTGCTGCAACGGGCAACATCCGGTGAGGTTCAACCGTTTGAGTCAGCGTTGATCCACAAGGCTGGGCATGCTGTGCCGACAGCGATTAGTAGCCGTGCAATTTTTTATGATGGGGAACGGGCATTACTTGTCGATGCCCGTGATCTTACCGAACAGATAAATACCGCTCAAGCTCTTAGGGATAGTGAAAAACGCTTTCAGAACATCTTTAGTGCGACGCAGCTCGGGATTCATATGTATCATCTCAATTCTAAGGATGAATTGATTTTCAATGGCTTTAATCCGGCTGCTGATAAGATTCTCGGAGTTGATAACAGCCAGTTCCTCGGTAAAACTCTCGATGAAGCATTTCCCGCAATCGGCAGCGAGGTCAAGAAAAACTATCGCCGGGTAGCCTTGACCGGACAATCTTGGGTGACCGAGCAGGTCGAATATCATGACGATCAGATTGATGGTGCCTTTGAAATCTATGTTTTTCAGACGTCTGAAAAGAATATTGCCAGTATGTT
>JAQYVY010000050.1 GCA_030145195.1 Desulfuromonadales bacterium | reverse complement strand
GTTGCCTCCGCGCATATAATTATTATTTTTTAACGATATTACTAATATTACATTAGTCAAGATATGGTTGGCTGCTTATTGACCTCTTAGGTGAGACTCAACGCTATGGGCCCTCCTAGACCAACTTCAAGCGAGCCAACACTTGAAAAAGGGGACGTTGTAGATATTGTGACATTCAATCCAGCAAGTCTCACAACAAACCGTCTCCATCAAAAAGAAGCAAGAAGGGGTCAGCCCCCGACACCGGACATCAAGAAGGGGTCAGCCCCCGACACCGGACATTGGGCGAGCCAAACCTAATAGGTTGTCGCCCCACAAAATAAGCAACCAAATTTATCTTCTGAGATTATCAATCCCATGCCGTGAAAATTCCTCCGCCCATTTCTCTTCATGTCTACCAATAATCTCGAATTTATCTTCAAGGCTCATTCCTGAAAAACTCCCCGGCTCAATCTCTTGGAGAAAATCCCTTTCAGCAAGATTTGCAATCAATGATTCCCAAAAGTTTTTCTCTTCAAACGCTTCCAGAAATCCACCAACCCCGGACTCCTCAAATTCGATACTTTCGGAATAAGTATCTTCATCCTCATCGTGCATGATCAAGTTGTCGAAGCCAAACTCCTTGGCATGTGAATAGATCTTCTGAACCAGCTCCTCATGGTTGCTTTTGTCTTGTTCTGCTTCAACATCATGAGCAGTCATGACCCAATCACCCAAACAGACAAGGTCCAGCAGCGCTCTGAATTCATTTTTTGTAAAAGTAATGTTCATGTTGGCTCCTTCCTCTAAATGAACAGGTTGTCAAGATACAAGGCCTGCAAACACGCAAGCTACCTAAGAATTCCCCTGTTGATACTCCCCCTCTTCCTCGTTCACAATAAAACCAATCGACTCCTTCTCAACCACGTTCGAACTCATAAGCTGACGAATAGCATCAAACACCACCCGAAACTGGTCAGCGTATTTCGGTTCCATGGTGTTCAACTAGCCTGGTCCTAAACGCAAAAACCGCCGATCGGTGCATACCGATCCTGCGGCTTGATACTCGGTTCAGTGGTCCCCGGCAAAATGCCCTTGCCGCATCTGCTCCTCCTGAATGAAAAAATTCAAACCTATCCATACGCCCGTGTTCTCAGAACTGTCAACCCGCAGTGTCGCTGTTGCAGAAAAAGCCGGAAAATGGTTGGCGTTACTGGTGCCGAACAGAGAAGTAAGAGCATCCAGCAGATAGATGGCATTATTCAACAGAAAGCTTCTGCTTCAGAGGAGACAGCAAGCACAATATCCAGAACAACAAGTACGAGGAATATTGAGATGACTGCCATGAAAGATGGTAACGCAATTGGCAGCCAACAATATGGGACCTTCAGTTTAAGCAAGGAGCCGTTCGGTGTCGAGATCAACGGGACCAGAGAGATTCTGGCCCCACTTCTATACTCTCACCTGAAAAGGGTTGCTTAAAATCTTACTTGAGTTTGTGCGGCCGCCATTTCGACACTGACAACCGGCGGCAGCACTTCGCCGGTTCGCTTGAAAATATCATCCAGCGCATCCTGTGTCATGGAACGGTACATAAGTCGCGTGGTGACCCGGTAATCGCCTTTGCCGGGCAACGGGATGCGATAGGTCTCGCTGTCCTTGCCTTTGGCCGGAATGCGTCGGTCGTAACCGATACCGTGGGCCTGCCAACTCTTGCCGGTCAAATTGCCCTCAGCATCGCGAAACAGAACCCGGAAGAAAACTGCATTTGGGTCAACGTGGTTTTTTTCATCAATGTGGCCTGAGCTGTAGACCAGCTTATCTGTGTTGTCGACGACTTCAACCTGAAGCCACATGATGCGAATATAGGTGGTGCCGGTGGGAATCTTGTGTCCAGCGCCGACATTGTGCACGTCAACGGTCAGTTCAAGCGTTCCGTTATCTGTTACTTTCTCTGCAAGTTTGACCTCGGCGGCAGCACGTAGGAATTCCCGCGACAGTTCCGCCTGCTTCGTGTTCCCCATCGCATCCTGAACATAGGAGCTGCCACCAATAAAGCCGTGGAAGGCTAAGTTGTCACGCTCCTTGCCCATCAATGCAGCGCGACCAGGAGCTTTACTGACAGCTGGAGTGGGCGTCATGTGGCAATCCTGGCAACGAATGCCCTGCTTGCCATATTCATTGTTCTTCCAGTCGTCCCAGGTATCAATGATGTGTACACCCGTGGCAGGATGGAGGACCATGTGGCAGGAACCGCAAAAGTCTGCCTTGGTGTGAATCTTTGTATATTTCACTTCGTGATAAAGAGAGTTGCCGTCACCCCGCGGGCCAAACTTTACCGTGCCAGGCTCCGAAACATGCCCCATATTAAACATCTGATCCACCCCTGACACCGTGTGGCAGAAGTCACAAGAGATGCCCCGGCGCGATGCCGCATCAAACTTGCTGCCGTCGGCAGGGGGCAGCAGACCGGTACGCGCTGCAATCGGTGCATGGCAGGCACCGCACAGCATGTCGGTGGCGCCGTCGGTTTGCTGATGAGCCAGGAGATAGTCAGGTTGATACCACTTGTCTGTCCAGGCATTGGCATGCATGGACTTCGACCATTCATTATAGATATCACGATGGCAGGTTGAGCAAACCTTGGGATCTTCAAAGACTCCAGGCTCGAATAACTGGGGCTTGTCTGCTTTTGTTTCGTTGGTGACATCAACGCTCGCGGCTTGCGTCATTGGGTCGTCAAGGACAGCAGCAACGATCACCGTACTCTCTGAGGAAGCATCACTTGAAGCGTTCAAAGAACCACACCCTATTAAAAGGGCGCAAAGAAAAAGCGGCATAATCAAAGAGGTTAAACACTTCATTCTGTCTCCTTCAGGCAAGACCAGCATTAAAACAGACCAACACCGAATATACCGGAGACCGAGCCTATGTCAACACTGCAGAGGTCTTTCTTAAGGAAGCCCCTGAGAATGAACGGTTTACAGAAAGCCACGACTTCTGAGATGAACATTGGTTTATTATTGATAGAGATATTTGAGAGACGTTTAATTTACATGATTATGGCCACCTGATAACAGGTGGCCATTTATCTTTTCGGTATCAGGGCAACAAAAAAGCCCCACGGAAATCCGCGAGGCTTTTTTTGTCAATCAATGTAAAAGCAAAACTTAAATTTTGCGCACATTAGACGACTGAGGCCCTTTCTGTCCTTGAGTGACATCAAAGTTAACGCGATCACCCTCGGCAAGAGATTTGAAACCGTCGCCTTGGACTTCAGAGAAGTGTACGAACACATCAGGTCCGTTGTCTTGCTCGATAAAACCAAAACCTTTTGCATCGTTGAACCATTTAACAGTACCTTCAGCCATTTTAAACTCCATGTTCCCCTGTGGGAACGCTTTTGATTGTGCAACCATATCTGCTTAAAAATAAAAAAACACGCAACCATAAAAGGTTTGCGTGGCATATTCGTGACTGATTAACAGTTAATCTCGTCCAACAAATTATCTATGCACAAACGTTTAAGATGGGGGAACCTACCATGGACGCCAAAGCCAATGCAAGGTTATTATCACCTTTGACAGGAATCTATTGGATTAACAGCAAGCGATGACGATAAATCCTCTCGCAACTCATGCCTGCATCAGGTCATTTAGAAGGCGTAATGTGGTCTTTTCACACAGTGCAAACGAGACAATGGCGTCTGAGCCTAAAGGCTCCGCTCTGCCAACCAGATCGCATGCAAATCACCCGCCCCATCTTGCTCCGGCACCCGCGACTGCCGCACCTTGAACCCGACCTTGCGCAGACGCTCCATAAAGTTGCGGCTCGGCGCCGCCGACCAAACCGCCAGAATCCCTGCTGGCCGCAACGCTTCGTAAGCGGCAATCAAGCCATCGGTCGAATACAACCAGTCATTTTTCTTGCGGGTTAAGCCTTTGGGGCCATTATCGACATCAAGCAAAATTGCATCAAACGCCTGCCGCTTCGCCCGCATAACCTTGGCGACATCACCCTCGCGAACCGTCGTCCGTTCGTCTTGCAGCGGATGACCCGCATATTTCCCAAGCACGCCCCGGTTCCAAGCCACCACCCCCGGAACGAGTTCGGCGACCACCACCTCAGCATCGGCCCCAAGATGGTGTAAGGCGGCAGCCAAGGTAAAGCCCATGCCGAGGCCGCCGATCAACACCCGAGGTTGAGCGCGACCGGCAATTTTACGACAGGCCAGCTCGGCCAGCGCATCCTCGGACTGATGAGCCCAAGTGCTCATCAGGGTATGACTGCCGTCGATGCTGATGGAGTATTCTGTGTCGCACTTGAAGAGCTGAAGTTCGCCGCCATCACCTGGAATCGGTGCGGTATCGACCAGTTCCCCAGTTTCAAGTGTTTCGTCAGTTGCGCCAGTAGACATAATAGTAAGTTCCAAAGCAGATGAGGGGTCAGGCCAGGCCGGTCTTGCGCCACGTCAAGACCATGAAGCTAGAATAAAGCCTGAGATCACAGGCTCTCAATGAATTTGTAATACTCCTGGATCGAACGCACAGACTCCAGCGTGAGCTGATAAAAGACCCAACTGAGAGCACAGATAGCAACAGTGAGGCCGATTTTCCACGCCAACGAGGTTTTTGGTCGCCACCAGATCAGAGGCAAGGCCAGAGGCCCTACGCTACAGAACGCAAGGACAATAAACGTTGTCCGAAAATACCAGGGGGGCTTTTCTGTCTCGAATCGTCGCAAAGTGGAACCATCAAGGAACTCACCGCAATGTTTGCACTTGACCGCTTCGTCTTGAATCTCTTCGGCGCAAAAAGGGCATTTCTTCATAGCTTTATCTTTTGGGAGAACAAATCAAACCTCGTCAAAGAACAAACAATTAACCGCCCAAAAAGGGTTTAACGCGGAGTCGCAAAGGGCGCAGAGAATCATATTGCACCCCAAATCTTTGCCTTAATCTCTGTGGCTCCGCGATAATTGGCCATTAATTGACTGCGACCTCAATGTTTTGCCAAAGGCGTGAGAAGAATATAGCGCCGCAGTTGAAAGAGCATCCGACACATCAATCTTGCATATAGCCAAGAGTAGCGGTCCAGAAAGAAAGATCGTTGTGGGTCTTCTCATAAGTCCGGGCGTTCATAATAGCCACACCGGCGATCTCGGCCAGCGCGGAGAGGAAAGTAATCTCTTCCTGGCTGTACTCACGCTTTTCTGCGCTATAGAGCCTGAGTACGCCGACCACTCGCTGGCGAGCGACAATCGGCATGGAAAGAATCGAGGCAATCCCCTCGGCGACCGTCTCAACCGGGTATTCGAGGCGCGGGTCGTTGGCAGTATCGGCAATCAGGACCGGTTTTCCTGCCAGAGTCGCGCTGATGCTCTGGTCTGTGTGCGGTTGCCCCTTGGCCAGGAATTTTTCGCTCAAGCCGGTGGTGGCGATCAGTTCAAGTTCGTGCGTGGTTTCATTGCGCAAACGCAAAGCACTGGCTTTAACCTGCATAATGCTGATGACCTGGTCGACGATCAACTGAATCACCTGCTTGGAATCGAGAGTGGAGAGGACCGCACGAGTGACCTCGTGCAAAGTTCGAAAATAGCCGAAACACTTGACCGGATCAACCGACGAGACAACCGTGTTTTCAAGTTGCTGTTCGCTGACCTCGATGGAGACGGGCAAATCGACGCCGATCTCTTCGAACAAGGAGGCCAACTTGTCGCCTTCATCTTGATAGCGTCGGGCGTTGACAATCGCCAGTCCACCCATTTCGGCAAGCGCTGATACGAACTCGACATCATCGTCACCGAAGTCGCGTGGTTCGGCACTGTAGAGTCGGAGTACACCGATAACCTTTTCTCCAGCAATCACCGGCACTGAGATGATGGTATTAATCCCCTCAGCGCGCATGGCGTCAGGGTACTGAATGCGCGGGTCGTTGTAGGCCTCCTTGATACAAACGGGTTTGCCGACCAAGACCTCGGGAAGACTCTGATCCGCATTGAGAGCCCCCTTGTTCAGATAAGTCTCACTCAGGCCAAAAGAGGCAACTTGCTTAAGGCTGTGACTCTCCTCGTCAATCAAACGCAAACTGCCAGCCTTAACCTCCAGCGCGGCAACGGAGCGTTGCACCAGAGAATCGAGGGTCTCCTGCAGATTACGTGCAGAAAGTATCGCCTGGGCTGTTTCAAAAAAGAGTCGGAAATATTCGTTGGTACGGGTCTGGAGCATGAATCCGTTCCTCCTTGGGGAAAACCTTCAATTGATGGAATAAAATTGATTATAGGATAAAATCAGAAACGGAACACTCTTTTTACTTTCCGCTGATTTTTTCTCACAGGAAATTCCGCGACAGTGCCACAACCGAAAAGAGAGGAGCCACTAAGACGCCAAGACACAAAGAAATCCTCAATCGCTTTCTTTAGTGTTTTCGGCTGTTGCTGGCCAACACAATCTTTGTTTGGGTTTAACTCCGAAAAAAATTCTCCGGCAACCTGCACGTGATAAGATATGGCTTATTATATTTGGATTGAACACCCAACCTCGTAAAAAACTAAGGAGTAACATCATGGGCAAAGGCATGGATAGCAAGAAGTCAGATAAAAAAGCACCCGCTAAAAGCATGAAAGAAAAAAAGGCCGAAAAAAAGATCAAAAAAGCCGAAAAGAAATAAGCAAACAGGACCGGTTTTGTGTCTACCAGACCGAAAAAATGAATTTAGTCAGATGGGCTGAAATTTAGTATGGTTTCAGGCTATTATTTATTGTGATTGCACCATTAAACTTGGCCGCCCAGACGGGAAACTATGACCAGAGGTTATTGTGAGAAATAAGCTGCGACGGCTTGCGGAGTTCATCCAGGAAGGCTTCCCTGAAAAATTCGTGGACGCCTTTAAATATAACAAAGACGACTGCTTAGATAAGCGTCTTGCCATCACGAGCCAAGCCATCGCCTTTCATCAGGCCCGAGCCGAAGCGCTCTGGCTTCAAGCGGGAAAGAAGAGGACCGCAGAAGAACGCCGCGCAGCAGCGCAGGCCGAACTTGCCTCTTTTCTCTTCGCGTACCTCACGGGAGAAGCAGGAGGGCTCGCAGAAAGCACGATTGAAGCGATGCGCGCCCTCGGTCGCCAAGGCGAGGTTGATATTATAAAAAGCCTCTCTAGCAACCTGTCGGGCTAGCAATGAACTCGGTGCGACCAACAGCGAGACAGCGGGCTTAAGGACCATGGAATTTTCGACTCTGCGAACATACTTGCTTGAAAAAGCTGGGGCCGTTGAAGATTTCCCCTTCGACTCGGAAACTCTGGTACTTAAGGTCAGCGGCAAAATGTTTGCGCTGGTTGGCATCAACAATGAGCCTTTAAGATTGAACCTTAAATGCGAACCTGCCAAGGCGGAAATCCTGCGGGAGATCCATCCGGCAATTCTGCCGGGATACCACATGAACAAACAGCACTGGAACACCGTCGTTTGCGACGGTTCACTCTCCGAGGCTGACATCTTTTCAATGATCGACGATTCTTACAATTTGGTGGTTCAAGGCCTGCCCAAAGCGAAAAGGCCGACGTCTGACCAAGAGCCGAGACTGGCAGACGAGACACGCAACGAGTGAACTACTGAATGAGTCCTCTCTGCCGCATCTCCGCACGAACCGCGTCCCGACGGTTGCGCAGCGCGATCGCATCATCGCCACCACTGCCACCGACCGGAGTGTTAGTATTTAGCCCGACCCCGCCACTGCCGCCCCAGGAGAAAAGACCTAAGCCAAGGGACATGCCAGGGCTAGAGGTGCGAGTCGCCTGCATCAGCTCATCGTTCACTTGCTGCTCGTAGGTAACCAACGCCTTATCGGACATCAACAGATAATCCTGTTCCAGAAGAGGAGAGCTTTTCGAACTGGTTGATGCAGCACAACCGGCAATGGTGAGGAAGAGACAAATCCAGAGCAAACAGCTTCGACGCATCGGGATCTCCTTTTTCATACGGTTATCAAAGCGACAGGGTCATGGTAGCAGCGGAGGATCAAGTCATGAATCATGGCCACCCTCTTCAAAAACCCTGTCTCTACTCGGCCCAGAAGGGGGATAACAAACATAATACCTTATTTGAAAATCATGGGTATACTGATAGCAAACTCCACACTAAGGACTGGTACTCACATGGGGATGGCTCAAAACCCTTCACGCGTCAGCTTGCCTTGCATGGAAAAACCCTACCCCGCTATTCTTGATTTTCTGGCGCAACGCTTTCCCGCGGTTGGGCAGGCGTTGTGGGAAAAACGGATTTTGCAGGGAAAGGTTCTTGATGAGGCAGGTGACCCCATTACCAGAGAAACGCCCTACCTCCCCCAGAAGCGGCTCTTTTACTTCAGAGAAGTCGAAGAGGAGCCCCGGATCCCCCTGCAGGAGAAAATCCTTTTTCAGAACGATGAAATTCTGGTGGCCTGCAAACCGCCATTTCTTCCTGTGACGCCATCAGGCCCCTATGTCAACGAATGCCTGCTTAATCGCCTGAGAAGAACAACCGGCAACAACAACCTGGTGCCCCTCCACAGGATCGACCGTGAGACCTCGGGACTGGTGCTTTTCTCCATGAACCCAGCGACTCGAGGACTCTACGGCGGACTCTTCTTAGCCGGCACTATTGAGAAAACCTATGAAGCCCTTGCGGAAGCCACCCATTGCCCGGATGCACGCAACTGGCTGGTGGAAAACCGGCTGGTCAGGGCAGACCTCTGGTTCCGTACCCAGGTCGTTGCTGGCACCGTAAACGCCCGATCCAGGATCAAGCTGGTGGATTTTGCGAACAACCGGGCGCATTTTAGGCTCTTCCCGTTAACCGGCAAGAAACATCAATTGAGGGTTCATATGAGCGGACTGGGTTTCCAGATCATGAATGACCGCTATTACCCAGAACTTCTCCCGAAGCAAGAGGACGATCTGGAGAACCCGCTACAGTTGGTTGCCCGGAGTATAAATTTTATCGACCCGGTCTCTGGTCAAAAGATGGAATTTGCGTCGGCGCGAAAGTTGCTTTTCTAAACAGGGAACCAAGGTTAGCCTTTAGCTGATAAAGTTTTCTCATTTCGAGCATTTTTAATCCCAAAAGGGTGGAACAACCTAGCGACCACATGGTATAACCCACAATGCTATTTTGAGCTTACCTATTGCACTCTGCTTATTTTGCGGAGCAAAGGCCTGTTTCGACCGGCAACCTTCTTGCTGAAGGAGGGAGAGTTTCATGGATAGACCCACTTCAATTGGCGGCGCCAAGCTGTCGCTGATCTTGATCGTTCTGGTCACCAGCTTAAGTGGCTGCGCAACCCACGCCACAGTGACAGACCAGCCTGCTCCGTTTGTAGTGCAGCCAGAGACTTTTACCCCGCAAGTGAACGAAGACGAATTCGAGCTCGAAGCCGAGTTTGAGGAGGCCGCCACAGAACCGGTCAGTGACCCGTTAAGCGGCTACAACCGGGTCATGACCCAGGTCAATGACAAGCTCTACTTCTGGATGCTCAAGCCAGTTTCTCAAGGATATGGTGCAGTGGTTCCCGAAGGGGTGCGTCTGGCGGTGGGACGTGCTTTCCGCAACCTGCTGATGCCGGTGCGCTTTACCAACAACCTGCTACAGCTCAAACCAAAACGAGCGGGCACGGAGCTGGTGCGCTTCGTCCTCAATTCAACGATCGGGGTGTTGGGCTTGGGCGACCCGGCGGCCGAAAGTTTCGGACTGCAGGCCTACCCAGAGGACTTCGGCCAGACCTTGGGCCATTATGGCATTGGCGGCGGCTTTCACATCGTACTGCCGCTGTTGGGGCCATCCAACCTGCGCGACACTCTCGGGCGCGTCCCCGATTCTTACCTCGACCCGATCAACTACATTGATGACTCTAAAACGCAGCTGGCCGTGCGCGTCTACAGCCAGGTGAACCGCACTTCCCTCCACATCGGGGAGTACGAGAGCCTGAAGAAGGACTCTGTCGACTTCTACACCTTCCTCAGAGATGGCTACGAACAGCACAGAAAACAACAAATCAAGGACTAATTATGCGACACCTCTCATCTCTTCTCCTTTGTCTGTTTCTTTTTGCCGCACCGGCCTTGGCCAACGCGTCGGAAGAAGTACGGTCACTCCTTAAGGACAAGATCGATGCCGTGCTGATGCTGATCCAAGACCAGACCATGGACAAGGCCCTCCGTGATGATCAGATTATCACGATCATCACGCCGGTTTTCGATTACCAGACCATGGCCAAGCTGAGCCTCGGGAAAAAGTACTGGCCCACACTGAGCCAGACAAAACAGGAAGAGTTCTCCGATCTCTTCATCGAGCGACTGCAGCAATCCTACCTTGAGAAGCTCGACCTCTACAGCGACGAGAAAATTCTTTACGGAGAACCGCAGACCAAGGGGAAGAAAGTCTATCAACCGACTACCCTGATCTCCAAGGACAGTCGCATTGACATGCTCTACAAGTTCTATCGTGCCGCAGAAGAATGGAAGATCTACGATGTAGAAATTGGCGGGGTCAGCATCATCCAGACTTACCGCTCCCAGTTCGATGGTGTCCTCAGCGAAGGGACGATCGACGACCTGCTCGAAAAACTCAAAACCGATGGCGCCTTTGTCATTCCCGCGCCTGACGCAGAAGCTGCCCGAGCTGGATCAGAGTAATGCTCAAGTCTTTCTACGACAGGCTCATCCTCGCCTACCCGAAAACTGTTCTGCTGGTCCTCCTGCTAGCCGTTGCCGCCTTGGGCTATGAAGCGCGCCAGCTTGAGATCGACGCCTCGGCTGAGACCCTGATTCTTGAGAACGACAAAGACTTGAGCTTCACTCGGCTGGTCAATGCTCGCTATGGCAGCTCCGATGTCCTGATCATCTCCTACGTCCCACGCCAAGATCTCTTTTCCGATGAAGTGCTGGCCGACCTGGCGCACTTGCGCGACCAACTTGAGAAGCTCGAAGGGGTCGAATCGGTCACGACCATTCTAGACGTCCCTCTGCTGGAGAGCCCGCCGCGACCGATCAAGGAACTGGTTAGTGATGTCATGACCCTTGAGTCACCTTCAATCGACCGAGAGTTGGCCCGCAAGGAGTTCCAGAACAGTCCGCTTTACCGCAATCTTCTGGTGAGTCCCGACCTGAGCACCACAGCGTTACAGGTAAACCTGCCCAAGGATGCGCTTTTCAAAAAACTTCTGGAGCGCCGCAACGAACTACGACAACAGGCAGACACAACAGGGCTGTCAGCGGCTGAGCGCGCTGAGTTTGCCGAAGTCAAAGCTCACTTCAAGACCCACCGCGATGCGATGCGAATCGTTCAACACCGCAACATCGCCGCGGTCAGAACCGTTATGGCGCAGCACCGGGGCTCGGCCGAGCTCTTTCTTGGCGGGGTCAGCATGATCGCCGATGACCTGATCACCTTTGTCAAGACTGATTTAAAAATCTTCGGCATTGGCGTTCTGTGCCTGTTGGCAATGACGCTGTGGCTGATCTTCGGCCAGCTGCATTGGGTTCTGCTGCCCTTGCTGTGCAGCGTTCTTTCGGTGGTGTCCACCTGTGGACTGCTGGGGATGTTCGGCTGGGAGGTCACAGTTATCTCCTCCAACTTTATCTCTTTGCAGATGATCATCACCATGGCGGTCGTAATCCATCTGGTCGTCCGTTACCGGGAGCTTATCTGCCGCGAACCGGGAGCCTCGCAGAAACAGCTGGTTCTGGAGACCGTTGTCTCCATGGCTAAGCCCTGCGCCTTTGCGGTGTTCACCACGGTGGCCGGATTTAGCTCCCTGATCCTGTGCGACATCCTGCCAGTTATCAATTTCGGTTGGATGATGGGCGCCGGAATCACCGTCTCGTTGCTACTGACCTTTTTGCTCTTCCCCTCACTGCTGATGCTGCTCCCCAAAAGTATTCCCATCATCTGCAGCATCGGCTTTTCTCCCACCAGGGTCCTGGGCCATCTGACCGAGACTCGCGGCAAGACGATCCTGGCGCTCAGCGCCCTGCTGCTGGTTGGCAGTGTCATCGGCTCCTCCCGGTTAGTGGTGGAAAACAGCTTCATCGACTATTTTAGAGAATCGACCGAGATCTACCAGGGAATGAAGGTGATTGATGAGCAACTGGGTGGAACGACACCGCTGGAAATCCTGATCGATTTCCCAGTAGAAGAGACAGCCTCCGCAGAAGCCGCCGAGAGCGAACCAGAAGGGATTTTCGACGAACTGGATGCCGAATTCGAAGAGGAACAGGGCGAGGCCCAGTATTGGTTCACCGCAAAGAGAATGGAGCGGATTGAAGCGGTTCACAACTATCTCGACGCCCGGCCCGAAACCGGCAAGGTGCTCTCTCTTGGAACAATGCTTGAGGTCGGACGTCGTCTCAACAAAGGCCAAGACCTGGACAACTTTCAACTGGCTTTGATCTACAATGAACTGCCCGAAATCTATCGCCGAACCGTCCTGAGCCCCTACGTCTCAGTTGAGCACAGCCAGGCGCGTTTTGCCCTGCGGGTGAGAGATTCGGAAAAGAACCTGAATCGCAACGAGCTGCTCCGGACCATCCAGCAAGAGATAACACAGGAGCTCGGTTTTGAACAGGATCAGGTACGACAGGCCGGACTCTTGCTACTGTACAACAACATGCTGCAAAGTCTTTTCTCCTCCCAGATCTTGACTTTGGGGGTGGTGGTAGCGATCTTAATGTTGATGTTCCTGATCCTCTTCCGCTCGTTGAAACTCGCCCTTATCGCGATTCTCCCCAACCTGCTGTCAGTGGGCACAGTGTTGGGGTTTATGGGCTGGGTGGGCATCCCCCTCGACATGATGACCATCACCATTGCCGCGATCAGCGTCGGCATCGCCGTCGATGATACCATTCACTACGTTCATCGTTTCGGACGGGAATATAAAGTGGATCGGAATTACCTCGCAGCAATGCATCGTTGTCACAACAGCATCGGCTACGCCATGTATTACACCTCCGTAACAATCATCATTGGCTTTTCGATCCTGGTGCTCTCCAATTTCATCCCAAGCATCTACTTCGGGTTACTCACCGGACTGGCTATGGTCATCGCCCTGGTGGCCGCCTTAACCCTGCTGCCAAGTTTAATCATCCTGATAAAGCCATTCGGCCCTGAAGGGTATGGGAACGCAGAGTGAGCTTGAATTGTAACGATTTCAGAACCAAGCCAAACAAAGAATCCCACGGTTGTGCTGGGCACAGGAAAAGGACCTTTACAGACGCTCCACCCCACTGACTTCAGCAAGAAGCAGCCGAAGAAGTAGCAAAGCCTTTTCATAACGATGTTTTCTGTGTAAACATCAACTTTATTGATAGTATGTCAATTTGGAGAGGCCATAACGTTCATCAACATCAATAAGTGCTATGTTTCTCGGACCCATGAAAGCGGCCCGCTCCGCCACCGTTTCACCTTTGATTATCAAGCTCTCGACCCAAAATGGGTTCTAACAGAAGTAACTTACCAGGACGGCCAACCCAACGGCAGATTCATGGCCGCACTCGACATTCCCTCCCCTTGGTTCCCAATTGTCAGTGATCCTAAAGCCCGTAAATTCAATGCGGAATGGTACGCTCTGTTCAAGCAACTTTAACGGCCAGTGGATCAAGACGATCGCTATACGACAGAACATCCAACCACAGCTTATCTAAACCCAATAAAATCATAACAATAGGGAGATAAAATTGAATTTTGCCTCTTCCTATTTTACGATTGCGTGAATTCGCACTGTTTTTGTATTCTTGTCATCAGCCGCGTCTTGTGTTAACAGTGCGCAGCTTTATTGAGGCGTGTTACTCTAAAAACGACAGAGAAGCGCAAGGTAGTTTTCGAATCGGAACAAATCTATTTATTGAAAAAAGGACAAAGCATGGGACAGGCAATCAAACAAGTGAAGCTAGGTGACCGGGTCAAATTCAATTTTAATGGGACCCTGAAAGACGGGACCCTTTTCGATACCACTTACGAAAATACCACGTGTGAAGACGACAACTGCGGTTGTGATGATGACGACGCTGGCTGTGAAGACGAGGGTTGTGGTTGTGGCGACGAAGCTGGCCCAGTAGAGCTCGAGGTTGGTGCCGAAGAATTCTTTCCCCAGGTGGAAGAGGCACTGATTGGAATGTCGCCCGGCGACAAAAAAACCATCACGATCAAAACCGCAGACGCTTTCGGCGAATACGATGCGGAGCAAGTTTCTACTGTTCCTCGTGATCAATTTCCAGACGACATCAGCCCAGAAGTTGGAGACAACTTCGAGCTGCTGAACGATGACGAGGAAGGGATGGTCGTCACGGTAATCGAAGTAAGTGAGGCCGAGATCACCCTCGATGCCAACCATCCCCTCGCTGGCGAAGACCTGACCTTCGAAGTGGAACTGGTGGAGATTCTCTGAAGCTGAAAAAGAGGGACACTTCCCTTTTTGGGGAGTGTCCCCCAAAATTACAGCACGCGGGCTGATCTTTTCGGATCGCTTTCTTTTACTTTCATTTCCATTGTCACCAATTTATCCGATTACTGGCAAAAAGGTTTTGTGCAACTTCCAGGATGTGCGATTCTAAGGCCACTATGAAACCATCTGAAATCCCGGAAAATGTGCAACCATCGCCACGACTCTATTTGCTGGACGGGTCCAGCTATATCTACCGCGCCTATTATGGCTTCAGGGATATTGCGACCGCTGACGGTATGGCCACCAATGCCATCTTCGGTTTTACCAGGATGCTGCTGGGCCTCCTGCAGGAGAACCGTCCCGAATATCTGACCGTGATCTTCGACCCACCGAGGGAAGAGACTTTTCGCCGGGAGATTTATCCCGAGTACAAGGCGAACCGGGAGGCCATGCCTGAGGATCTTGCGACCCAGATCCCATACATCAAAAGTGTACTGCAGGCACTCAACATCCCCGCGCTGGAAGCTCCTGGCTTTGAAGCTGACGATGTCATTGCGACCCTGGCCCGCCGCTATGCCACCGCAGACCTCCAAGTCACGGTCGTCACCGGAGACAAAGATTTGATGCAGATCGTCGATGACTCGATCGACCTGCTCGACACCATGAAGAATAAACGTTCCGGGCCGCAAGAGGTTCTCGACCGCTTCGGTGTCCCTCCGGAACTGGTACCAGATGTCCTGGGACTGGCAGGTGACACCTCAGACAATATCCCCGGAGTTCCCGGAATCGGCGAGAAAACTGCGGCCGAGCTGGTCCGTCGCTTTGGAAGTCTGGAAGACGTGCTCAAGTGGAAACACCTGGTAAGCGGCAAGAAGCGCAAAGAAAACCTGCATACGCATTCTGACCAGGCCCGTCTTTCAAAGACCCTGGCCACAGTCCGCTATGACGTTAACATAGAGGTCGCCCTCGCCGATCTGCAGCGACAAACACCTAACCTCGCAGAGCTGATTCCGCTGTTGCGCAAACTGGAATTTGAGTCTTTGGAGATCGCCTTCACTCCCCCGGCCCCAGGCGTAGTCGAGCTTTACAGCGACGGCTCGGGACGAGACTCAGGACCTGGCGGCTATGGTGTGGTGTTGCGTTATGGGGCGCACGAAAAAGAATTAAGCGGTTTTGAGCCCGTATCAACTTCGCAGAGGATGGAACTGACCGCAGCGATCAGGGGCTTGGAAGCCTTAAACAATCCAAGCAACGTGCGGGTCTTCAGCGACTCACAATACCTGGTCAAGGGCATGAGCCAGTGGATTCAGGGCTGGATCCGCAGTGATCGGCTGGAGACCCCGGACGCCCTGGCCAATCAAGATCTCTGGAAACAGCTTGCAGTCCTCGCGGAGAAACATGAAATTATCTGGGAATGGGTGCGTGGTCATGCCGGTCAGCCTTTCAATGAGCGGTGCGACAAACTGGCAAAGCGGGCCGCAGAGGAAGGGATTCAGGCGGCTGAAGCGGCCAGTCAGCCTGAAGGGACGAGCACTACACAGGCGAGGGTCTCTTTACCGGTGGAGCCGATCAAGCAGGCACCGATTCCGGTTCGCGAGGATTCGGAATTCGATATTGACGAAGAGGGGCAATTAAGGTTGTGCTGAGTTGATTGTTTTTGTTCCGCTTAAATATAAGGCTACAACCCGCAGAACCATCCCGAGTGTCATCGGAGAACTTTTGAGATTCTCAGTCAGGAACGGGCAGAGAGACTAAAGCCCGGGTCGATACGCCTTGAGTGCTGGAGAACGAAAGTCCCCCGCCGTGGGCCTTGATAATTTCATAACTGACACTTAACCCCAGTCCGCTACCGACGCCAGCGGGCTTAGTCGTGAAAAACGGGTTCATTATCCGCTCCAACAATTCCTTGCGAACACCAATGCCATGGTCTAAAAATTCGAGACAGAGATATTCTTGACCTCCCATGTTTTGCAGACTGGCACTAATCCTGAGTAACTTGTCTTGATGATACTCAGGATACTTTTCATTAAGAGCATGTCGAGCGTTGCTGATCAGGTTGAGAATAACCTGTTCAATCTGGTGCGTGACACAAAGAACTTCCGGGATTCCATCTGGAATCACGATCTCCAGCGTAATGCCATCGGCCATTAGCTTGGCACTTAGTACCACAATGACCTCGTTGAGGAGGTCGTTGATGCATACTGTTTTTTTTGAGTCCTCCCCCTGACGTGTTATAGAAAGCAGACTGTGAGTAATTTGTGCAATTCGGCCCCCCTCCTTGATGATGCGATGCGTAAGATCTAAACTGTTCAAATCAAGATTGCCCCGATTGATCAGCATCTGTGCATAGTTAACGATACCGTTAACGGGGTTGTTGATCTCATGAGCGACCCCTGCGGCCATTTCCCCCAAAGCCGCCAGTTGTGCACTGGCGTTGACCCGCATTCGGATCTGCTTCTTTTCGGAGATATCCCGCAGCGAGATGACCGCACCGTGGATCTTGCCATCATGGATCAACGGTGAAGAATTCAGATCGGCAGAGAACGTGCTGCCATCAGCCCGCTGCACCAGAACGTCATCAAGATGAACCGGGGTCTTGGCAAAAAGAGCCTGAGGAATATAACCAGGCAACGAATCTGACACCTGCCCTACATCAATATCTCTATCGCAGATCAGGTCACACATGTCTTTTCCGATTAGCTGCGAGGTGTGTTGATAGCCGAGCTGTTCCAGGCAGGCACTGTTGCAGAAAACACATCGACCCTCCATGTCTAAACCAAAGATCCCATCGGCAGTCGATCCCAGCACAGAATCAAAGAGCATCTCGCGGTGTCGCAACTCGACTTCCATCTTCTTGCGTGCGTCAATGTCAACAACATGGGCAATAAAGAACTCGGCAACACCATGTGAATCACGCACCAGCGAGACACTGACCCAAACCCAGGCTTTGCCGCGGCCAGGTACCAGGTAACGTTTTTCAACTTCGTAATTACCAATAGTGCCTGAGAGAAGTGCGGATATTCGCGCCATCTGTTCCGGGAGATCTTCCTGACAGGTAATGTCTTGAAACTTGAGATGAAGAAGTTCTTCTCGGGTTCTGCCCGTAATAGCGCAATAAGCATCATTGAGTTCGAGCAGATGGCCATCGAGGCCGACAATCACCATGCCTATCCCGGCATGGTGAAACGAGCTATGGAACATTGCTCTACTGTGCTGGAGAGAATTCTGGTTTTTTTTTAGCTCAGTGATATCAGTGAAAATGCAGGCAAATTGATTGGGCTCCGGGCTGTACGCAGTGACACGAAAGTGAACATCCTTTTCCTGTGAATACTTTTCAAAGTGTAGTGTTTGTCCAGTTTGAGCAACACAGCCATACTGCTCAAGCCAATAGGTTTTCGCATTTGGAAGAACTTGCCGAGCTGTTTTACCGATAATATCACTGGCCTTTAAACCCGTTTTTTTTTCGAATGCAGCGTTGACCATCAGGTAGCGATAGTCCTTAGGTGTTCCCGCATCATCACAGATCAACTCATGCAGTGCGAAGCTATCAACCATATTAGTATACATATTAGTTAAACCCTTAGATGGCTTCCTGCGCCAAGATCCTTTTTAATGGGCCGCACATAAACAAATCTGTCAGGCTGAGGATAATGCTCACCACAAAATTGAAAACTGGTATTTTAATCTTGTATCATACTGTTTAGCATCCAGACCTCTGCGACGAGTGGTATAAAATACCATAATATTATACGTATCTGGCTGGATTTGTTAGGTTTTTTCGGTCAATTGGCAGAGGCGAACACAGAATTTTCCCATAAAAAAAGGCTCTCGCTTCATCAAGACATAACCTAAAGTACTACTTCTGAACAACAAACCAGAAAAGACAAAAAATATTTTAATCCAAACCACCTAAAATGATGCATAAACTGTTCCCAATGACCTAAGAATTAATGTGTAAACGCCAATAATTTGGCGGTTAATATGGGGGCTTTTTCGCTTTTTGAGTTTTAATCCAAGGCCCCAGTAATGGAGACAGAGCGGCCATAGGAGTAAGGGAAGAGCATCAAAGTATCGTCCTGGGTCATTTATGATTTTCCATCCCTGGCACAAAGTCGATCTTGACACCTCGGCCCCGGATGAATAGACTTCGGCAGACTTTTAATCAGTCCTCAGCTCAAATAAGGAGAAATATCTATGAATAGCTGTCCATGTGGGAGCGGCAGCGACTATGCCACCTGCTGCCAACCGATCATCACCGGAAAGAAATCAGCCGAGACGGCAGAACAACTGATGCGGGCGCGCTATACAGCTCACGTAAAAGTCGAGATTGATTTTCTGCACGACAGCACCCATCCTGATCATCGCGAAGGTTACGACCACAAGGGGACTCGGGTCTGGGCTGAGAATTCTGAATGGCGTGGTCTTGAAATAATGGAAACAACCCAGGGCGGAGATCAGGATGATCAAGGCGAAGTAGAGTTTGTCGTCCGCCTTCGTGACGAGGAAGGCTTACGTAGTCATCACGAGCGGGGCCAGTTCAAACGAAAGAAGGGCCGCTGGTTGTTCACCGAGGGGACCATGGTCAAATCAAAACCACTGACTGTCAACAAGATCGGCCGCAACGATCCGTGCAGTTGCGGCAGCAACCTCAAGTACAAGAAGTGCTGCGGCAAATAACCTCAACTGGGGGGGGAAAAGGAAAAGGGGAAAAGCATGACCAAACAAGAAATCACCGACGCCGTGATGGCACTGTCACTTGAAGAAAAAAAAGCCTTTATCATCGAAACCCTCCCCGGCCTGGCGAAAGACGCCATGGAGGATCAATCTTTTCTCCTGCAACTGCTGCCGGTATTCCTCGGGATTGTTCAAGAGAGCGGTCTTGATCTGGCGCAGTTGTTGCCGTTGATCAGTTCAATGCCGATGAGTGAAAAAGCTTAAAAGACTTAAGGCAAGAATGTCGGCAGAAAGGGCCAGGATCAGTTAATCAACCAATTTCTTGGTTTTGTAAATCATCTGATCCTTGTTTTTGCTACCGGTTGACAGGGCTTCGCCAAAGAGGCTGATTGCATAGAAAAGGACGGCTATAAAAAGTAGAAAAAGGGCAAATTTGAAGCTTTCTTTAGGGTTTTTATAGGCGATCAAAAGCAGAACAATAGCGATCACCGCAAGGACAATCGGATACTGGTTGAATATGCTGTGAGCATTATTCAGAAGATTTTCAAGATTCATAAATTCTCAGTAATTAAGTGAGGTAAGCGTTGTCAATCTTGTGCAGGGCATGTAGTCAGGATCAGCATTCCCAACGTTAACGATAGCACAAGGGCACAGCGGGCAAAAAGTTGAGGCCCTGAGAATCAGCATAAAAACGGGGGCACACAATTTGTGTGCCTCCCTTTTTATGCTTTCAAAACGACCAACACAATCCTCAATCCGTGCGGTTGGTGATTTCGATCAGGTGGTAGCCAAACTGGGTTTTGACCGGCCCGAGCACCTTACCGACTTCGCCGGAAAAAACCACTTCATCAAATTCTTTAACCATCTGTCCAGGTGAAAACTCACCCAAAGCACCACCTTGCTTTCCAGATGGACACTTGGAGTGCTGTTTGGCGATTTCGGCGAAGTCGTCACCGCCTTCGATCAGTTTTTTAAGGGTGTTACAGTCCGTCTCGCTGGGCACTAGAATGTGCCGGGCGCTTGCTTTAGCCATGATAAAGCTCCTTTTATGTTTAAAGTTACGATACCTTCTCTTTTTAGCTGATCTCAGCGCTCATGTCCACTTTCCCCTCTTCAACCAATGTTCCGGATCAAGATTAAAGAGATCAGCCAGCAACGCACCCATGAAACCAAAAACTTTAATTCGACTCTTTACTCAGAAGCCAAAACGATTCTGACCACGGTCTTTCCCTCATCGACAACATTCACCAGATTCTTGCGATAGACCTCTTCCTGCCACACGGTATCGGCCGTAACACTGACTTCCACCTTGGCAGCCGCTACGCGGCAAGTTAAAAAGGGCCGACCCCAAGGCCGGCCCTTCTTAACTGATGAAACAAGTCAAAATGGTTCTTTTTACGGTTGGCAGGTACCGATAATATCAACCCACGCTGGCGTCTCCACCGTGTTCGAATAGGCCCAATTTGAATATTGAAACACCTCATCGACGGTACGGAAGCTGCGAATCCGATAGGTGTAATCAGTCAGCGGCTCAATATTGAGGCTGTCGTAATAGATTTCAGCCCCAGCTGCGGTAGACCCAATCGGCATGTATTGCCCGCCCCAGATCTGCACCTCAAGCTCGTACCCCTCCTCGTCGCCGGCGAGATCACTCCACACTAGTTTGATAACCCGCGCGTTGGCCTCTGCCGTCGCAGTCAAACCAGTGGCAGCGGAGGGGAAGGTCTGGGCAGCAACGGTGGCAGGAAGACTCTCCCACCAACAAGGGGTGTTTTTGGCCGAGTTCACCTGATAGCTGCAGGATGTCGAGCCGGGGGCCGTGATGTCGAAGTAAGTATTTTCTCCTGAGGCGGTGAATGCAAGAGAGCTATAGGTCGGACATTCGGTGCCGCAGCAGCGCTTGATCTGATAAATAACCCCCGGATCGGCATCGGCATCCCAGCTCAGAGTCACTTGGGTATCACTGACAACGGTGGAGTTAAGCCCGGTCGGCGCCCCCGGTGATGGCGGCGTAGTTGCCCAGCGGTCCTCGCTGCTTGGATCGGTAACCCAGGCATACCCGGGGTTGTAGCAGCTGCCGCCAAGATCCTCCTCAGACCCCAACGCGGTGGCAATGGGGCTGACGATCTTGCGCACCAACATCGAGTGGATAACCGCCTCTTGAGACCCATTATTGATCGTCAGTCGCAGTGGTGAACCACTGTAGACACTGGCATCCCCGGCCGTATCTCGCACCAAAGTCCAGTTGCTATAGGCTCCGCCGCGCACATAGAACAGGGCGCCGCCAGCGGGTTGGAGAGAGATCTTCATTTGATAATCGCCCGGATCCAGCCAGAAACTGCCGGGATCGATGTTGGTGGTCTTTTCATAGATTTCGAACTGGGCCATGTTGTCCAAATAAAACGCATGCGCCGTGTAGCTGGTGAGAGTAGGGCCAGTATAGTCCTGCTCCCAGCCAATTCTCATGTAGTTCGTGTCTGCGCTCTCCTGGGCGGTCAAATCGACCACCAGTTCGAGTCCGGCATCGCGGGCGAAGGTCTCGGCGGAAACCAGTCCATGCCAGCTGGAGGTGGGGAACAGGTCAGAAACGATGAGTCCATCGTTCTGGGTGATGTAATTATTCGGATCCTGGTCGATCCATTTGCCAGCGTCGATTGTGGTGCCGGCAAAGTCGTCGTTGAAGGCCACAAACAGATCCCGCTGGCCGCTATCGCCGGCGCTGGCATTGCCATAATAAAGATAGATGTCGTTAGAGGCCAAAGTCTGCACCAGGACTCTGGCTATCGGCGTCGGATCGTCGGTAATCTCGTAAATCCAGTGGGGCAGTTGGCGCTCGGCGATGGCATCGTAGAAACGAAGGTCAGCAAAGTCGGCACGCATATCGGGATCGTAACTCA
>JAQYVY010000093.1 GCA_030145195.1 Desulfuromonadales bacterium | reverse complement strand
CAGATTGCTCGTGGTTTCGACGAACAGGTCAAGGCAAATCGTGAGTTTGATCAGGGTTTGACGGCACGAGAGGAACAGATATTGACAATCTTTGATGCGACCCGGTTTCAGATGGAAACCGTGGAGCGCATTTTTGAGCACTTTGGCCGCTCTGAGGATCGCCTGGTGGGGAATGCGGAAAAGGCCAGAATCATTATTACCGAGATCGAGGCCCTGGAGTCTCTGGCCATGAGTCTGCGTGAGATGGCCCTCTGTTTCCAGATGTCAGCCGAGGCGGAAAAACCGATGAAAGAGCTGGACGTGAAGACTTCGAAGCTTGAATCGGCGGCGCAGGACTGATCTCTAGCCAGAGAGCGAAAATAAGGCGAAGTGCGGAATTTTCGACAGAGGGCTCAGTTCTGTAATATTTTTTCAACAAGGACAGTGGTTCTTACCGTGATCTCGCGGCAGTTGGCCTGATGCTCCAGACTCATCCAATGGTAGCCTTTGGAAAGTCCGCGACAACACGTGGTCTGAAACACTGCCTTGAATGCAGCCACCAGTTGCCCAGATTGGTTGCCACGCCCCCGCAGGCCAAGAGCCATCACTCCACCGCTAACAGCCCCGCAAAGACAGCCACTCTTGCCAAGGCCACAACTGAAGCCGGTGGTCATCGCCAGTAACTCACGATTGTTGCTTCCCGTAACCGCCTGAAAGACCGCCCGGGTGCAACTCAAACCACCATCAAATAACTCCCCCGCCAATTCTGTGATACTTTCCGTTTGCATCAGAGTTTGGGCCTGTTTCGTACTCATCCTTCCTTGATCCCCAGTTTGCGCAGCAGAGTGATCAACGGGCACCAGTTGCTGAAAGCACTCTGGAACAGGTTGAGACCGACAAAGGCTGTGAAGAAAAGCCAGTAGGGGGAGTGCAACTGGGACAGAACAACGCTGAGCATGACGAAGAACCCAGCGAACAGGCGTAGATAACGATTGACAGTCATGATGAAAAAGCTCCTTTTCTGGGCTTGCGGTTCCGTCGATAAAGCCGCTGGAATCCGTGCGGGCCGCGACCGTAAGCCTCTCTGCAAATATGCGCTGGCAAAAGCAAGCAGGTTTAACCGGTCATTACTTTGGTTCCGGGCTTCTTAAGCATGTAGTAGAGCACTGGTACGGCCATGCGACTGATCAGCAGCGAGGCGATTTCACCGAACATCAGGGAGATTGCCAGGCCCTGAAAGATCGGATCAGCCAGGATAACCGATGCGCCGACCACCACGGCCAGCGCAGTCAGCAGCATCGGTCGGAAACGAATCGCCCCGGCTTCGACCACAGCTTCGGCCAGCGGCAGGCCGTGACTGATGCGCAACTCGATAAAGTCAACCAGAATGATGGAGTTGCGCACGACGATTCCTGCGCCAGCCATGAAACCGATCATCGAAGTTGCGGTAAAGAATGCGCCGAGAGCCCAGTGTGCCGGCAGAATGCCGATCAGGGAAAAGGGGATCGCTACCATGACGACCAGCGGCGTGAGATAGTCTTTAAACCAGCCGACCATCAACATGTAGATCAGAATCATCACCGCACAAAAAGCCAGGCCTAGGTCACGAAAGACTTCAAGGGTGATGTGCCACTCACCATCCCACTTGATCGACGGTTCCATCGTGTTGAGCGGCTGGTTGAGGTTGAAGCGTTCAATCGTA
Source organism: Desulfuromonadales bacterium (assembly GCA_030145195.1). Classification (GTDB taxonomy): domain Bacteria; phylum Desulfobacterota; class Desulfuromonadia; order Desulfuromonadales; family BM103; genus JAQYVY01. Next base: position 2,243 of record JAQYVY010000093.1, on the reverse strand, counting down.
TCACCGCTGCCGCCGAAATCGCTTGCCTTGAGCTCCGCCAACTGGCGATTCATGTCAAAAATAGCATAGACTGGACTTTCGACTTCGCCAGCGACATCTCCGATAACATAGATCACCGGTTTCAGGTTTTTGCGATAGATCGGCTGCTCGACCGGTTGTTCGCTGACCGTGACCAGCTCGCGCAACGGTACCAGCGCCCCTTGAGGGTCAGTTGTCGAGCGGAGTGATATATTCAGAAGGCTGTCGATTCTGGCGCGTTGGCGTGCTGGCAACTGCAGGACGACATTGATCCCTTCCTTGTCTGCCGGCTGGTGGAACAGGTCGATTGTCAGCCCCTGGGCCGCCATCTGGACGGTACGGGTGATGGCGCCTTCACTGATGCCATTGAGCGCAGCCTTCTCCTTGTCGACCTTGAGAACCAGGCGTTTGTGTTCGTCTTCACGGTACCAGTCGACATCAACCACTCCGGTTGTGGAATTAAAGATCTCCTTGACACGTTTCGCCAGTTTGACACGCTGCTCATCGCTGCTGCCATAGACTTCGGCCACCAGAGTCCCCAAAACTGGCGGGCCGGGCGGGACTTCGGCGATGGCGACGGTGGCACCATATTTCTGCGCTATTTTGCTGATTTCAGGACGGATGCGCACCGCAATATCATGGCTCTGCAGTGAACGCTGGCCCTTGGGCAGCAGGTTGACCTGAATATCGGCCACGGTTGGCCCGCTGCGCATGAAATAATGGCGCACCAGCCCGTTGAAGTTATATGGCGACGCCGTTCCCACATAGACCTGGTAATCGGTGGTTGTTGGATCTTTGCGAACAACGGCAGCCATCTCGAGCGCCACGCGGCTGGTTTGTTCCAGAGTCGAGCCTTCCGGCATGTTGAGAATCACCTGGAACTCGCTCTTGTTGTCAAAGGGCAGCATCTTGACTTTGACCAGGCCAAAATAGACCATGGAAAAGCCACCCAGCAGCAACAGGATAATGCTGGCAAAAAAGATCGTGCGCCAAAAGGCGCTGGCAAGCAATGGATCCATAACCCGGTGGTAAAGCCTGGTCAGGAGATCATCCGGGGCGTGATCATGATCCTTTACGTCGGCACCTTCAGCCCCCTTTGGCTTCCTACCTTTAGCTAACAGCCGAATGGCCGCCCAGGGTGTGACGGTGAAGGCGATCAACAGCGAAAAGATCATGGCCGCCGACGAACCGATCGGAATCGGCCGCATGTAGGGCCCCATCAGGCCACCGACAAAGGCCATTGGCAGAATCGCCGCAATCACCGCCCAGGTCGCCAGGATGGTCGGGTTGCCGACCTCGGCCACCGCCTCAATGGCAATCGTCACCATTGATTTGTTGCGGCCTCCGGGCAGGCGCATGTGACGGACAATATTTTCCACCACCACGATGGCATCATCAACCAGAATGCCGATGGAAAAGATCAGCGCAAAAAGGGTAATTCGATTCAGAGTGTAGCCGTAGAGATAAAAGACCAGCAGCGTCAGGGCAAGGGTGGTGGGGATCGCCAGCAGGACCACCAGCGCTTCGCGAAACCCGAGAAAGAAGAAGATCAACAGCGCGACACCGAAAACCGCGATGGCCATATGCAGCAGTAGCTCATTCGCTTTCTCAGCGGCGGTTTCGCCATAGTTACGAGTGACGCTAACCTTGACGTCGACCGGGATCATGATTCCTTTGAGGAGATCAATCTTGGCTTCGACGGCATGAACCACATCGATGGCGTTGGTGCCGGGACGCTTTGCAACCGACAGGGTCACCGCCGCTTCTTCGTTCTGTCCTGCCTCGCCGTAGAGCACGTAAGTGTCAGGCTCTTCAGGACCGTCAGTTATCTGCGCGACATCGGCGAGATAAACCGGGCGTCCATCATAAACGCCGACCACAACCCGACCGATCTCGGCTGCGGAACCGAGGAATTCTCCGGTCTGCAGCATCATCTGGTGATTAAGAGCCTCGATCTTCCCGGTGTATTCTTGCGTATTTGCCTGCTGGAGCGCCGGAATCAACTGCTCTGGTGTCAGCTTGCGAGATGTTAGCAACAGCGGATCAAACTCAATCCGCACTTGCCGCCGGGTGCCGCCGATAAGTTTTGTCTCGGCGACATTGGCAATGGTCTTGATTTCGTCATCAACCTGAGCCGCCAGCCGCCGCAGCATAAAATGGTCGTAACCCCCACCATGGAAGGTCAGCGCCAGAATCGGCACATCATCAATGGAGTGCGGCTTGAC
>JAQYVY010000049.1 GCA_030145195.1 Desulfuromonadales bacterium | reverse complement strand
GAGAGGTTAGTGATCCGCTTGTCGACATCATCACCCTGAAACAAAAAGGCGGCGCAGAGGTTGCGCACCACCCCGATCGAGGCCATCGGCATGGCGGACTGAACGGTTTCGTAAACGGTCATTTTCGGGTCGAGCAGTTCCATCGAGTGCTGGCTGAAGTAGCCGAGGTTGATGTTGGCGCCGATGGTGACGCTGCCGCTGGTCGGTTCGGTCTGACCGGCGAGGCATTTGAGAAAGGTCGACTTGCCAGCGCCGTTGACCCCGACCACGGCGACCTTTTCGCCACGCCGAATCAGGCCGGAGACACCGCTGAAGACCGCCTTCTCCTGGGCGTCTGGCAACGGCCAGCTCTTGGCCAAATTCTCGATCTTGGCGACGTTGTCACCGGAGCGCGGCGGCTCGACGAACTCGAACTTGACCACTTTTTGTTCGGCGGGAATTTCTATCCGTTCGATCTTCTCCAGCTTCTTGACCCGCGATTGCACCTGGGCGGCGTGCGAGGCCCGGGCGGCAAAGCGGGCGATAAAGTCTTCTTCTTTGGCGAGCATATCCTGCTGGCGACGGTGGCTGGCGAGCAGCTGCTCGCGCCGAATCTCGCGCTCACGCAGGTAGAAATCATAATTGCCGCTGTAGGTGGTGATGCTGCCAGCGGCGACCTCGATGATGCGCGTGACCAGGCGGTTCATAAACTCCCGGTCGTGGCTGGTCATCAGTACGGCGCCCTTGAACTCGGTGGTCAGCCAGTTTTCGAGCCAGACGATCGATTCGACGTCTAAGTGGTTGGTCGGCTCGTCTAACAGCAGCACATCGGGGTTGATGGTCAGAATCTTCGCCAGAGCGATGCGCATCTTCCAACCACCGCTAAAACTCTCGACCGGGCGCACGTAATCTTCTGGGCCTATACCGAGACCGGTGAGCACCGCTTGAGCGCGACTCTCCAGATCGTAGCCGCCGCGATGCTCATACTCTTCCTGGGCGTCACCGTATTTTTCCAGCAGCTCGGCCAGCGCGTCGTCGGCCATCGGCTCGCACATCGCCGCTTCCATGGTCTTGATCTCTTCGCCCAACTGCATGGTGCGGGCGGACGCCGCCATAACTTCGGCCAGCGCCGAGCGCCCCGCCATCTCACCAACCTCTTGCGAGAAGTAGCCGATCACGGTCTTTTTACCGCAGCTGATCTCGCCGCCGTCGAGTTGTTCCTCGTGGGTAATCAGACGAAAAATGGTCGACTTGCCAGCGCCATTCGGCCCAACCAGGCCGCTGCGACTGCCAGCGGTGATTTGAAAACTGGCGTTCAGAAACAGAACGTTCTCGCCATGCTGGCGACTGATGTTGGTCAAATGGATCATTTTTTCCTCAAAATAGTCGGGTGGCCCAAGGCATAAAACAGGCGGGGCCATGATTGGCTCCGCCTGTAATTAACATATTATATGTGAATGGGACAGCCCCTAGACCATAATCTCCATGGCCCAGACCCCACAAGGGCAGATGCCGGCGCAGACGCTGCAACCGATGCAGACATCATCATCGGAGACATACTCAAAGGTGCCGTCCTCGTTCTCGACCCGACGAATCGCGCCTTCGGGGCAGGCTTCGAGACACATGGTGCAGTCACGACAGGTGCCGCAAGAGAGACAGCGCAAACTTTCGTCTTTGGCATCGGTGACGCAGAGCTTGCCGCGGTTGCGCGGTTTGAACAGCTCTTTGGAGAGGCAGCTCTGGTTGATCATCTCCGGCTTGACGATTGGCACCAGCTCTTTACCGGCGAGATAATCGTCAATCAGGAAGGCCACTTCCTGACCACCGCCGATGGCGTGAGTCAACAGACCCGGCTGAACCGTATCGCCGATCGAGAAGACGCCGGGAGCCTTGACCACCTGACTGCAGGCATCCACATCCATCATGCCGCGAACGGTCAACCATTCGCGCGGGACAAAGGAGAGGTCCGGGCGCTCACCGATGGCAATGATCACTTCATCAGCCTCGATCATCTCGCCGTCTTTGGTCAACAGTCCCTCTTTGGTCACCTTCTCGGTAAAAACCGGCCAGCGAATCTCGCCACCCAAAGCTTTGACACTGTCGATCTCGTGTTTGTAAGCCGCCGGGCGTTGGATATCGATCGAGAGGACTTTTTCCGCACCCATGGCGTAAGCGCCAAGGCAGACATCCATACCGGCATTGCCGGCCCCGATCACGATCACCCGCTTGCCAACTTTAGGTCGTTTGCCGGCGTTGACCGCCTTGAGGAAATCAAGGCCCTTGGTCATCAGCTCATGACCCGGGAACGGGATCACCACGGCATTGTGTGCACCGGAAGCGACCACCACCGCATCATGATCTTTATGAATCTGCTCGAACAGCGGCGCATCAACCGCGGTGTTGGTTTTGACCTGGATACCGATATCCTTGATCCGCTGAATTTCTGAATTGAGCGACTCGGCTGGCAGCCGATCGGTCGGAATCACCTGGCGCAACTTGCCGCCGATCTCTGTGTCGGCCTCAAACACCGTGACGTCGTGACCGAGCAAACGCAGCTGCCAGGCCGCCGACAGGCCACCGGGGCCGCCGCCGATCACCGCGACCTGTTTGCCGCTGGCCGGCTTCGGCGCGGGCGAGGCCGCATCGAGCGAGAGCCGGCCGAGTTCTTTCATCGCCACCGGCTTATCGATGTAGCGCCGGCTGCAGGCGTCCATGCACAGGTTCGGACAGACTTCGCCGCAGACACTGGCCGGGAACGGCGAGTATTTAAGCACCAGCTCCAACGCCTCGGCATATTTGCCCTGGCGCAACAGGTTGATGCGGTCCTGAGTCGGGATATTTGAGGGACAAGCGACCTGACAGGGGGCACCGAAGCGCTTGTCCTGCCAGTGGGGGATCTTGATCCGGTCGGCACCAACATTGACCAGACCGGCCACATGGGAGTAGTCATCCTTGAGCACGTCGGCAAAGATGCCGCCGTCGCCGACCCATTTCTGATCACGAAATTCACGCATGGTCATCCGCGAACGGACGTTGCGCTCCTCGTAAGTCTTGGCGACGATCTTTTTCCACTCAGAGAAATCAGTCAGCTCTTTTTCGAGCTGGGGGCGATTGATCTTGCCGAGGAAAACCGGCATGTTTTCTCGCAGAAAAGCCTGATCGGCGGCGTCGAGGTCGAGCATCCAGACTTCGTCAGAAAGCTCTGAGACCGGGCCACGGACGTAGATCGTGCCACCGACCATGCCCATACAAGAGCGCTCACCGAGCACCGAGGGCAAATCATCATGATTGTAGCCGCAGACGACTGCAATCCCGCCGCCCATGAACTCGAAAGAGAAGGAGCCGGTATTCTTCAGAATCCAGAACTCCGGGTTGTCATAACCTGGGTCGTGCTTCATCAGCGAACCGGAGCGGGTGCCGACCCGTCCGGCCACATATATTTTGCCACTCGCCGCACAGTGCGCAGTGGTATCGCCGCCGTCACCAAGAATGGTCAGTATGGCCCCGGAATTAAGCCAGCCAGCATCGGCCGGAGCCGAGCCTTCGACAATGATCTCGGTGCCGGTCAGACCAAAGGAACCGACCCGCTGTCCCGGATTTTTGACCCGGAATTTGAGCGGGCGACCGTCGTCCGTCCACAGTGGGCCACCGATATTGTGATGCCCGGAGGAGGTGACCTCAAATTCGGTTTCACCCTGCTCCAGTGCACGATAGATCTGCTGCAACAGCACCTGGGTTGAGATGCGGCGTTGCTTTACGTCATAACCTGAAATTATTGCGGCCATAGTAAACCTCTAGAGAACGGGACCAGGGTCGCGGGGGCGTGGGACGCGAAAGGACAAAACCTTTCTTCGTCGCGCAGCTCGCGGGCCGGGTGCCGGATTTAACAAACGTATTGAATGTCCAGTTGGTCTGCGACCGCCTTGTCGGTCGAAATCAAGGCGTCGGAACGACCCACCGGCAAAGAAGAGTTGCCGATCGGAGCCATCAATTTCTTGAACTCGGTGTCCATCGCCAAAAAATAGTTGACGATATTCTGGGCGACGCGATCGACATCAAGGCGATGCACCAGAGCCGGTTCCTGGGTGGTGATGCCGACCGGGCACAAACCGGTATTGCAGGCATTGCAGCGGCCAAGATCGTTGCCAACGCAGCCGGCCATTTGCAGAACCAGCTTGCCGGTAAAAACGCCGCTGGCGCCGAGCGCAATCATCTTGAAGGCGTCAGCGGCCAAATCGCCGGTCTTGCCGAGGCCGCCTGCGGCCCAGAGCGGGATCTGCCCCTGCCGGCCCTGATTGACTGCGGCCAGATAGCAATCGCGCAACTTGGAGACGATCGGGTGGCCGGTATGGTCGAGAGAGACCTCGTGGGCCGCGCCGGTGCCACCGTCGATGCCGTCGAGGAAGAAACCACCGACGATATTATAGGGGTCACGCACCAGGTTATTGAAGACACTGACCGACGTCGCGGACGCGGCGACCTTAATCGCCACCGGAACACGGAACTTGAAGGCGGCGTTAAAAGAGAGGAACATCTTCTGCACGCTCTCTTCGATAGAGTAGAGGCCCTGATGATTCGGCGGGCTGAGCAGGTCGGCCTTGGGCACTCCACGGATCTCCTGAATATGATCGGCCACCTTGTTCGCCTGCAACAGGCCGCCGTCGCCAGGCTTGGCGCCCTGACCGATCTTGATCAGGATTCCGGCCGGATCTTCGACCATGTGCGGCATCGCCTTGACGATTCGGTTCCAGCCAAAATGTCCGGAAGCGATCTGCAGGATCATGTACTTGAGGTAGCGACTCTTGAGCAGACGAACCGGCACGCCACCTTCACCGGAGCACATCCGCACCGGCATGCCACACTCTTCATTCAGGTAAGCAACCGCCATGGCAACCGCTTCCCACATCCGCCAGGAGAGGGCACCAATTGACATATCACCAATAATCACCGGGTATATCCAGCGCACCGGCGGCATGGTCGCCTCGACTTGCAGCAGATTCTGGCTGTCGAGGCTAAACGGCAAGGCTTTGGCGGGCAGGATGCGGCCGAAGGGTGCCAGCATGTCGAAGGTATGGCGCTGGGCGTCGAGGCTCGGGTCGGTCATTTGCGAAATCCGCCCGACCCGGAGTTTGTCGAGAGTGCGGATCGAGGCTTCCAGGTTCTTACGCCCGCCACGCTTGATCGAATCGCCACCGAGACAACGACTGAGGATCGGATGACGAGTATCAGGATTGCGCTGCGGGGCGATGGCATCATTCGGGCAGACTTTTTCACAAATGCCGCAGCCGCGACAGTAGTGACGGACGTCTTTGACCTGTCGAATCACCGGCACCGCAGAGAAACGCTGCTTCGGCTCAGGCAGATCGCCTTCGGAGAAGACCATCCGCCGCCGCTCGACTTTGCATTCTATGGCGCGAAAGGAACAGGCCGAAACACAGGAGCCGCAAAGAGTACAGCGGCTGGCGTCATATTTAACTTTCCAGGGCATGTCATTGGGCGTGACATTCTGAACTTTCATTGTCTCCATCGCTGCACCTCCAGACTGTTGTCAATCGCCACGATCTCACGCTCGTGAGGATAGATATCGGTCTCCCAGTCACGATCAGGCAGGATGTCGTTGATCCCGCACACTTCGGAGGAGATGACCACGGTCTCATCGGTACGACCGACCACCACCGGGCGCAACTTCTTGGCGTCACAACAGGTAAAGAGGGTGAAGTCGGGGAGCACACCGATAATCGTGTTGGGACCATTGATCTCAAGGTTGGCGAGGGACTGACGCATCGCCAGCAACTGTTCCTTGTCCTCACGTCGGTCCAGCTCCGAAAAGGGCAGCGGGGTCACGACATGCTTGTAATAACGCAGTGGCCAGCACAACTCACGGTGGACATAGTGCAGGGTGTAAAGAAAACACTGAGAATCGGATTCGAAACCGATGTAGCCGCGATGCAAGTTGCGCTGGGCTTCAACGTTTTTCAGGTAAAAGGTATTTTCGCCGTTGGCCAGCGCCGTATAACCCTGCAAAAAGAAGGGATGGGCCGCATAACGAACAATATCGTAGTTGGTGTTCTGCCGACACTGCGCCGTAATCACCTTGGCTGTGAACTTGTCATCGGGCTCCCAGAGCTTGAAGTAGGTCCCAATATCGCGCGGATCGCCAATTTCCTTGAGGGTGACCACGTCGGGCCAGAACGAGTAGACAAAGCCCTGCTCGTCCTGCTCCAGAGCCTTGCGCAATTGAAGGCGCATGTCGAGCAGCAGCTCTTCTTTATCCTTCGGCTCACCTTTGCGATAATATTTGGGGTAATCAAAGGTTTGAAAGACGTAGTTGGGCATGGCGTGGATATCCAGACCCGGCTGCGGATCAGTCTCGGGGACCCACTGCATGACCCGCTGAAAACCGGCCTCATGCAACATATCCTCTGCCCGCTTTAAACCCTCGTCAGTACACGCCATCGACAGTGTCGGCAAATGCTTGTAACTTTCGAAACGGCCACCGAGATCGTGCATGATCATGGCGAAGCCGGAGTTGTCATGCCCTTTTTGCTGTGACTCCATCAATTTGAGAGCCAGGCTGGGATGCACATAATTTAAACTTTTGATCGCGCCAATTCGGCACATAAACGTCACCTCCGTAAAGACTCTGGACTCAACTCGACAGCTTCACAGCGGTGAGAAAGCCCGGGGGGCACGAATTAAGCAACGAGTGTGCCACTTTGCTGTCTCGAACCCGAGAGACCCAATCTTAAATTACAAGTTACTGTAATTAATCTACTTTTTATTTAAAATCTTGGCTTTAATCCGCTGCTATCGAGCCAGCGACAGCGGCAAAACCAGCTCGACAGGCGAAAAGCTACACACTCTGTGTAATAAAGTGACAAGAAATTACAAAGGTGTTAAAGCGCCCCACAGCGTTTTTGAACCACAAGTACTTTCGGCCCCCGATGCAAGAAAAGTTCGCCCCGTCTATTGCAATTCAATCAAACCATGCCTTATGATAAAAACAACTATGTTAGCTAAATTTTCAAAAATATTTATTCTGTTGCTTCTCCTGCCAGCGTTCCTGAGCATCGGTGTCAGCGAAGGCCTTGGTTTGTCGTGGTGCTTCGGCGATGATGGTCATGTCGAACTGGCGACAGTTAATGGTTGCGGCGACAGCGCTGCTGAGCTGGCGGCCAATTCGCACTGCGAAGACAACCCCGAGCTGGGATCCGAAGCTGAAAGTTGCGGGCCCTGTCTCGACTACGCGCTCGAACAGGATGAGGCTATTTTTGCTAAACGCCTCCACAAAGCGCCCCTTGCGCTTATCGACCTGCTCGCCCCCAAGCCGCAAACAACAAACTTCGCAACCAACAGCAACACCAACGGCGCGGTGGGCCGCCTGGCCCGACAACCACAGCCACGGATTTCACAAACGATTCTGCTGCATCGCACCACCGTCCTGCTGACGTAAGCCAGCCGGAGTCCTGTCCAGCCTGAGCTCTCACAAGCAACCAGGCCCCCATACCCACAACTCAAAACGACCCATAAACTCGGAGGATCGACCATGCCTAACAAGGCTCTGGTTGCTTTCAGGGTTGCGCTTGTCTTGGGCTTATTGATCATCACTGCACCCGCATTCGCCTCTGCGACAGAGCGCGCCGAAGCGGTGATCAAGCCAACGCAAGCAGCCACCCCGGAACACCCCAAAGCACAAACCACCCCATCGGCCATGGCCGCAACGGTGCTGACGCTCGATGACGCGTTAGATCGCAGCATCAGACAAAACCCGCAACTCTCAGCCTTCTCGCGAGAAGTTGCAGCCAGCGAGTTCGAGGCCCGCCAGGCGGGGTACTACCCCAACCCGGAGCTCTCAGTTGAGGTGGAGAACTTTGCTGGCAGCGGTGATTACTCTGGAAACGAGGTCGCTGAAACCACGGTTATACTGCGCCAGCAGCTCGAACTCGGCGGCAAGCGAAGCCGACGGCAGCAGCTCGGCGAGGGGCAAAAGCAGCTGGCAAAGCAGCAATATCAAGTCGTCCGTGCTGACATGATTGCCATAACGACTGCACGCTTCATTGCCGTTCTGGTGGCCCAGCAACGGCTGGCGCTCGCTGACGAGCAATTCAGCCTCGCCAGAAAAGTCCTCGAAACTGTGGATGAGCGCATTGTGGCTGGAAAAACTGCCCGAGTTGAAAGTTTGCGCTTTCAAACGTTAGTGGCTGAAGCCCGACTCCGCAAACTCCAGACTCAGCAGGAACTGAGCAGAGCCCGGCACGCCCTGGCCGCGCTCTGGGGCCAGGAAACAGCGAGCTTTACCATCGCCCAGGATTATCTTGAACAGCTGCACGTTCTGCCCGAGTGGTCGGAGCTGAGCGCAAAGCTGACACAGAGCCCGAGCCTCAGTTATCAGCAAACGGTCATCAGGCACGCGCAACTCCGCCTTGCGCTGGAACGGTCGAAACGGCTTCCTGACTTGACCTTGAGCCTTGGCACCAAGAGCTTCGAAGACAGCAACGATCACGCTCTGCTCGCAGGAGTTGCCGTCAGCCTGCCGCTTTTCGATCGCAACCAGGGCGCAATCGGCGCAGCACAGGTGCGACAAGCCAAAGCCCGGGATGAGGCAAGAGCGGCACAGCTCAAGCTGCGAACCGAACTGATGGGTGCCTGGCAAAAGCTGCAATCTGCCCACAGTGAAGCGGTCTTATTGCGCGACCAGGTACTCCCGGCGGTGCAACAGAGCTTCGATGCCATCACTTACGGCTACCAGGCTGGCAAGTTTGGTTTTCTGGAGGTGCTGGATGCTGAGCAAACCCTCTTTACGAGTAAAAATCGCTATGTCGACAGCCTGTCCAACTACCATCAAACCTACGCAGAGCTGGAACGACTGCTCGGCCAGAAGCTCTTGAGCGAGAACATCGCCCCGGTTGCATCCACAGAGAATCAACGAGGTCAGTCATGAATCTACGAAATTCCATTGTTGGGCTTGCCATAATCCTGCTCGGAACCACGCTCTTCTGGATTGGAACCGATAACAGCGCCAAAGCTTTAGCCGCAGGCGAGGATTCGCATGCAGGCCACAACCACGGCAACGAAAATGACACCGACCCTCTTGAGAAAGAGCTTGAGGCTCTCTTTGCGAAAGACCAGCACGTTGGCTGCGACCACGCCAAAGAGTCTTCGGAACATGAGGGTTCTAACCACGGCAACGAAAACGATATCGACCTTCACGAGGAAGAGCCCAAAGCGCTCTTTGCAGAAGACGAGCATGCAGGTCATGACCACGGCGACGAGAATGATGCCGGCCATGAAGACGAAGCTCTTTTGGAAGAGGACGAGCATGCGGGCCATGGTCACGGCGACGAGAATGATGCCGACCATGAAGACGAAGCTCTCCTGGAAGAGGACGAGCATGCGGGCCATGGTCACGCTTCAAGCGACGACGGCATCTGCCCGGAGCACAACGTGGCCGAAGCCAAATGCGCCCTCTGTCAGGGCGGCCATATTGGCGACTTGAGACCAGGGCAAGGCATGAAGGTTCGGCTGGCGACGCTGGACGTGGCAGCCAAAGCAGGCATCCGTCTGGCTCGACCACAGCAGGTCTCTGCCGCCGATGGCATCGACATCCCCGCACAGGTCGCGTTTGACCGCAAACAACTCGCCTACATCACCCCACTGACGGCCGGCGTTATCCGCCAGGTCCACGTCCAGCCAGGTGATAAAGTCCAGCGCGGAGACGTGCTGGCTGAAATCGCCATGCCGGAAGTCTCCACCCTTAAAGCTGAATTTGCGACCGCGCAGGCGCAGCAGACCCAAACCGAAGCGGCCTACCATCGTGAGCAGGACCTTCTGGAACGCGGTATCAGCTCCCGTCAGGAGTTCCAACAGGCTGAATCGGATTACCGTTCCAGCCAGAGCGCGACCGAACGCTATCGCCAGCAGCTTCTGAACTTCGGGCTCTCCACAACCGACATCAAGCAGCTCTCTCAGGCCATCGGCACCAGCGCCAGCGTGTCGCTGCGAGCGCCCTTTCACGGGGTGGTAACCGACGTGCAAACCGCTATGGGCGAAGCTGTCTCGGCGGGGAGCGCCCTCTTCACCGTCGCCAACCTTGATTCGCTCTGGATCGAGCTCTCCATCCCTGAATCCAGAAGTTACCTGGCTCAAGTTGATAGCAACATCCAGGCGCGCTTCGATGGTCTGCCCGGAACCCTTTTCAGCGGTCGCCTGTTTCAGGTCGGAGCCAGCATTGACCAACGGACCCGCACCCTCAAGGCGTTGGCCGAAGTGCAAAATCCGGGTCATCGGCTCAAAGTTGGTATGTTCGGCAGCGTGCGCATCCTGGCGGGTGACGAAACCGAGAGTCTGGCGATTCCTGCCGATGCGGTACAGAACATCGACGGCCAGCCTTATGTCTTCATCCAGGAGGAGTCAGACCTGTTTGAACTGCGCCGCGTGGTCACCGGAGCTAATCAGGATGGCATGATCGTCATTCCAACCGGACTAGCCAGCAACGATCAGGTGGTCGTTGGCCAGGGTTTCGCACTCAAATCCGAAGTTCTCAAGGCGCGCCTCGGCGCGTCCTGCGCTGATCATTAAGGAGAGTCACCATGCTGGAAAAACTCATTGCGGTTGCCCTGCGCAACCGATTACTGGTGGTGCTGTCATTTCTGGTCGCCTTCGCTGTCGGGCTCTGGTCGCTGGTGAGCCTGCCGGTCGACGCCTTTCCCGATACGACCCCGGTTCAGGTGCAGATCAACACGACTGCGCCTTCGCTGGGACCCGAGGAGATCGAAAAACAGATTTCGCTGCCAGTGGAGCTGTCGGTCTCCGGTCTGCCGGGCCTGGTGCATGTCCGCTCCATCTCCAAGTTCGGCCTCTCCCAGGTGGTGGTCATCTTCGAGGACGAGATGTCGATCCTCGACTCCAGACAACTCATCGTCGAGCGATTGGCCAGCGTTGAACTCCCGGAAGGCATCGAACGTCCTGAGATGGGCCCTATCTCCACCGGTTTGGGCGAGGTGTTTCACTATGTGCTGCGCACAGACAATCCACAACGCGGCCTGGACGAACTGCGGACCCTGCACGACTGGGTGGTGAAACCGGAGCTGCGCAAAGTGCCGGGAGTGGCGGAAGTCAACTCCTGGGGCGGCCTGGAAAAGCAGTATCACGTGGTCGTCTCACCAGAATCTCTGATCAAATTCGGTCTGACTTATGATGACGTCGCCACCGCCTTGCGCGAGAACAATGCCAACGTCGGCGGCGGCCAGGTCGTGACCGGCGGCCAGACGCTGCTGGTGCACGGTCTCGGCCGGGTCAGCAATGTCGACGAGATCGCCGACATCGTGATCGAATCCTATCAGGGAGCACCGGTGCGAGTCCGCGACGTCGCCCAGGTGGAGATCGGCCATGAGCTGCGACGCGGTGCCGTGTCCGCCGGCGGCAAAGGCGAAGTTGTGCTCGGCCTCGGCTTCATGCTGATGGGCGAAAACAGCCGTGAAGTGACCACCAAGCTGAAGCTTGCTCTGGACCGGGTCAGAGAGGCCTTGCCCGAAGATGTCATCCTGGAGCCGGTCTATGATCGCACCGAACTGGTCGACCAGGTCATCCAAACGGTCAAGCATAACCTGACGGCCGGGGCGCTGCTGGTCATCGCCGTGCTGTTTCTGCTGCTCGGCAACCTGCGCGCCGGATTACTGGTGGCAGCGACCATCCCGATGGCGATGTTGTTTGCCGCCTGGGGCATGCACGAAATGGGAATAGCCGCCAGCCTGCTCTCTTTGGGCGCAATCGACTTCGGTATCCTGGTTGATGGCTCCGTGGTCATGACTGAGGCCAACCTGAGGCGACTCACCGAACGACAACTCAAACTCAACCGGCCGCTCACTGTGGCCGAACGTTTTGACACGATCCTGGCCTCCAGCCAGGAAGTGGTGCGACCGATCATCTTCGGCATGGGCATCATCGTGCTGGTCTTCCTGCCGGTGCTGACCCTCGAAGGCATCGAGGGCAAGATGTTCAAGCCGATGGCCTGGGCCTTTATCTTCGCCCTGCTGGGCGCTTTGCTGGTGGCAGTGTTTCTCTCACCGGTGCTCTCCTTCCAGTTCCTGCCCAAGGATCTGAAAGTTCACGAACGCAAACTCGATGGCTGGCTGAAGCGCTCTTACGGTGCGCTGCTGGAAAAAGCCCTCCAGTATCGCACGGCCTTTTTGGCCACAGTCACCGTCGTCTTGATCGCCGCGACCTTACTCGGCTTCCGCTTGGGCGGGGAGTTCCTGCCGCGCCTCTCCGAAGGCTCGCTGGTGGTCAGCGTGGTTCGTCTGGCCGGAGTCTCGGTCGATGAATCGGTCGCCTACAACACCGCGATGGAGGCGCTCCTGCTCAAGGAGTTCCCCGACGAAGTGCGTCACGTCTGGAGCCGCCTCGGTAGCGCCGAGGTGGCCACCGACCCGATGGGCACCGAGCTGACCGACATCTTCATGACCCTGCATCCCCGCGACCAATGGCGTCGCGCCGAAAGTCAGGCCGATCTGACGGCCAAAGTTGAAGAGGCGCTGCATGGACTGCCCGGCATCCGGATTGTCCTGTCCCAACCGATTGAACTGCGCGTCAATGAAATGCTCTCGGGAATCCGCGGCGATGTTGGCATTAAGATTTATGGTGAGGACTTTGAGCAGCTGGTAGCACTCGGGACCCAAGTCGAACATGCGCTATTGGACATTCCTGGCGCGGCGGATGTCGCGGTTGAACAAATCACCGGCCAACCGACCTTGCAGATTGAGGTTGATCGTCAGGCGCTGGCCCGTCACGGCGTGGCAGCTAAAGACGTGCTCGACATGGTCGCCGCCGTTGGCACCCCGCAAGTCGGTGATGTCTTCGAAGGCGAACGCTCCTTCCCACTGGTACTACGCTTGCCAGATGCGCAGCGTGGCGACCCGGAAGTGTTGGCCAACACCCTGATCCCGACCCGAACCGGTGCCATCCTACCGCTCAAGGCTCTAGCCAAAATCCGGGAGGTGGATCGCCCTTCAACCATCAACCGCGAGTGGGGTCGACGCCTGATCAAGGTTCAGGTCAACGTGCGCGACCGGGATATCGCCACCTTTGTCGCCGAAGCGAAGCAGAAGATCGGCGCGGAGGTCAAGCTCCCCGAAGGTTACCTGATCGAGTGGGGCGGCCAGTTCGAGAACCTGGAGCGTTCCCAGAAGCGTCTGCTGCTGGTGGTTCCGCTGACGCTGCTGCTGATTTTTTTCCTGCTCTATTTCAGCCTCAAGCGTCTACGTGACGTGCTGATTATCTATACCGGGATTCCGTTGGCGGCGGTCGGCGGCATCATCGCCCTCTCTGTGCGCGGCATTCCGTTCAGTGTCAGCGCCGCCATCGGTTTTATCGCCCTCTCTGGCATCGCCGTGCTCAACGGTCAGGTGTTGGTCTCGGCGATTCGTGGCCTGTTGCGTGAAGGTTTGCCACTGGCTGAAGCCGTGGTCGGCGCGGCCAAGCAGCGACTGGTGCCGGTGTTGGCGACAGCGATCACCGATGCGGTCGGCTTTCTGCCGATGGCCGTCTCAATTGGAGTCGGCGCCGAGGTTCAGCGCCCCCTGGCCACGGTGGTGATCGGCGGCGTGCTGACCTCAACCCTGTTGACCCTGTTCGTACTGCCAGCCCTTTATCTGTTAGTCAGCAGCAAAACAGGGGCCCGGAGGGATTCCGACAGCTCACCTTATGAACAGTAGCGCAGCCGCACAACCTTTTTTACCGACAAGGCTTCCCTGAAACGCCGAATCGTTTATACTGTCAAAAAAAATCTTGGAGTCTGCAGATGTCTAGTTCATTCGGTACCTTGTTTCGCATAAGCACTTTTGGTGAATCCCACGGCGTGGGGGTTGGCGCGGTGGTTGATGGTTGTCCAGCTGGCCTGCAACTCTCAGAAGCTGACATTCAGGGTCAGCTCGACCGCAGGCGTCCGGGGCAGAGCGACCTGACCACGCCACGCGAAGAAGCCGACCAGGTGTCCATTCTTTCAGGGGTAGAAAATGGTCGGACGCTCGGCACACCGATCGGCCTGCTGGTGCACAACAAAGATCAGCGCCCCGGCGATTATGGCGAAATGAGCCAGGTGCCACGGCCCTCTCATGCCGAGTTTACCTATCAAGTCAAATACGGCAGCCGCGCCAGTAGCGGCGGTGGCCGCTCCAGCGCCCGGGAAACTATTGGCCGGGTGGCGGCCGGGGCGATTGCCGAGAAAATCTTGCGCGAACGCTGGGGAATTGAGATTGTGGCCTGGGTCAGCTCCGTCGGTGCCGAACACGCGCCTGACATCAACCCTGACACGGTCAGTCGGACGCAAGTTGATGCGACCTTGGCACGCTGTCCAGACAAGCCTTCGGCGACCCGCATGGAGGCGTTAGTGCGCGAAGTGCTGGCTGCCAAGGATTCGATCGGCGGCGTGGTCAGTTGCGTCTGCCGCAACGTTCCGGCCGGATGGGGCGAGCCGGTGTTTGACAAACTCGAAGCCATGCTCGCTCAGGCGATGCTGTCTCTGCCTGCGACCAAGGGTTTCGAAATCGGCTCCGGCTTTGCTGGAACTCAACTGCGGGGTTCAGAACACAACGATGCCTTCGTGCAAAAAGGCGACCGTCTGGGTACGGTGACCAATCATGCTGGCGGCGTTTTGGGCGGAATCTCCAGTGGCGAACCGGTGCTGTTCCGGGTCGCTTTCAAACCGGTGGCAACCATCGGTCAGGCTCAGCAAACCACTGATTTCTCTGGCAATCCGGTCACTCTGGAAGCCAAGGGCCGTCATGACCCTTGCGTGGTGCCACGGGCGGTGCCGATCGTTGAAACCATGGCGGCGCTGGTACTGCTCGACCTGGCGATGCGGCAAGAAGCGAGACACACCTGAGCCCCTTATTCTCCGTTTGAATGACCAGCAAAACCCCGACAGACGACCGTCGACAAAACTCTTTTATGTTATGTCATTGACGCACTCTGTTTGCGTCCTCGGCCCAAGGTTAAAACTCTCATGTCTACACTCAGCACAGCGAAAACCCTGCTGGACGTTTTCGGCTACCACGAATTCCGCCCGCAACAACAGGAAATCGTCGACACCTTGATCGCTGGCCAGGATGCCTTTGTCCTGATGCCGACCGGTGGCGGCAAGTCGCTTTGCTACCAGATCCCGGCGCTGCATCGCGACGGCGTTGCCATCATCGTGTCGCCCTTGATCTCGTTGATGAAAGACCAGGTTGATGCGTTGGTCGCCAACGGGGTGCGGGCGGCCTTCTACAACTCCTCCCTCAAGGCGGAAGAATCACGACAGGTACTGGCACAGTTGCATGACGGCGAATTGGACCTGCTGTATGTCGCCCCGGAACGGTTGCTGAGCGAAGGCTTCCTCGAACGGATCAAGACTCTGCCGCTGGCGCTGTTCGCTATCGATGAGGCACACTGCGTTTCGCAGTGGGGTCACGACTTTCGTCCCGAATATGTGAAACTCGGCCGACTGCGCAAGCTTTTCCCCGAAGTGCCGATGATCGGCTTGACCGCGACCGCTGATCCGCAGACGCGCGGCGACATCCTTGAGCGCCTCGGCCTGAAACAAGCCCAATGCTTTATCGCCGGCTTTGACCGGCCCAATATTCGCTATATCATGCTTGAAAAGCTGAAGCCCTTTGACCAACTACAGACCTTTCTGGAAGATCATCGGCAGGAAGCCGGGATCGTCTATGCCTTGTCGCGCAAGCGGGTCGAACAGATTGCCGACCGACTGTCTGCCGCCGGGCACCGGGCGCGGGCCTACCATGCCGGGCTCGCCGACAAGGAACGAAAAAAAGTTCAGGAAGCGTTTCTGCGCGATGATATCGAAATCGTGGTGGCGACGGTCGCCTTCGGTATGGGTATCGACAAGTCGAATGTGCGCTTCGTGGTGCATTATGACCTGCCGAAGAATATCGAGAGCTATTACCAGGAAACCGGCCGCTCGGGGCGTGACGGCATGCCTGCCGAAGCGCTGCTGTTGTTCGGCTACGGTGATATCGTCATCAGTCGCGGCTTGATCGAGAAGGGCGGCAACCCGGAGCAGAAAAGGATCGAGCTGCACAAGCTACAGGCGATGGTGGGCTACGGTGAAGCTCAGACCTGTCGCCGCCGGGTTTTGCTTGGTTATTTCGGCGAACGTCTGGAAAAGGATTGCGGCAACTGTGATGTCTGCCTGAATCCGCCGGAAACCTACGATGCCACGATTGATGCGCAGAAGGCCTTATCCTGCGTCTTCCGGGTGGGTCAGCGTTTCGGTGCCGGGCATGTGGTCGATGTGCTGCGCGGTGCCCAGACCCAACGAATTCTTGACCTGAAACACGACCAGCTTTCAACCTACGGCATTGGGGCCGAGAAAGTCGCGGAAGCCTGGAACAGCCTGATCCGACAATTGATCCACCGCGGCTACCTGGTGCAGGATGTGGCCAGCTATTCGGTGCTGAAATTAACTGAAGCGGCCCGACCGCTGCTGCGCGGTGAACAATCGCTGGTGCTGGCTAAGCCACGCATTCGGGTCAAAACCTTGCAGAAGAAAGGCCGACCACAGATCGGTGATTTCGACTACGACGACGACCTCTTTGATGCCTTGCGCAAGTGCCGCAAGCTGCTGGCTGATGCGGAGGGCGTCCCGCCGTTTGTCATCTTTGGTGATGCCACCCTCGCAGAGATGGCCGCAAAAATGCCCACGGATGAAGCCGCCATGATGGCCATCAGCGGCGTCGGCAAACACAAACTACGTAAATTCGGCAGTGAGTTTATTAACGAAATCATCAGCTATATGTGTCGCTGATCAGACTCTCGCTTTGGGAACGACCGAGGCCATCATCCTGTTGCTCATGACGTGATAAGAGTTCAACAGAGGCAAACAATAATAGAGCGGTGCCGAAGTTGGCGCCGCTTTTTCTACAACATGGTTTTAGCAATCGTCTCAACCTTCCCAGATTAAGCCAATGTGCAGCTCGACAATCATCTTGACAAACATCGTTATAAAACATAATCTCCTGAATGAACGTTCATTTTTGAGGACTCAATATGACCCCAAATGGCCAACAAAAACGCAACGATATACTGAAGGCCGCGCTAGAGCTCTTTGCCGAGCACGGCTTCCATAATGCCCCCATGGCTCAACTGGCCAAGCGCGCCAATGTCGCGGTTGGCAGTATTTATCGTTATTTTAAAGACAAAGACGAATTGATCCACGAGTTATACAGCGAGGTTGATGTCACCCTGCAAAAAGCCCTGGTCAGGGCCGCAGAACCGTCGATTTCTACGCAACAACAATTCGTGCATCTTATGACCGACCTCATCCATTACCTGCAAGACCACCCCTACGAATTCAAATTCCTAGAACAGTATTATAATTCTCCCTTTGGTGTTGAAATAAAACGCGACAAATTGCTGCTGTCAGGCTCCTCGGGTCGTCAGAGCGCTTTTGGGCAGTTCATTGCCGGCACGGCCAAGGAGAGCATCAAACCAATGTCGGCGCAGGTGCTTTATGCCCTGGTGATCGGCCCCGTGACTTTTTTGCTCCGGGATGCAATTTCCGGACTGGTAGAGCTGGACGAACCACGGATCAAAGAACTCGCTGATGGCTGCTGGAACGCGATCAAGCGCTAACGCCAAGCCGTCGGTTAAGACCGTAACTCTGGTCGTTGACAATGATATTTGCACGCAGATGGAGTCTTGAAACAATGAAACAAACAATCGGCATGAGAGCCCCTCACTCCAAACTGGCGATCCGTGGTTCCAAGCAGCTCAAGGCGGGAGCAGGTTTGGTCCTCTTGTTTGTCTTGCTAGCCACCTTCGCTCTGTGCGTAAAAGCTGTCGCGGCGCCAGCAAAACCAGCCGGGCCGCCACCAATGGTCACGGTTTTGGCAGTTAGCGAACAGGACGTTAATCCACCACAGGAATACGTCGGCCATGTGGAAGCCATGCAAACGGTCGACTTGCAAGCGCGGGTTGGCGGCCTGTTGGAACAGGTCAACTTTAAAGAGGGCAGCAAAGTTCGTGCTGGCGATCAGCTCTACCTCATCGAGCAGGCCCCTTATCAAGCCAGAGTCCTTGCTGCCAAGGCCCGCGTCAGCAAAGCACAAGCGACCTTCACCCAGGCGAGCAACTATCTGAAACGACTCCAGACCGTACGGACTGGGGGCGTGTCCGCAACCGCCCTGGAGTTGACCGAAGCGACCAAGCTAGAGGCCCAGGCCGAACTGCAGGAGGAGCAATCGGCGCTGACCCTGGCTGAACTCGACCTCGGCTATACCCGGATTTCGGCACCAATCAGCGGCCGTATCGGTGCGACCACACTCACCGCGGGCAATCTTTGTGGGCCAACCTCGGGGCCACTGGCCAAAATTGTACAAATTGACCCGATTCGGATCCAGTACTCGGTGAGCGAGAACGACCTCTCGGCGCTCACCATGGCGCTTGCCGATTCCACCGCCGGACAGGATAACAGCTTGTTGCGTCCACAGCTCAGGCTCTCTGGCGGCGAGACCCTGGATCTCGTCGGGCACATCGACTTTGTCGATAATGTGGTGGATGCCAGCACCGGCACGATTGCTGTACGGGTGGTCTTTGACAATCCGGACGGACGGCTTTTGCCAGGGCAGTATGTCACGGTGCTGGTGAGCCTGAGACAGGCCAAACTGATGCCGGTGGTACCGCAAGCGGCAGTGATGGAAGACCGTGAGGGTCGCTACGTGCTGGTGGTCGATGCGCAGAATCAGGTGGCACAGCGTCGCATCAACACCGGGGTTATCAGCGGCCCGCTCTGGACGGTCGAATCGGGCCTGACCGCCGGGGAACTGGTTATTGTTCAGGGCGTACAAAAAGTTCGCCCCGGACAAACCGTTCAAACAACCATTGCTGGTGAAGGGAAAGGGCAGGATTGATGATTTCACAAGTTTTCATTGATCGTCCGCGGCTGGCGGTGGTGCTGTCGATATTCATCACCTTGGCCGGACTGATCGCGATGCTGAATATCCCGGTCGCGCAATACCCGAAGATTACCCCGCCAACGCTTCGGGTCAGCGCCTCTTACCCCGGGGCAAACGCGCAGGTGCTGGCCAACAGCGTGGCGACGACGATTGAAGCCGAGGTCAATGGCGTCGAAAATATGCTCTACATGGCGTCCTCTTCTTCCAACAGCGGGCAGTACAGTCTGAGTGTCACCTTCGAGGTCGGCACTGATTCTGATATCGCTCAGGTCAATCTGCAGAATCGGGTTCAGGCCGCGCTGGCCAAACTGCCCAAAGAAGTCGTTGCCCAGGGAGTCACGGTCCGCAAAGGCTCTGCCGATATGCTCGGGGCGATCAGCTTCTATTCGCCCGAGGGCTCCCGTGACAAGTTGTTTTTAAGCAACTATGTCAGCAGCACCATCAAGGATGCGGTGGTTCGCCTTGATGGGGTGAGTGACGTCTTTATCTTCGGAGAGCTGGTCTACAGCATGCGGCTCTGGATGGACCCCCCGCGCATGACCGCTTTGGGCCTGACCGCGGACGACCTGATCACCGCGATCCGACAACAGAATGTTCAAGCGGCAGTCGGCACCATCGGCTCGGAGCCCGTCAACACCGGGCAACAGCTGCAATACACCTTGAGGGCCAAAGGTCGGCTCAAAGATGTTGCCGAGTTCGAAGACATCATCGTACGCTCCAACAGCCGGGGCGGCCTGGTGCGGGTGCGTGACATTGCCCGAGTGGAACTCGGTGCGGAGTCCTACAGCACCAATTCGACCCTTAACGGCGGCCCGGCGGTAACCTTGGCGGTGTACGGCTCTTCCGATGCCAACGCCCTTGAAACCATGCAAGGGCTCTTGGCGGAGCTGAAGCAGCTGGCCAAGCGACAGCCCAGCGATGTGCAGCATGAAGCCATTTATGACTCCACCCAATATATTGCGGCAGCGATCCATGAAATGGCTTTTACACTGTTTTTGACCTTTCTGCTGGTGGTCGGCGTGACTTTCGTTTTCCTGCAGGATTGGCGCTCAACCCTGGTGCCAACGGTGACCATCCCGGTCTCTCTGATCGGCACCTTCGCGGTCTTGCTGGCGCTTGGCTACAATGCCAACACCATCTCGCTGTTTGCCTTGATCATGTCGATCGGGTTAGTGGTCGATGATGCCATTGTGGTCGTGGAAAACGTTTACCGGGTCATGCATGAAGAGCATCTCAAGCCGAAAGCTGCGGCGATCAAGGCGATGAGTCAGGTCACCGGTCCGATTGTCGCGACCACTCTGGTTCTGTTGGCAGTTTTCATCCCGGTCGCGTTTCTCCCCGGAATTACCGGCCAACTCTACAAGCAATTTGCGGTGACCATCTGCACGGCGGTGGTGATTTCAGCCATCTGTGCGCTGACGCTAAGCCCGGCTCTCTGCGCCGTTTTTCTAAAAAAACCTAAAACCATCCAACACGGCCCCCTGGCCTGGTTTAACCGAGCTCTGGTCACTGCGCGGAAAGGCTACGTGACCGGATCCTCCTGGTTGATCCGCTGGAAGTTTGTCGCCCTGCTGGTGCTCGTCCTGGTTTTTGCGGCCAGCTACTTTTTGTTTCAAAATCGGCCGACCAGCTTCCTGCCACAAGAAGATCAGGGCTTGATTTACCTGAATGTTCAGTTGCCTGAGGCGGCGGCCCGGATACGCACCGATGACGTTTTGCAGCGCGTCACCAAGGAACTCCGCGAGCTCAAAGGGGTCAACAGTGTCCTCGGCATCAGCGGCTTCAGCCTGCTCAGCGGCCGAGCCGACAATGTCGCTTTTGGTCTGGTGATTCTGTCGCCATGGGATCAACGCACCACCCCGGAACTGCAACTGGGTGCCATCGTCAAACAGGCGCAGCAAAAACTGGCGGCTATTTCTTCCGCCAAAATCATTGCCTTTACTCCACCGCCGATCAGAGGGTTGGGCCGAACCGGTGGCTTCGACTTTCGGTTACAGGCAACCGAGGGCCAGTCCCCGCAGGAATTTGCCGCGGCAGCGCGAGCCCTGGTGGTTGCCGCAAATCAGGATCCGGCCTTAAGTCGGGTTTTCACGACGTATTCAGCCGACACCCCCCAGCTCTCCCTCAGCATTGATCGGACTCGGGTAGAGTCGCTCAATGTACCCATCAGCACCATATTTTCCACCCTCCAAGCTCAGCTTGGCGGCCGCTATGTCAACGACTTCAATCTCAACGACCGGGGCTATCAGGTCAAGGTGCAGGCAGACTCCGCCTACCGCGACTCGATTGACGACATAGCGCGTTTGTATGTTCGTAACAGTACTGGTGGCATGGTGCCGATGACCAGCCTGGCAACCCTTAACACGCTGCTCGGGCCCCAGACGGTAGATCGTTACAATCAGCTGACCAGCATCAAAATCAACGGTGGCGCCGCCCCGGGCTACAGCTCTGGCGAGGCGATGGCGGCGCTGCAGGCGGTCGCCGCCAAAACGCTGCCGGCTGGCTACACCTATGACTGGTCAGGAATGTCTTATCAAGAGCGGAAGAGTAGCGGTCAGGTGACGATCCTCTTTGCGCTCGCCTTGCTCTTTGCCTATCTCTTTCTGGTGGGTCAGTACGAGAGCTGGAATATCCCGTTATCGATCATCATCTCGGTCCCGGTCGCAACCCTGGGAGCGCTGATCGGCCTCTGGGTGGCAGGCTTCAGTCTCAGCATCTATGCCCAGATCGGGCTGGTATTGCTGGTCGGTCTGGCGAGCAAGAATGCTATTTTGATCGTGGAGTTTGCCCAGTCACGACGGGAGGATGGGCTAACGATCGCCGAGGCCGCGGTTGATGGCGGCCGGATCCGATTCCGACCGGTTTTGATGACTTCCTTTACCTTTATTTTCGGTCTGGTGCCGATGGTGCTCGCCACCGGCGCCGGCGCCGGCAGTCGCAAAGCGATCGGGATTACGGTCTTCAGCGGGATGTTAAGCACAACCTTGTTCGGAATTTTCCTGATTCCGGTACTCTATTATATCTTTCAGTCGTCTCGTGAAAAAGGCAGCGCCTGGCGCGCCCGAAGACGGGCAGAGAAAAACCATGAATAAATTACTCACCCGTAATCACCCGAGGCGACCCGG
>JAQYVY010000092.1 GCA_030145195.1 Desulfuromonadales bacterium | reverse complement strand
CCGAAATATGCTGGACGCGATCAAACCGATTCTGCTGCACGTGCTTAACAACGCGGTCGACCACGGGATCGAAGATCCAGAGACTCGGATCCGTCAGGGCAAGCCCAAAGCGGGTCAAATCACCCTGACGGCACAGTACGAGGGAAGCTTTGTCCAAATAACAATTCGTGATGATGGTCAGGGTCTGGATCCTGACAATATACGGGCCACAGCGATCAAGCGTGGCGTTCTTTCTGCCGAAGCATCAGCAGCAATGTCCGATGAAGCAGTCATCTACCTGGTATTCGAACCGGGTTTTTCGACCCGTGAATTTATTACTGATGTGTCAGGCCGCGGCGTCGGCCTTGATGTGGTCAAGACGAACCTTGACCAGGTCAAAGGCAATCTGACCCTGAATTCGAATGTTGGTGTCGGAACCGAAATGACGTTGCGTTTGCCGTTAAGTACAGCCATTTTCACCGGACTAATGGTGGAAGTCGGC
The DNA here is from genome assembly GCA_030145195.1 of Desulfuromonadales bacterium. Lineage (GTDB taxonomy): Bacteria > Desulfobacterota > Desulfuromonadia > Desulfuromonadales > BM103 > JAQYVY01. The sequence goes on along the minus strand of JAQYVY010000092.1, from coordinate 3,641 downwards.
GGCGAAACCTATGTTTTTCCTCAACACTATGTGGCTGAAGTCCTGCGGCTTTCGCCGAATGACATTCTGGAAGAAATGGGCCGTGAGGTGGTGCGTCTCAGAGAAACTTCCATTCCGCTGAATAGTCTTGGAGAACTTCTCGAACAGGAGCAGACGACTTCGGTCGCCAAACGTTTGACCGTATTGATCCTGAGCTTCCGCGAGCAGACCATTGGTTTACTGGTGGACCGGACTATCGGTTTACAGGATGTGGTCGTCAAGGATTTGGGCTGTCAGTTGCAGAGTCTCAACTTTTTCTCTGGGGCGACCCTCCTGGGTGATGGGTCCCCGGCCCTGATTCTGTCAGTTGCTGACCTGTTTGCTGCAGTTCAGGGGAAATCGTGGAAATCGTTACGCCAGGAGTATGTAGCGCAACAAGCCAAAGCTATCCGTGCCCGAATTCTGGTTGTTGATGATTCAATTACCACGCGAACCATGGAAAAAAACATTCTGGAGACCAACAACTACGAGGTGGTTACGGCGGTCTCCGGTTTTGATGCCTTGGAGAAGTTGGAGAATGGAACCTTTGATCTTATGGTCAGTGATGTCGAGATGCCAGGCATGTCCGGCTTTGAATTGACCAAAAAGGTGCGCCAGCGGGAGGAGACCCGCCACCTCCCAGTGATCATCGTTACGTCTCTGGCATCCGACCAACACAGGCGCCAAGGGATAGAGGCCGGTGCCCAGGCCTATCTTGTCAAAGGTAATTTCCAGCAGGGAATATTGCTGGAAACCGTCGAAACCCTGATTGCTTGAGAGCCCTATGATTCGAGTCCTGATCGCTGATGATTCTGAACTAACTCGTGTGGTGATTTGCGACCTGCTTTCCCAGGATTCTGGGATTGAGGTAATCGCTCAAGTCAGCAACGGCAAAGCTGCCGTTGAGCAGACCTGCCTTCTCAAACCTGATCTTGTCATTATGGATGTTATGATGCCGGTGATGGGCGGCTTGGAGGCGGTTGCAAAAATCATGGCGTCTCAGCCGACACCGATCCTGATGTTGTCGGCCAGTGTGGATGTCCAAGACAGTGGCGGTGCTTTCGGCGCTATTCGTCTCGGTGCTCTGGATGTCATGTGTAAACCTTCCGGAATTGTCACTGAGGCCTTCTCCACCATTTCGGCAAAGTTGATTGCCAAGGTTAAAAGTCTCAGCCGAATTCGCGTCATGCACCATTATCGCAACCCGCGCATTCAACCGAAACAACAGAAACAGCCACCAGCCAAGCTTCCCGGCGGATCGCGACGCATTCTGGCGATTGGTGCGTCGACGGGAGGGCCCAAAGCGGTGCTGCAATTATTGCAGCAATTGCCAGCCAATTTTCCTGCGGCAATCCTGATCGTACAGCATATTGCCGACGGTTTTGCCGCGGGCTTTGCCGAGTGGTTGAACCGTGAAACTGCATTAACGGTCCAGATCGCTGCTGAGGGGACCCTTTTGCAGAAGGGTCTGGTGCAGATTTCTCCCACCAGATGCCATCTCAAAGTGAAAGGCAACCAACTGGTTTTGGATCATTCCCCACCGCGGCATAACTGTCGCCCATCGGTGGATGTTCTTTTTCAATCATTGACAGATCAGAACCTTGCGGCCGAAACGGTCGCCGTGCTACTTACCGGCATGGGCACCGATGGCGCGATCGGATTGGCTGAGATGCGCCAGCAGGGTGCGCACACTATCGCCCAGGATGAAGCTAGCTGCGCGGTTTTCGGCATGCCGAAAGCCGCCATTGAGCGGGAAGCGGCAGCTCAGGTTCTACCCCTCGACCAAATCTCCGGGGTTCTCAGTCGCCTCTTTGTCTAACCTGAGTCCACCGATCCAGCTCTGATGCTTAGAGTTCTTTTCCTCTCGTCGGTTCTGTGCTATGTAGTTCGAGCATTATCAATGCACAGTGGAAACGACTTCTGGAGAGTAACGAATGCCCTTGCGTGTCTTAAATACCCTGTCGGGGAAAAAAGAAGAATTTCAGCCTCTTGTGCCCGGAAAAGTTGGCATGTACGTCTGTGGAGTGACGGTTTATGATTATTGCCATATTGGCCATGCCCGAGCCAACATCGTCTTCGATATCATTTATCGATACCTGCAATTCTGTGATTATACCGTCACTTATGTTCGCAACTATACCGATGTTGACGACAAAATTATCGCCCGAGCCAATGAGCGCGGCATTTCAAGCCAGGAGTTAGCAGAAGAGTTCATCCAGGCCTTCGATGAGGATATGGATGCCTTAGGCTTGCGAAAACCAACTTTTGAGCCGAAAGCAACCGAGCACATGGCCCAGATCATTCAACTGGTCGCACAGTTGATTGAGCGGGAGATGGCTTATGAATCCGGGGGCGATGTTTACTACTGTGTCGAAAAGTTTCCGAGCTACCTGAAACTATCGAAACGCAATCTGGATGAAATGCTAACTGGAGCACGGATTGCGCCCGGAGAGCAAAAGCGCAACCCGATGGATTTTGCTTTGTGGAAGGCGGCTAAACCTGGAGAACCACGGTGGGATTCACCCTGGGGACCAGGTCGTCCGGGCTGGCACATTGAATGCTCTGCAATGAGCTCGGCTCTGCTCGGCACGACTTTCGATATTCATGGCGGCGGGCGCGATCTGATTTTCCCGCATCATGAAAACGAGATAGCCCAGTCGGAAGGTGCTTCGGGGCAACCCTTTGTGAAATACTGGCTGCACAACGGTTTCGTCAACGTCAACCAAGAGAAGATGAGTAAGTCGCTCGGCAATTTTTTTACCATTCGCGACATTCTGAAGAGTTACGATGCGGAAGTGGTCCGTTTCTTTATTCTGACAGCCCATTACCGTTCACCGATTGATTTCTCCGACCAGAACCTGGAAGAGTCGCGCCACGGGTTGACCCGTTTCTACGAAGCTCTGGCTCAGGTTGAAAAATTCCTAGCCAAGCCAGCCGCTGCGACAGCGGATACAGTGCCTGCAGAATTGATCGAACCGGTTGAACGTCTTGCAACGATGGAAAATCGTTTTCGTGAGGCGATGGATGATGATTTCAATACCGCTCAGGCGCTTGGCCATATGTTTGATGCTGTGCGCGCCATGAATCGTATCGTTGCGGATGAGAACAGCCATGGCGTTATCGCTCTGCGCGAAGCCTTGGAACATGGCCGGAAAGAGCTGTTGCGTCTTGGCGATGTATTGGGACTGTTCCGATCCGAGCCAGCGGCCTGGCTGGCACGTAGTGCCCGTGAGGGCTTGGCTGACAGCGATTTGAGCGAAGCAAAAATTGAAGCCTTGATCCTCGCGCGGCAACAGGCCCGCAAGGATCGGGATTTTGCCAGATCAGACCAGATTCGTGATGAACTGGCCGACAAGGGTGTACTGTTGCTTGATGGTCCTGAAGGGACCACTTGGAAGATGAAATAGGAAGGAACGGGAGGTTGCTTTGGCTAAACAAATTTTAATCGTAGACGATTCGCCGTCGGTGCTGGCAATTATCGAAGACATGTTAACCGATCTTGGTTATGTGGTGACAACGGCCGACAATGGCCAAGCCGCTTGTCGAAAGATTGAAGTCGTCAGATTTGACCTGATTATCACTGACCTCACCATGCCGGTCATGGATGGGATTGCCTTTGCCCA
>JAQYVY010000003.1 GCA_030145195.1 Desulfuromonadales bacterium | reverse complement strand
AGATGGGATCGCAATAATAAGTAGAACAAATATGATCATCAATCGTTTCATCTTAAACTCCGTGAATCTATTTAAAGTTCTGAGATGATAGCGAGGAGATGTTTGCATGTCTATTTGAAATTAATTTGTTTGAACATAGATTTGAGTATTCTTTGTGGTTTGAACAGGAATGCTTGCGGTTAGTGGGTTTGTGAGAGGCCAGTTGAAACGTCCGGTCCAGGTCCGGTCCTGAGGTGGAAATTCGGTGTGGGGAGGGGAGGCAGAATTGTGGAAATGAAAAAGCCCCAACCGGTAAGGTTAGGGCTCTATAGTTAGTGTTAGGCTACACAACATTTTTCCAATGAGTATTTCAGGTTTCGCCTAAATCTTTTTCGTCTATTGCGAGAACCGCTTTACAAATACCCTTCTTGTCCCAGCCCCTGAGATAGCCTGACCAGAGGTTCCCCCTAAGGTTTGAATCTTTGGAGAAGTGTTTAGCATTCCAGGTTTTCTGCTCTATTGTGCCGTTATTTTTGTGTATCTGAATGAAAGCACGCTTACTTTCTACAAGTAGTCTTTTGAACTCTTCTTCATCGTCGGGGATGAATTTGATGGGAGGCTTAACTTTTTGGGGAGTGCTTGTATATTGTATTGCGGTCGTTTCTGTCGGAGAATTATTGTGGTTTTCGTAGAACTCTAAAATTCGATCTATGACCTGTTCAGGTGTTTCAAAACCACTAACTTGAGCAGCGAGTCGATTGTACAGTGCCTCAGAGATTTGAATGTTTTGTTCCATGGTGGGCCCTCCTCTGTTTGATGTTTTATGATAATTTATGGCATCAAGTATGATATGTCAATGATAAAATGTGGCTATATATGGTGTTGGTTGCAAATGAAAAAGCCCCAACCGGGAATGGCTGGGGCTTGATGACATGAATAGTGCAGTATGTTGGTCTTTAGAGCCAGTTGAGCTTGGATAGCAGCCCGCTGTATTCGTCTGCTGCTATTTCAAACTTTTCGAAGTCGCCGCCGAACATGCCTTGCTTGATAGGCTCCCAATTGTCTTTTTCTTCTTTGGCTTTTTTAAGGATTTTGCTGAAAGGGGAGTTGCTTTCATTATGCAGTTTCCAGCCAAAACGCCCAATTGGACCCCAAACGCCTTCTTCATTTACACGCCTCTCGTAAGCAACGGCAAGACCTAGCATGACCTCAAACTCGTCAAACGATGACTCATAGTTCTTTCCTACAAAGAGGATATCATCCAATGTGGGTTGAACCTGCTTGTATAGATGCTCACTCATGGGAACATAGTGTCGTTCATGCCCAGGCAGTTTTTTGAAAACGTCAGTTCTGTTGAGCTCTAGTATTGCGAGGCCTATAGAATGAACCAACGTCTGCTGTTTGTTGCGAAAGTCAGAAGAGCCTATTTGTGTATAGAAAATATCTCTCAGTGAGTCGTATCTCCGGCCTTCAATTGCGGCTATACCTGCTGTGTAAACTTGAAAAATGATGGGGTACCAACGTAAATACAACCAAACGGTTAGTCCATTATGCGAATCAAGTCTATCGGTTACTCTGGATAACATCTTCTGTAGAATTTGCCGATGAGAAGGCTTTGCCCAGTATGCCGTACAAGCGGTTATTGAAGAGAGGTCTTCAACGATTGCTTCGTATTTTTCTAGTCTTGACAAGAACTCTTCTTGGCTAAATTCGACACCTTGAACCGAAAAATTATCTTCAGCGCTAGCGGATAAAAAGCACCGGACTTCATCGACACAAAAATCATGTAGCTCAATGGAACTTGAATCATTTGAAAGTAACCTTTTTACGAAAGCCACCTTATCTTCTTCTTGTTTGACACGCCCATCTAACAGAGGCGTTGGTACGGCTATTAATTTGTCTTTGTCTTTATGCTCATCACCTGAGAGGTCCTCTAGACCTGGTGACTTAAAGATGAAATCACCATCACCATCAAAAAAACCATAGTGTGGGGTTTGGTTTGAGTTGACGTCTTTGGATACCTTCTCGTAAACATAGGCCATTACGCCATTTGCTGTTATCACTCCCTGATCGTCTGAAGCATTGCCATTTAGAGCTTCTATGAGGTGTCCTGTGAAAACAGAATGATTTGGTATCGGACCCCCTGAATCGGCAACTACTTCATCAGCTTTCCCTGCCGTTATTACCTGTCTTGAATACCTTACCATCATGTCTTTTAGAAACCTGACGCTTCCAGGCTTTAGACTCCTAGTAATTGCAAGGCCACCGTAACAAGCATCCATTATGAATAGCATGTGCTTTGCTGGAATTAGTTCAGAGTTCTTTGTGAGATCGTCCCACCTTATAAAAGTAGAGAAATCCTCTTCTTTTGCATCATTTGGAACAAGGTAGCCTACTTCCCCTCTTTTGCCTGACCTAGTGCATCCATGCCCGGCAAAGAAGATAAAGGCTCTTTCATCAGCTTCGATATCTCCATTCGTTAGCTTCAGAAACTCATGCATTATGGCTTCTTTTGAGGCGTCTTCGTCTAAAAGAAGAACTACGTTTTTTTCGTCAAAATCAAAGTTATTGATAAGTAGGGAAGAGACTTCTTTGGCATCATTAACTGCATATTCAAGTGGGGAGACTTCTTTGTATTTGTTGATACCTATGATCAATGCACGACTATTTGAATAAATCGGTTGATAGGAAAATTTAGAATCCATAGCTGCAATCAACTCCTAATAGCACTTGACTGTGGTTTTTGTGGGGTAATGAAACAAAAAACCGCCCAAAACGGTGGTGTCCGTCTGAGGCGGTTTATTGGTTAGTCAGAATGGCCTTTTGATCTTGAATACATCAGGCTTAACCCAGAATTGTCAAAACAATAGTGAAACCATACATTTATGAATTTGTGCAGTCAAGGGAATTTAGAGTGATTTAATGAAGCTCCGCCCCGGATCTGCCCCGAATCCGACCTAGTCCTGAGGTGCTTTTTGATGGTGGGTGGTGGAGGCAGAATTGTGGAAATGAAAAAGCCCCAACCGGGGATGGCTGGGGCATGATATGTCTGGTGGGTACTGTCTCTATCAATAAACAGTTGTAATCTAGATTTTCCAGATATTGTTATAAGCGGTTTCCGCCATGATCTTGGTGTGGGCAATTACGTCTTCTGGCTCCCACTTAGTTGCCAGTGATACTGATTTCGGAAGAGTATATCCAGAATCAAGGAGCACCTTTCTTTTGTTGCAGAATGACTTAACATCCAGCTTGCCATTCATTTTTTGGTCTATGAATATGAGATTCCCAAGGCTGCCAACTAGTTCCTCAGACCATCCTTCTTCATCAGTTTTTGATTGCGGGTGCAGATGCTCAATTGTTAAATCGTCGAAGTCATCAGGAGTCTTGTAAGAAAAATGCTCTGAAAAACCACGTAGGATATAGCGGACAAGGTTCTTCTGCTTGGAATGAGAGTTTGTAAAATACACTTCAGAGAAAGCGACCTGGAACTCTTCAAATGAGGGGATTCGACTGCGTAGTTTATTCACCAACTCTTGAATTTCGTCAGACGCTTCTTGAGAACTTTTGGCTTCAAACAATTTCTTCGCAAAAGAGGAATACATTGATGAGATACCACCAGAAGACCTTGATGAAGTTATAGCAGTAAAGAAAAAATGGAATTTTTCAATTGCTTTTAAGGTGTCTCTTAGTTTGGCAAATTTTATTTTGTTATTTTTATATGCCCTGACAAGAGACAGCGTTGCTGGTGTAGGTTGTGACAGTTTAAAAAGCTGCAATGCTGACAGTGATCGTGCAGCTTCAACTTCATTTTTAACCCACCCAAAGGAAGTTTCATGTATAGACCGGTAAAGCTTTGAGTCAGAGACGAGGCTATTAAGATATTCCTTTGCTTTAGTTCTGGTCACCATTTTTTTGAACTTGGGGAATAGCTTCTTGAGAGGTACAGACTCGTAACGTGATGCCCAGAAGTGATAAATAAAGTTGTCAGAGGAGATGTCAGAAGAAGAATTGTGGATAGTTTCTAGAAGGTTGTTCCATTTCAGTTTTGTTTGGTCAACGTCACCTTTTGCCTTCAGGTGTTTTGCGAAATGGTTTTTTGCAAGGTCTGTCAGTGATAGATCTTTACCACGAGTGTTTAACGTCTCAAATATAATATATGCGTCATCTTCATTGTCGAGAGTGATGGATATAAGGTTCAAGTTGAGAACTGAATCTCTCAAACTTTTAAGCTTTCCAACCTTTAAGTTATTACGTTCATCCTCTGCAATTGAAGCATCTGTGTCAATCGCTGACAGTGCGGAACCAATATAGTCCTTGAAGAGAGAATGGGCTCGTTCAAGCTTTTTTTCTTCCTCACGAATATTTACTTCTACATCAGGATCTTCATCGTATTTTTGAATGTGTTCCTGAAAGTAGGGAAATGAAGTTTCTGTTTTTAAGACATACTTTCTTTTATTGTCTCTGTCTTTTCGTTCTACTAATTGTTGAATGCCTTTAGCTAAATCTGCACAGTCCAAAGTTAAAAAGTAATCTCGAATTACACACAAAACAATTGTTATTGTCGTAAGTCTCTGCTGCCCATCGACTACTCCGAACTGTTGTTTCGTTTTTTTGTATAGAACCATTGATCCGATGAAATAATCGTCGCTTGTGTCGGCAATAACATCTGTCCAAAAATCGCCTATGTTTTCTTCATCCCAAGAATAAGGACGTTGAAACCTTGGAATGTAAAAATAGTTGCCATCCAAAAAGCTTTCAATGTCCGTATCCTTTGATTCGATTTTCATGTTTTGTCCCCTGTGAATGCAATTAGAAGGCAACAGTTTAGGCGATTCTCATTTTGTCAGCAAGGAGAACTTGATTTGGCGTTAACGCCCCAGAGACGACGCTCCGTACCGGATCTGCCCCGGAGTCGAACCCCGCCCCGGAGTACGCCGACGCTGCATTCCCGAACACTTAAATCGACACTAAGGGATACCTCCGGTACCAGACATGGACCGGAGAACAAAAAGAAAGAGCGACCCCGGGAAGGTCGCTCTCATGTAACTAATGGTCGGGATGACAAGATTCGAACTTGCGACCCCCTGCTCCCGAAGCAGGTGCGCTACCAGGCTGCGCTACATCCCGAGATCAATTTTTTGTTGAAGTGAAGCGCGGTTTTTACCATAAAAGATGCTAACGATCAAGCCATTTTGCCATGTTGATAGAGGATTGTGCAAGTTTATAGATGGAAGTGGGGGGGAGTTTTGAGGACTAAAAATTGAAGAAAAAGCTCCTGTGCAGATTTGCGATCTCACTATCGCGATATACTGTGAAGTAGGCTCATCAAGGGCCTTTGTCGACAGGAGCAGTCATGACCAACTTGGCCCGCTTTAGGTTCTTCGGCAGTCTGGAGACACTGCTGGTTCGCTCTTATCGCGCGAGTCCAATCAGCTATCGTTTTAATGAGCATCCCGGCGTCAAAGATGCCATCGAAGTCATGGGGGTGCCGCATACCGAGGTTGATGTCATCGTCGTTGGCGGTTGTTCGGTTGGTTTCGACTATCAACTGCAAGATCAGGATCAAATCGAGGTTTATCCTGTTTACTCTGCTGTTTCGGTTGGATCGATTCTCCATCTAACCCCGCTGATTTCGCCGCCGCCGCGGTTTATCCTTGATGATCATCTAGGCAAGTTGGCGCGCAGACTTCGTCTGCTTGGCTTCGATTGTCTTTATCGTATTGATTTTTCCGATGACGAAATTGTCCGGCTTGCCTTAGCCGAAGGGCGGGTTATTCTGACTCGTGATCGCGGCATTCTCAAGCAGCGACGGGTTGATAAGGGCTATCTGGTTAACTCCGATTACGTTGAGGTACAGCTCCAGATGACGCTGGAACGTTACCGCTGCTTCGATTTGATCGAGCCACTGCGGCGTTGTGCCATCTGTAACGGATTGACTGAGGCGGTGGACAAAACAGCAATCCAGCATCGGCTGTTGCCTAAAACTGCGCGCTATTATGAGACGTTTCACCGCTGTAGAGAATGCCGTCAGCTCTATTGGCAAGGGTCGCACTATGCAAGATTGAAATGCTGGATTAACGGGGTGATAGCTGGTCAATTGTGAGGCCAGGTGTATTGCTCCGGTGATCTTTTTGCGCTTTGCTGTTTGTTCGTTAAGATTAAATTTAAGCTTGGATTCGTAGGGCGCTGACAGTCGGGGGGAGGTCTTATGGTAGATGACTTGTACGACGTCATTATTATTGGTGGTGGCCCGGCAGGATTGAGCGCCGCGCAGTATGCCGCACGGGCCAAACTGAAGACGATTGTGCTGGATAAGTCGCCGACTGCGGGGGCGCTGGCTTATACGGGACGGATCGAAAACTATCCGGGCTTGAAGGACGCTGTTTCCGGCAAGGCGTTGCTTGATACTTTCCGCGCGCAAGCGATAAGTTTTGGTGCGGAATATGTCGAAATGCCGGTCGTTGGGGTCAAGCTTGAGGCTGAAATCAAAGAGGTCTCCGGGAAGGATAAGACCTACCTGGGAAAGACGGTCATTGTTGCGACTGGTTCGGTGAGTCGAAAGCCGAGTATCCCCGGCGAAAAGGAAATGTTGGGTCGGGGGGTGAGCTATTGCGCCACCTGCGATGCGGCGTTTTTCCGCAGCCAGCGGGTCTGTGTGGTCGGCGACTCTGATGACGCTTTGAAAGAGGCGGAGGTTTTGGTGCGCTATGCGAAGTCGGTCTATTTGATCGCGCCGTCAAAGTTGCCGCCCTTGCCAGAGAGCCTGGCTAAGGTGACGCTGCTGGAAAATTCCCAGGTCTTGTCCATCACCGGGGGTGATGTGGTTATCGGCATCAGGGTTAAAAGCAACGACACCGGAGCTGAACGCGAAATGCCAATGGATGGTGTGTTTATCTATCTCTATGGGGCCTTGCCGTCGGTTGCTTTCCTTGGCGAGAGCGCCGATCGGGGAGCCAAGTCTTGTCTCTTGACGCATCAGACGACAGAAACTTCTCTCCCCGGAGTTTATGCTGCGGGGGATGTGACCTGCTCAGAGGTGAGGCAGGTTGTGGTGTCGGCGGCCTACGGCTGTATTGCCGCGTTGTCGGCGGAAAAGTATCTCCGGAACCGAAAGGTGGGGAGGTACGATTGGGCTAGAGAGTGAGGCCCGGCTGGGGTGGTCATCTCTGTGCGTGCCACCAAGACACGAAGGCACCAAGAAGTAAGTTATCTAGGGTAAAGATCAACTTTTTCGATCTTGCAATTTTGATGTTTGAATAAAAAAATGTGCTTAGTTGGTGTCTTGGTGGCTAATTTTTTTAAGTTGTAAGCTCGTTTCCTGATGGTATCAAAGACTTTGATTTGTCTAATTTTTTGAGGCTTTAAGTCGGTTTTATGACCGTTTGGGAGTTTTGGGTTTGACAGAAGGTCGCGGGTTTTGTATAGGGAGTAAGCAGCTTTTTCCGGTGAGTGTTGTTTCGGATCAACCGACGCGCTTTTCATCCCGGGATTATTAGCCTACAACGCCCTGTGATGTTATGCCAAGAACCAGAGAAATCGCTCAGGCCAACCTCGAAAACCTCTACCGGATTTTTACTGTTCCGGAAGCTCCAGACTCTACTCTGGGGAGTATAGACCAGGCCATCTCCGACAATGTGTCCGACTTCTTGCAGCGACACATTGTTGCCGTTGAGCGTGAGCTGGAAGACATTGAAGTCGATTTTGCTCACGCCCGGATTCCCGAAGAACCAACCTATGTCTCCGATTACACCGAATTCTTGACCGAAAAGTTGGTTGCACAGTCGGTGCATACCTCCGCGCCCAGTTTTGTCGGGCATATGACCTCGGCGGTTCCCTACTTCATGTTGCCTCTCGCCAGGATCATGATTGCGTTAAACCAGAACATGGTCAAAGTGGAGACCTCTAAAGCGTTTACCCCGATGGAGCGGCAGGTGCTGGCGATGCTGCATTGTCTGGTCTATGACTTCAGTGACGATTTTTACCGCCGCTGGGTTCACGATAGTGGCTATGCGCTGGGAGCCTTTTGCTCCGGCGGTACGGTGGCCAACATTACGGCGCTCTGGGCGGCCCGCAATCGTCTGTGCGCCCCTGATGGTGATTTCGGGGGGATTGATCGGGAAGGGTTGCCGAAGGCTCTGAAACACCTCGGTTGCACCGGTCTGGCGGTGCTGGTCTCCAAGCGGGCTCACTACTCTCTGGCCAAGGCGGCTGATCTCTTGGGGATCGGCCGCGACAACCTGATTGCGGTGGAAACCGACCGGCACAACCGAATCGACATGCACCGGTTGCAGGTGCATTGTCGGCGCCTGGCTGATCGGGGTGTTCGACCTCTGAGTCTGGTGGGAATTGCTGGTACGACCGAAACCGGCAATGTCGATCCGTTGGAGGATCTGGCAGACTTTGCGGCCGAGTTGGGTTGTCACTTCCATGTCGATGCGGCCTGGGGTGGCCCGACCCTCTTCTCCTCCACTCATCGTGGCCTTCTGAAAGGCATCAGCCGGGCCGATTCGGTCACCCTCGATGCTCATAAGCAACTTTATGTGCCGATGGGTGCCGGAATGGTGGTGTTTAAGGATCCTGCTACGCTCTCGTCTATTGAGCATCATGCGGCTTACATCCTTCGACGCGGGGCCAAGGACTTAGGGAGCCATACTCTCGAAGGGTCCCGGCCCGGGATGGCGATGCTGGTGCATGCCGGGCTCTCCATCATTGGTCGCAAGGGCTACGAACTGCTGATGGATCAGGGCATCGAGCGCGCCCGCATCTTTGCTGAGATGGTTGAGGCTCATGCCGATTTTGAACTGATCACAGTGCCAGAGCTGAATATCCTGACTTATCGCTATAATCCGGCATGGGTGCAAGCGGCTCTGTCCCACGCAGCTCCAGAAGAGGTCGGTCGTATTAACGTCTTGCTGAATGAGATGACTCGCATCATGCAGAAGCGACAGCGTGAGGCTGGGGAATCCTTTGTTTCCCGAACCCGGATTGCTTCTGCCCATTATGCTGGTGAGGTGATTACGGTCTTTCGTGTGGTGCTGGCTAATCCCCTGACCACTGAGGTCATTTTGGCTGCGCTGCTTGACGAGCAATGCGCCATCGCCCGCCAGGAAATTCTACAACCTTTGATCAACGAATTGAACGCGTTGCTCAAGCCTGCTATCGCTCAGGCTGGGTAGCTATCCGCTGCCTCAGATGACGTTGATTTCCCGTGCTGTGGAGTATCGTTCTCGTTACTGGATAGATAAAAACTCTCTTCTCTTAACTTAATCTTTTAAAAACACCCCTAAAGATCTCCTTTCGAGGCTCTCTGGCCTTGTGATTACGTTGAAAAAAAACTATAATCAACGGTTTGAAAGCCAGTCGCATCGGCCTATTGCTTCACTTTTTGCAAGAACCTCTTGATAAGTGTGGCATAAGTCGTTAGTCACGGTTGTCGTACAGCCTTTGCTGAGGACGAATCCGGCGGTCTGAGGTTCTTTCAATGGAGACTTTTTTTTGAGCGGTTTTAAAGAGCGAACAATCGCGTCTCTGGGGACGTTTTTTCCCGGATTGCCAGTGGCGGATCATGGGCTGTATTTGACAGCAGCACTGCGCCGGATCGCGCAGCCATTGTACCTGGTGTCACAGAACTGTGCCTTAACGGTGATGACTGGCACAGCGGGTGCGTCTTTGGAGAGTGCTGACCGGCAGAGTTTTAACGGCATGGTGCTGCCCTGTCACCTGGAAGGACTCGGCGAGGCTGACTTCTGTCGGGATCACGCCATTCGCTACCCCTATGTGGGCGGCTCCATGGCCAAGGGGATCAGTTCGGTTGCCATGGTTGAGGCTCTGGGCCAAGCGGGGATGCTCGGTTTTTTCGGTGCCGCCGGTCTGCTGGTTGAGGAAGTCGAAGCGGCCATCGATCAATTGCAGCGCCGTGCAGAGGGCTGTTCCTACGGCTTTAACCTGATCCATAGCCCCAACGAACCAGAGCTGGAAAACGCTCTGGTTGATCTCTATCTGCGTCGCGGTATTCACCTGGTGGAAGCCTCTGCCTTTCTCGCTTTGACCCCGGCGCTGGTGCGTTACCGGACTCATGGTCTCTCACGTGATGCGGAGGGGAGGATTGTTACGCCGAATCGCATCATTGCCAAAATCTCCCGAGAAGAAGTGGCCGCCAAGTTTTTTGCGCCGCCGCCGGAGCGTTTTTTGCAGGGTTTGGTTGCCTCGGGGCAACTGACGGCCGAGCAGGCCCAATGGGCAGCCGAGATTCCGATGGCTCAGGATGTGACGGTTGAAGCCGATTCCGGGGGGCATACCGACAACCGTCCGGCGCTGGCTTTGTTCCCGACGATTCAGGCGCAAAGAAAAGTTTATCAGATGCAGTATAATTACACGCAGGCTCTGCGTGTTGGTCTCGGCGGCGGCATTGCCACACCAGCGTCTGCGGCGGCAGCCTTTGCTCTGGGTGCGGATTATCTGGTCACCGGTACGGTCAATCAGGCCTGTGTCGAATCAGGGACCTGTGACGAAGTGCGTCATTTGCTTGCCGAAACCCGCCAGGCTGATGTCACCATGGCTCCTTCTGGCGACATGTTCGAGATGGGGGTGAAGGTTCAGGTGATCAAGCGTGGCACCATGTTCTCCATGCGTGCTGCCAAGCTTTATGAGCTATACCGCTCACACAGCAGCATCGAGGATCTGCCTGTCTTTGAGCGGCAGAAACTCGAGAAAACGGTGTTCCGCAAAAGCCTCGACCAGGTCTGGGAGGAGACGCGCAGTTTTTTTACCCAGCGTGATCCCCGCCAGCTGGCCAAGGCCGAAAGTGACCCGAAATACAAGCTGGCGCTGGTTTTTCGCTGGTACCTTGGGCAATCACCGGTCTGGGCCAATCGCGGCGAATCGGATCGGCGGCTCGACTATCAGATCTGGTGTGGCCCGGCCATGGGTGCTTTTAACGAATGGGTCAAAGGTTCTTTTCTGGAAGCGCCCGAGCAAAGACGGGTTGCTACCGTGGCATGGAATATTCTCTTTGGTGCGGCCGTGTTGATACGGGCCAACCAACTTAAACTTCAAGGGGTTCGCCTCGACGATGAGGCTGAGCTTACAGCGCCCCTTGAAATCGAACAGATCAAGGAGTTTCTCAGTTGAAAAAAAACAGCGGAGAAGAGCACCGGCAGGCAGCAGCAACGACGCCGCTGGCTATTGTCGGTATCGGCTGCCTCTTTCCTCAGGCAGCAGATAAGGGAACATTCTGGACCAACATCAAGAATGGTACTGATGCGATTATCGAGGTTCCAGAAAGTCACTGGCGTTCCGACGATTATTTTGACGCGGATCCCAAGACACCGGACAAGGTCTACGCCAAGTACGGAGGTTTCCTCTCGCCGGTTGATTTCAATCCGATGGAATACGGCATCCTGCCCAATGCGCTGGAGGCAATCGACACCTCGCAGTTGCTCGGTCTGGTCGCTGTCGATCAGGCGCTCCAGGATGCTGGCTATACCACAGCGAAAGAATTCGACCGTGACCGGGTCAGCGTCATCCTCGGCGTCACCGGCTCTCTTGAGCTGGTCGTCCCGCTGGGCGCCCGCCTCGGCCATCCCCGCTGGCGCGAAGCGTTAAAAGATGCCGGTATTGCCGACGCGATTGCCGAGGATGTCGTGCAGCGCATCAGCGATTCGTACGTGCCGTGGCAGGAGAACTCCTTCCCCGGTCTGCTCGGCAACGTGGTTGCCGGACGGATCAGCAAGCATTTTGATTTCGGTGGCACCAACTGCGTGGTTGATGCTGCCTGCGGCAGTTCCCTCGGTGCCCTCAACCTGGCGGCGATGGAGCTGGCTTCTGGCAAGTCCGACATGGTGGTGACCGGCGGTATCGACACCTTCAACGATATTTTCATGTACGCCTGCTTCAGTAAAACCCCCGCGCTCTCTCCTTCCGGACACGCCAAACCCTTCGCTGACAACGCCGATGGCACGACTCTGGGCGAAGGCCTGGGGATTGTCGTCATCAAGCGACTGGCTGATGCCGAGCGCGATGGCGATAAGATCTATGCTGTCGTCAAAGGCATCGGGGCTTCGAGTGACGGTCGTGGTGGAGCCATTTACGAGCCGAGTGCTGCTGGTCAGCAGAAAGCGTTGCGACGGGCTTACGAACAGGGCGGGGTTGATCCGCAGACCATCGAGCTGATCGAAGCTCACGGGACTGGCACCAAGGTCGGTGATGCCGTCGAGGTGACCGCCTTGAAAGCTGTTTTTGGCGAAGCTGATATGCCTTGGTGTGCGCTTGGCTCGATTAAATCCCAGATCGGTCACACCAAGGCCTCTGCCGGTTCTGCCGGTTTGATCAAGACGGCCATGGCGCTCTACAACAAGACCTTGCCGCCAACGATCAAAGTCGAGAAACCACAGGCGATTGTGACCTCGGCGACCTCGCCATTTTATGTCAACACCGAAACACGGCCCTGGATCCCCCGCGGCGACCATCCCCGTCGGGCCGGTGTCAGCGCGCTTGGCTTCGGTGGCAGTAACTTCCACTGCCTGCTCGAAGAGCATCGGTCGCAGAAGGCTGCTGCTGACTGGACGGGTGACGTCCAGCTGCTGGCGTTCAGTGCTGCTGATGAGAACGGACTTGAATCCGCCCTGAAAAACTTCCCGGCAGAAGCCTCGTGGCAGACCCTGCGCCTGGCCGCCGATCAGAGCCGCGGTGAGTTTGATGCCCAACAGCCTTGTCGATTGGTGCTGGTGCTGGAAAAAGACCAATCTAACCCTGCCGCCCAGGTGAAAAGTGCTTTGACCATGCTGCGCAACAATCGCGAGCAGAGTTCTTGGAGCACTCCCGACGGCAGCTTCTTTGCCCGCGGTGAAAGCCTTGGCAGTGTGGCCATGCTCTTCCCCGGCCAAGGTGCCCAGTATCCGGGGATGCTCAATGATCTGGCGATTCAGTTCCCACAGTTTCTCGAAACTTTCATTGCTGCTGATCGTGCTTTTGGGGCCAATACTAGCGGCAAACAGGGCCTTCTGGCCGAGCTGGTTTATCCCCAGCCCCGTTTCGACCAGGCCGCCAGGGCTCAGGACGAAGCGAGTCTGCAGGCGACAGAGGTTGCCCAGCCAGCTCTCGGTGCGGTCAGCTTGGGTGCCCGCGAGGTGCTCGCTGCCTTTGGTGTGACTGCCAAGGCCTACGCTGGACACAGCTATGGCGAACTGACTGCACTTTGTAGCGGTGGTTATTTTGATGTTGACGCCCTGCATGCGCTCTCCCGCTTGCGTGGCGAACTGATGGCCGCCGGTGAAGGTGATCGCGGTTCAATGCTGGCGGTTTCTGCGCCACTGGACCAGGTTGAGGCGTTCCTGAAGGATTCCGGCCTGAAGCTGGTACTGGCCAATCGCAATACTCCCGCGCAGGGCGTCCTTTCCGGGGCGACCGCCGAGATTGAAAAAGCGGCAAAACTGCTTGACGCGCAGGGGCTGCGTTACAAACAGCTGTCAGTCGCTGCAGCTTTCCACAGCGAACTGGTCGCCGATGCCAGCGGACCCTTTGCTGAGCGTCTGCAGAAGATTACCTTTAACAAACCGACCGCCAGTGTCTTTGCCAATACTACCGGCGCGGCTTATCCCGAATCCGCCAAGAAAGTCCGCGAAATTCTCGCCGCCCAGCTGGCCCGCCCGGTCGATTTTGTCGGCGAAATTGAAGCGATGTACGCCGCTGGCATGCGCACATTCCTCGAGGTTGGCCCAGGTGCTCGTTTGACCGGGATGGTCAAGGCGATCCTCGGCGACCGTGAGCACCAGGCCATTGCCATCGACGCTTCTAACGGCAAGCGCTCGGGGATCATTGATTTGGGCCGGGCCCTGGCACAGTTGACTACCCTTGGTTACCCGGTCGCCCTGAGCCGTTGGGATGAAGGCTACGCTGCCTCTCAAAAAGCGGTGCAAGGCAAGAAGCCCGGGATGACGATTGCGTTGTCCGGTGCCAACTATTTCAAACGACCAGCGAAACGGCCGCCGGTGCAGCCACCAGTGGCAACGCAACCGCAACCGACCAGCACCCCAGGCCCCGTAACCACGGCAAGCGTTATCGCTGGAAGTTCATTGCAGGAAGCGCTGCAGCTGACCCGGCAGAGCATGCAGGCCTTGCAGAATATCCAGGAACAGACGTCGCGCTTGCATCAGCAGTTCCTGACCGGTCAGGAGTCGGCTACGCAATCCTTCCTCAACCTGGTTGAGCAGCAGAACCGTTTGCTCCAGGGACAACCGTTGACCAGCACCGTCGCACCGCTTATGCCGCAGTCATCAGTCGTTCCGGTCCAGCCGGTCGCTGCGCCGATTCAGCCGATGCCAGCGCCTGTCGCCGCCGTTGCTCCTGCCGTTGATAGCAACCGGGTGGCCAGTGTGCTGCTTGCTGTGATCGCCGAAAAAACCGGCTATCCAGAAGAGATGCTGGAACTGGAGATGACCCTCGACGCCGATCTCGGCATCGATTCGATCAAACGGGTGGAGATTCTTTCTGCCTTGCAGGAAAAGTTGCCCGAAGCACCGGCGGTCAGGCCGGAGGATCTCGGCACCCTGCAGACCCTCGGTCAGATCATCGACCACTTAAACGCCGGGATGCCCGCTGTGCCGGTCGCCGCGCCTGTAGCTCTGGCCGCCGCAGCCGCTGTTGACGGCAGTGTCGTCTCAGCAACCTTGCTGGCCGTGATTGCCGAGAAGACCGGTTACCCGGTAGAGATGCTGGAGTTGGAGATGACTCTCGATGCGGATCTCGGCATCGACTCGATCAAGCGCGTGGAGATTCTCTCCGCGCTACAGGAAAAGTTGCCGGAAGCGCCAGCGGTCAAGCCGGAAGATCTCGGCACCCTGCAGACTCTCGGTCAGATCATCGATCACTTAAGTGCCGGGATGGTCTCTGCGCCCACAGCTCAAACGGCGGCACCGCTTGCCGCTCCAGTGATCGACAGTCGCCGGGTGTCAAGTGCGCTGCTCGAAGTCATTGCTGAGAAGACCGGTTATCCGATAGAAATGCTGGAACTGGAGATGGCGCTCGACACCGATCTTGGCATTGATTCGATCAAGCGCGTGGAGATTCTCTCCGCCCTGCAGGAAAAGCTGCCGGAAGCGCCAGCGGTCAAGCCGGAAGACCTGGGTGTGCTGCAGACTCTTGGCCAGATTATCGATCACCTGAGCGCTGGTATGATCGGTGCCGAGACGATCCCTGCGGTTGCTGCGTCGACCCCCGTAGACAGCAATCGGGTTTCAATCGTGCTGCTCGAAGTGATCGCCGAGAAGACTGGCTATCCGATGGAAATGCTGGAATTGGAGATGGCACTCGATACCGATCTCGGCATCGACTCAATCAAGCGGGTGGAGATCCTCTCTGCCCTGCAGGAAAAACTGCCGGAAGCACCGGCGGTCAAACCGGAAGATCTCGGAGTGTTGCAGACTCTCGGCCAGATTGTTGATTATCTTGCTGCTGCAGGCACCAAGAGTAGTGGTCCAGCGGCGCCAGTGACTAGTCCGCTTAACCGGGATGCTGTCGCGGCCACTCTGCTTGAGGTGATCGCTGGCAAAACTGGTTATCCGGTAGAGATGCTAGACTTGGAGATGGCTCTCGACACTGATCTCGGCATCGACTCAATCAAGCGGGTGGAGATCCTCTCTGCACTACAGGATAAGTTGCCGGGAGCACCCGCGATTAAACCGGAACATCTTGGGACGTTGCAGACCGTTGGTCAGATTGTTGATTTCCTGGCGAGCGTTTCAGGGGCGAGCGAGCCTGTGGCCAAACCGGAAGCTCCGTTTGAATTGCCGTCGGTGGGCAGCGGGGTTGAACGCAAAGTTCTGAAAGCGATCCCGCTGCAGGGCGATGAAAATCGCGATTCACTCACCTTGCCGGAAGGCTCCGTGATCTGGGTCAGCGATGATGGCTCGGCCCTGACGGCGGCGCTCTGCCGACAGTTAGCGGCGCAAAAGCTGGTCGCCGAGCAGATCAATCTCAAGCAACTCGATGATCTTGCGTCCACAAAGAAACTGGCTGGAGTGGTGCTGCTTGCGCCGCAGTCTGGAGCTGACGCGCTCTTCTTACAAAATGCTTTCCGCCTGATGCAATTAGCTGAACCGGCGCTTAACGCTGCGGCTGATAAGGGTGGAGCGGTTCTGGCGACGGTCTCGCGGCTGAATGGTTGTTTTGGTTTGTCGGAAGGCGGGCCGGTTCAGGATGCACTCTCTGGGGGGTTGGCTGGTCTGGCCAAGACCGCCGGACACGAATGGCCTGAGGTCACCTGCAAGGCCTTTGATCTCTCTGCAGATTTGAAGGATGTGGATCAGGTCGCTGAAAGATTGGTGGCCGAACTCCTCGTCGATGGTGCTCAGGAGGTTGGCTTCTCAAACGAGGGGCTGCACACCCTCCGTTTGATTGATGAATCGCTGCCTGGCGAGCCGTACGAATCGCCGGTCAGTTATGGCGATGTGGTGGTTGTCAGCGGTGGAGCCCGTGGTGTCACCGCCGAGGTTGCGGTTGCCCTGGCGGCAAGTCGGGCGACCTTGTTGTTGCTTGGTCGCAGCGATACCCCGCAGACGGAACCGTCTTGGCTTACGGGTTTGACCGGTGAAGCCGAGATCAAAAAAGCCTTGATCGCACATGCTGATGGTCCGCTCAAGCCAAAAGAAGTTGGTCAGAAGTGTCAGTTCATCCTCGGCAACCGGGAAATTCAACGGACCCTGCGGCGAATTAAGGAGGCTGGTGGCCAGGCCATCTATCGTTCCGTTGATTTGCGTGATGGCGATGCGGTCGCGGCGGTGGTCAAGGATGTTCGCGAGGAGTATGGTCCGATCAAGGGCTTGATCCATGGTGCCGGGGTGTTGGCCGACCGTTTGATCAAGGACAAGACGGCAGAGCAGTTCGAACAGGTTTACAGTACCAAGATCGACGGCCTGAGCAGCTTGCTGGAGGCGCTCAGCGAGGACGAACTGCGTTTCATGGTGATGTTTTCGTCGTCGACCGGTCGTTACGGTCGGACGGGTCAGGTTGATTACGCAGTGGCCAATGAGATTCTCAACAAGGTGGCCCAACAGCAGGCCGGAATGCGGCCGAATTGCCGGATCCTGTCTTTGAACTGGGGTCCCTGGGACGGTGGGATGGTGACTCCAGCCCTGAAAAAGGTCTTTGCCAAGGAAGGTGTCGCTGTCATCGACCTTAAAGCCGGTGCTGATTATTTGGTCGAGGAAATTGCTACCCCGCCGGGTGGACCGGTGGAGCTGGTGATCCTCGGTGGGCGAGAAGAAGCGGCGACTGAAAGCCCGGCCCAGACGCATGAAAATATTTATGTCTCCAAGGCTTTTGACCTGGAGGTTTCGATTGAACAGTATCCGTTCCTCAAATCCCATGTTATCGATGGCAAGGCGGTTCTGCCGGTAGCGGTCATCATCGAATGGATGGCGCACGGTGCGATCCACAATAATCCGGGCTTGCGCTTTCACGGTTTCAACGATCTGCGGGTGCTTAAAGGCGTCACCCTGGAACAGGGTCAGACTCATACCCTGCAGGTGATGACCGGCAAGGCGTTCAAGAGCGGTGGGGTGCATGTCGTTCCGGTCGAACTTTCCGGGATGACGACTGGTGGTCAGCAGTTTGTCCACTCCCGCGCCAGAATGGTGTTGGCGGCCAAACTCCCAGAAAGCAAGCTGGCCATGGAGCGTCTGGAGCTGCCAGCTTATAACCGTTCCATCGATGAGATCTACCAGCCAGATCGGCTTTTCCACGGACCAGACTTCCACGGTATCCGCGAGGTTGTCGGCTGCTCCAGTGACGGCATCACGTCAGTGGTTCGGCCAGCACCAAGCCCGGCCGAATGGATCACCCAGCCGTTACGCAACTCCTGGCTGGCCGATCCGCTGGCTTTGGATAGCAGCTTCCAGATGATGATTCTCTGGAGTTTCGAGCGTTACCAGGCTGGATCTTTGCCGGTCTTTGCCGGACGCTATCGTCAATATCAGGACAAGTTCCCTGAAACGGGTGCGGAAATCAGAGTGCGCGTGACCAGCCAGAGTGCCAGTAAGGCGACTGCGGAAATTGATTTTGTTGATCCGACCAGCGGGGCTCTGATCGCCCGGATCGAAGATTACCAATGTGTGATTGATGCGTCTTTAAATGCGAGCTTCCAACGCAATAAACTGCAGGGAGCTGCCTGAGAATGAAGCATGGCAAATCGGTTGCAATTGTCGGGGTCGGCGGCATTTTTCCACTGTCACCGACCCTGGATCGTTTCTGGGAAACAATTATCGGCAACGTCAACACCTCGCGGCAGCCGCCGTCCGGTCGCTGGCTGCTTGATCCTGACGAAGCCTTTGCGCCGACGAAAGGAACGCCAGACAAAATCTATTCAAAAAAGGGCTGCTTCATCGATGATGAGGCCGAGCCCTCATCGATTGCCGACCTCGATATAGATGGCGATTTTCTGACGGGTCTCGACCCGATGTTTCGCCTGTTGCTGCGTGCTGGCCATCAGGCGTTCAGCGATGGCCGGATTGACCAGCTTGATCGCGAGCGGGTCGGTGTTATCATCGGCAATCTGGCGCTGCCCAGCGAACACGCCTCAACCATGGCCAGGGATTACCTTGGCCGCACTTTCGAAGAAAAACTTCTCGGCCCAGCACGCAAGATCAAACCGCCTGCAGTCGAACCACTGAATCGTTATGTGGCCGGTTTGCCTGCGGGTCTTCTGGCCAAAGCCCTCGGCCTCGGTGGCACCTGCTATACGCTCGATGCTGCCTGTGCCTCGTCGCTCTATGCCATCAAGCTGGCCAGTGATGAACTGCTGGCCGGACGAGCCGACGCCATGTTGACAGGTGGCTTGTCGCGGCCTGACTCCCTCTACACTCAGATGGGTTTTTCCCAGTTGCATGCCCTTTCGCCCTCCGGGAGTTGTTGCCCTTTTGATGCCAAGGGCGATGGTTTGGTGGTCGGCGAGGGTAGCGGCATGTTCCTGCTCAAACGGACCGAGGATGCGGTGCGTGCCGGGGATCATATCTACGCAGTGATTCGTGGCATTGGCCTTTCTAATGACCTTGGCGGCAGTCTGTTGGCTCCCGCTTCCGAGGGGCAGTTGCGGGCGATGCGTTCGGCCTATCAAAACGCGGGCTGGTCGCCGTCTGATGTCGATATGATCGAGTGTCACGCGACCGGCACCCCGGTGGGGGACGTAGTCGAATTCGCCAGCCTGAAGAGCCTCTGGGATGCTGAGGATTGGCAGCCGGGACAGTGCGTGATTGGTTCGGTGAAATCAAATATTGGTCATTTGTTGACCGCCGCCGGTTCTGCCGCCTTGATGAAGACCGTGCTGGCGATGAAAGCACGGATTCTGCCGCCAACCGCCAATTTCACGAGTCCCGCTCAAGGGATTGACCTGGAGTCTAGTCCCTTTCGGATTCTGCGGCAGTCGAAATCCTGGAAGCCTCGCAAGAAGGGTCAGCCGCGGCGGGCGGCTGTCAGCGCGTTCGGTTTTGGAGGTATCAACGCCCATCTGTTGATCGAAGAATGGATTCCGAAAAAACCGACCAAAAGTTCTGTGACCTTTCCCCCGTCATTCAAGCAAAAAAGCCAGCCAGTGGCCATTGTTGGCTTGGGTGCTCATTTCGGGCCGTGGGCTTCGCTTCCCGAATTGCGTAGTCGCTTCCTCGGCAGTGAACTCGAAGTGAAACCGGAAAGCCCCACTCACTGGTGGGGTGCAGAACAGAGCCGCTGGTTTCAGGAAAAAGGCCCGAATAAGACTGATTTCAAAGGTTTTTACGTTGCCGACGTGGCTGTTGCGCCTGGGGTCTTTCGCATTCCGCCAAAAGAGATCGAGGAGATGTTGCCCCGTCAGTTGTTGATGCTCAAGGTCGCCGACGAGGCGCTGCAAGATGCCGGGCTTAAAAATGAAGATCTCCTCTTTACCGGAGTTTTTATCGGCACTGGGCTGGATCTTAACGCCACCAATTTCAGCTTTCGCTGGGGGATCCAGAAACTTGCTCGCCAGTGGGCTAAACAGCTAGGGCAGAATCTTTCAGAAAAAGAACTTGAGGAATGGATTGCCGCGTTGCGCGAGTCGGCGGGACCGGCCTTGAGTGCCAACCGGGTCATGGGGGCGCTTGGTAGCGTCGTTGCCAGCCGGGTGGCCAAGGAATTTCGCGTTGGTGGCCCCAGCTTTACCTTGTCCAGTGAAGAGAATTCCGGTCTGCGAGCTCTCGAAGTTGGGGTGCGCTCATTACAGGAGGGCTCGATAAATCGGGCCATCGTCGGTGCCACGGATATGGCGGGCGACCTTCGTGCGGTGCTCGGGCAACAAGCGCTTCGACCCTTTTCCAAGAGTGGCACGGTGCGGCCCTTTGACAAACATGCCGATGGGACCGTGGTCGGCGAGGGCGCCGCAGCTGTCATCCTCAAGCGTCTTGATGATGCCAAACAGGATGGCGACCATATTTACGCGATTATCAAGGGTGTCGGCACGGCAACCGGTGGCCGGGTTGAAGAGGGGGTGCCGGACCAAAGTGCTTACCTACGCTCACTGGAACGGGCCAGTCTGGATGCGGATATCGCCCCGGAATCGGTCAGCTATCTTGAGACCAACGGCAGTGGCCTGGCGGTCGAGGATGAGTTGGAGGCTAACGTGCTCGGGGCCTTCTTTGGTGCCAGACAGACGCAGAATCCCTGCTATATCGGCAGCGCCAAGGCTGACGTTGGTCATGCTGGTGCGGCTGCCGGTCTGGCTTCATTGGTCAAGGCTGCAGTGTGTCTGGAACAGCAAGTTCTGCCGCCGTTACGTAACCTGCAGACTATGCGTTACGATTGGGTGCGGGGTAAACGCAGCTTTATTGCTCCCGTTGCGGCCCAGTTCTGGTTGCGCAACCGAAGCGAAGGCCCGCGCCGGGCGCTGGTCAGCGGTCTAGGGATTGATGGCACCTGCTCCCACCTCGTGCTCGAGGGCTTTGAGGATAAGACGGGGAAAGCTACACCCCTCTTTGCTGATCGACCTCTTGGAGCGCTTGATGAGGGTCTGTTCGTTCTCGAAGCGGACTCGGTTGATGGCTTGCTGAGCAAGATCGTCACACTGCAGGATTTTGTCGCCATGGCGCCTGATGGCGGCATCGAGCAGTTGGCGTTGCAGTGGTATCGACAGGTCGCGCTTGACCCGAATCGCAGCCTTTGTTTGGCCACGGTCACGTCGAATCGCTCCGAGTTGCTCGATCAACTCGACTATGCTTTGACTGCTCTGCGCAGTCACCCGGAGGAAGCACTTGGCGGTAATGGCACAACGTTGTCAACCAGCATCCGTGATCGGCTTTTCTATGCCTCAAGACCGCTGGCTCCGCAAGGCAAGGTGGCGTTCATCTTCCCCGGTTCTGGCAATCACTTCGCTGGCATGGGGCGTGACCTTTCGGCCCGCTGGCCCGCTATCTACAGTCACCAGGATGACAACAGCCAGTTTTTGGCTCGTCAGTTTCTACCCGAGCATTTCTGGAAGACCGAGTTGTCCGAGACCTTGCATGATAACCACAATGCTCTGGTTATCGGCCAAGTTGCGCTCGGTACCGCGGTGAGTGATTTGATCCGCAGTTTCGGGATCGAACCTGCGGTGGCGAGCGGATACAGCCTTGGTGAGTCGGCGGGGCTCTTCTCTTTGGGTGCCTGGAAAGACCGCGACGGGATGTCGCAACGGCTTGCTGATTCGACGCTGTTTACCAACGACCTCGCTGGTGAGTGCACGGCCGCGCGCAAGGTCTGGGGCCTGGGCAAGGGTGAGAAGGTCGACTGGATCCTTGGTCTGGTTGATGTCCCCGCGGCGCAAGTGAAAGCCGCACTGGCGGGCAAGGACAGGGCTTATCTGCTGATTGTTAATACCCACCGGGAATGTGTTATTGGTGGTGATCGACAGCAGGTTGAGGCCCTGGCCCGTGAAGTTAAAGGCCACTTCTTCCGGTTGCGCGGTGTAACGACCGTGCATTGTGAAGTTACGAACCCGGTCGCAAAACCATACCGTGAGTTACATCTTTTCCCGGTGACCGCGCCAGCAGATATCACCTTCTACAGCTGTGCCCTTGGTGAGAGCTATCAAGTCACCACTGAGAGCGCCGCCGATGTGATTCTCGGCCAGGCGTTGGACACCATAGATTACACCAAAGTCATCGAGCAAGCGTATGCTGACGGCGTGCGGATTTTTCTTGAGATGGGCCCAGGAAATTCCTGCAGCCGCATGATTAGCAGCATTCTGGAAGGCAAACCTCATATGGTGAGGGCGGCTTGTTATCCCGGACCAAAGGCCACTTCACTGGTTCTGCGTCTGCTGGCCAACTGTCTGGCGGAGCGGGTACCGGTGGATGTGTCCGCGCTCTATCCGGAGAGCAGCGAAATTGTCGAGCAACCCTCGGGACCGCTGATTCATACAGTTATTGGCGGTGCGCCGTTTGTTCCGGTACCGCTTTTGAAAAAAGAGCCAACTCCGATTATGGAAGCAGCAACGGGACGCGAAAAGCTTAAGGACATACAGCCTTTTGCTGTGCCGATAGCGGGTCCAGGGGTAATTGCTGATCCTCTGCTGGCACAGATGGCTGCGACTGCGGTGTTGAATGTCAAGACCCATGAGGCCTATTTACGCTTTGCTGGCACCATGGAAAAGACCCTGACGGAAAACATCAACCTGCAGATGTCGCTGTTACAGCAACTGGCAGCGAATGGTGACGTGATTCCCCGGTTTGAACCTTTGGTTCAAGAGGAACGAGTGTCGCGGGACGCGGGACGCGGAAGTCAAATCCAGAGCGTCAATCTCAATGCGGCGGCTGCGCCCGGGCCAGCATTCAACCGTGAAATGTGCATGGAATTTGCCATTGGTTCGATCGCCAAAATGCTCGGGCCGGAGTTTGCGGAAGTCGACAGTTATCCGACCCGGGTGCGACTGCCCGATGAGCCGTTGATGCTGGTCGACCGGATCATGACGGTTGAAGGCGAACCGCGCTCGATGACCAGCGGCCGGGTGGTGACCGAACACGATGTCACCGCTGATCGCTGGTATCTCGATGGCGGCCGCATCCCGACCTGCATCGCCGTTGAAGCGGGTCAGGCCGATCTTTTCCTTTCCGGTTATCTGGGGATCGATTTTATCAGCAAGGGCAAGGCGGTCTATCGACTGCTCGATGCCGTGGTCACCTTTCACCGGGGCTTGCCAGTTGCGGGCGATGTGATCCGCTACGATATCAAGATTGATCATTTCTTTCGCCAGGGCCAAACCTACCTGTTCCGCTTTAATTTCGAGGGCACTGTCAACGGTGAGCCTCTGTTGTCGATGCAGCAGGGCTGCGCGGGCTTCTTTACCGAAGAGGAGTTGGCTGCTGGCAAGGGAATCGTTCACACCAAACTTGATTTGATGCCGCAGCCTGGCATCAAACCTGATGACTGGCGTGACCTGGTGCCGCTGGCCGTTGAGTCTTACGCTGCAGCTCAGGTGGATGCCATCTATGCCGGTGATCTCGGCGTTGCCTTTGGTGAGCACTTTGCCAATTTGAGTTTGGCGAAGCCCTACACCTTACCCGGCGGTTATCTGAAGCTGGTCGATCGAGTGATAGAACTTGATCCGCAGGGTGGTCGCTACGGTCTCGGTCAGATCCGGGCGGAAATGGATATTCATCCAGACGATTGGTTTTTGACTTGCCATTTTTGCGACGACAACGTTATGCCCGGCACCCTGATGTACGAGTGCTGCATGCACACTCTGCGCATTTACCTGCTGCGCATGGGCTGGATCGGCGAGGAGGGGACCACCTGGTGTGAGCCGATTCCGGGAGTCGATAGTGGTTTGAAGTGTCGCGGTCAGGTGATCGATACGACTAAAACTGTGACCTACCAGGTGAGCATCAAAGAGCTCGGCTACGGGCCGGAACCCTTTGCAATTGTCGATGCGCTGATGTTTGCCGATGGTAAGGCGATTGTCGAAATCCCCAACATGTCGGTGCGTCTGGCCGGGCTGGACAGACAAAAGGTTGAGAGCTTGTGGCTCAAACCAGCCTCCTCAGGTGATACCTCGCGTTCCGCGTCCCTCGGGCCACGTGCCGTGCTTTACGACTACGATAAAATCCTGGCATATTCAACCGGCAACCCGTCCGAGGCCTTCGGTGCGCCGTACAAAGTATTCGATCAGGATCGCAAAATTGCGCGTTTACCTGGGCCACCGTTTCAGTTTCTTGATCGCATTGTTGCTGTCACCGGCGAGCCGTTCAAGCTGGTCGAAGGGGCGACCTGCGAGGCAGAGTACGATGTGCCGACCGATGGCTGGTATTTCCAGGCGGCGCGACAAAAAGAGATGCCCTTCAGTGTTTTACTGGAAACCGGCCTGCAACCCTGTGGTTGGTTGGCGGCCTATCTCGGATCGGCGCTGACCAGCGCAACAGATCTCAAGTTCCGCAACCTCGATGGCAACGCGGTGCAACATCGCCCGGTCACCCCCGACAGTGGGACGCTGACAACTCGCGTCAAGATCACCCGCATTGCCAGTAGCGGCGGCATGATTATCCAGAGCTACGATTTTGAAATCAGCGATCGGTTGGGGCCGGTCTATACCGGCGACACGGTGTTCGGTTTCTTCTCGGCAGAATCGCTGGCCCAGCAGGTCGGTGTGCGTGATGCAAAGCTCTACCAACCCACGGATGCTGAAGTCGTCCGGGCCGAGCAGTTTGACTATCCGGCCGCGGCGCCCTTTCCTGAGCTCAAGCTGCGCATGATCGATCGTATCGAGCTGTTTGTTGCCGATGGTGGGCCGGAGGGTCTTGGCTTTATCCGCGGCAGTAAAGCGGTTGATCCCGCTGAGTGGTTCTTTAAGGCTCACTTCTATCAGGATCCGGTCTGTCCCGGCTCGCTCGGCCTCGAATCCTTTCTGCAGCTGCTCAAGTTGGTGGCGGTGAAGCGTTGGGGCGGAGCTGCTAATTGCGTGCTTGAAACCGTCGTCCTCGGTGAACAGCACAGCTGGAATTATCGCGGCCAGATCATTCCGAGCAACGACCAGGTTATGGTTGAAGCGGTGGTCACGGCAATTGATGATGAGAAGCGTCTGCTCAAGGCGAACGGTTACCTGTCGGTGGATGGCAAGGTTATTTATCAGATGAAAGATTTTACAATTCGGGTCAAGAGTTAAGGCCAGAATAGCCACAGAGACACGGAGTCACAAAGAAAAGCAAAAGCTATTGGACGCTGATAAACGCAGAAAAGGTATGATTCTAAAGTTTTTAAATCAGCGTTCATCAGATTTTATCAGCGTCCCGTTGAAGGGTTTGGTCAGAGTTTATATGCTTTTATGGCTAAATAAGCTTTGTCCGGTTAGGGCTTGTTTTAAAAGCCTGCTAACAGAATAATGCAACCCCTTGCCTGCCTGCATTGCAGCAGGTAATATGTTTTGATCAAAGTTAATATAAAAATGGTGGTGTAAATGAGATATTCGCGAGTCTATATAGAATCAGTCGGCTACGAGCTGGCACCGATTGTGGTCACGTCGACTGAGCTGGAAAACCGCTTGAAGCCGATGTACGAGACGCTGCATATTCCCCTCGGGCAGCTGGAAGCTTTGACCGGGATTCGGGAGCGGCGCTGGTGGAAGCCGAACACGCGCATCTCAGCAGGGGCGATCGCCGCCGCGAAAAAAGCGTTGCGTGAACGGAACATCTCTCCCGCTGATATCGGCGCGGTTGTCTATGCCGGTGTTTGTCGTGAGCATTTTGAACCCGCCACGGCGTGTCAAGTTGCCTCGGCCCTCGGGGTGCAAGGGAACGTGGCGGTTTACGACACCTCCAATGCCTGCCTCGGTGTCCTCAACGGCGTGCTTGATATCGCGAACCGGATTGAACTGGGCCAGATTCGCGCCGGGCTGGTGGTTGCTTGTGAGAGCTCTCGCGAAATCAACGAGATCATGATTCAGCAGATGCTGGACAACCCGACCATGGAAAGTTTCACCAAGTCTCTGGCGACTCTGACCGGAGGTTCCGGTGCGGCTGCGGTCCTGCTCACCGATGGCTCCTTTACGCCTTCGCGCCGGCCCCGGTTGCTCGGTGGCATTAACCTGGCCGAGCCTCAGCATCACACCCTCTGCCGTTGGGGAATCCAGTCGGATGACCCGGAAAACCATGTCCCCTACATGCAGACCGATGCCGTGGCCGTCATGAAGTATGGCGTCGAATTGGGTAAAAGGACCTGGGACGCTTTTCTCAAAGAGCTGGATTTGACCACTGACCGGGTTGATAAAGTCATTTGTCATCAGGTTGGCGAGGCTCACCAGAAACTGATCCTGCAAAAGATCGGTATCGCTCAGGAGAAGGACTTCAGCACTTATGAATTTCTTGGCAACATGGGGACGGTATCTCTGCCCGTGACGGCTGCGATTGCCAAAGAACGTGATGCTCTCCTGCCTGGCGATATCGTTGGTTTCCTCGGTATTGGCAGCGGACTCAACTGCTTGATGCTTGGGATCCAGTGGTAAATGGTGTGGCCAGTAATTTTCGAATTTTTAACCCAAACAAAGGCAAAGACCTTTTAAAGAAATATTAACGCAGAGACGCAAAGAACGCTGAGAAAACACTGTTCATTATCATGGAAAGGCCTTTGACGGGGCCAATTTCCTCTGCGTTAAACCTTCTATTGGGTTGTCTTTCTGTTATTTTTTCAACGAGTTTATCAATGAGTGATCTCTACCCCTTTAAAAATAATTTCCTCGAACTAAATGGTCTCAAATACCACTACCTTGACGAAGGTCAGGGCGACCCGGTGGTGATGGTCCACGGCAATCCGAGCTGGTCTTTTTATTACCGTAATCTGGCCAAGGCGTTGCGTGACAGTTATCGCGTTATTGTTCCCGACCATATCGGCTGCGGCCTTTCGGAAAAACCGGGTGACACCGATTATTCCTATACGCTAAAGCAGCGGGTCGATGATCTTGAGGCTCTGCTTGAACAGCTGGAGGTTCGCGAGCGGATCACTCTGGTGGTGCATGACTGGGGCGGCATGATCGGCATGGCTTATGCCTCGCGACATCCCGAACGGATTGCCCGACTGGTGATTCTCAACACCGGAGCTTTTCACTTGCCCGCTGGCAAGAAATTTCCGCTGGCGTTGAAGATCTGTCGCGATACCGCGATCGGGGCGTTTCTGGTGCAACGCTTGAATATGTTCGCGTTGCTGGCTGCCCGGGTCGGCTGCAAGCGCAATCCGATGTCTGAAGCGTTACGTGGGGCTTATTGTGCTCCTTACGACACCGTGACGGACCGGATTGCGACCCTGCGGTTTGTGCAGGACATTCCCCTCAAACCGGGAGACTCCGGTTATGATCTGGTCACTGAAGTTGAGGCTGGCCTGGCGCGCTTTGCCGATTTGCCGATGACGATTTGTTGGGGCATGAAAGATTTCGTGTTTGATCATCACTTCCTCAAAGAGTGGCAACGGCGTTTTCCTAATGCCGAGGTCCATGCTTTTGCGGACTGCGGACATTACATCCTCGAAGATGCCAGCGATGAGGTAATTCCGATTATTCAGCACTTTCTCGAGGTCAATCCCATTCCCAGGCCAACGGCCGGGCAAGCACGATGAGCCAGATGGCTTCTGCCAACGTCGCCGCACATCTCCCGGAGATGGCGCGACTTCAGCCGGAAACCCCGGCAATTTTTATCCCCCAGGGCCTTGATGGCCAACAACAGACTCGTTACCAACAATACACTTTTGCCCAGCTTGACCAGGAGAGTAGCCGCATGGCGCACGCGCTGGAATCGATCGGCATCAGTCGTGGTGTCCGCACGGTCCTGATGGTGCCCCCCGGTTTCGAGTTCTTCGCCTTAACTTTTGCGCTGTTCAAAATAGGTGCGGTGCCGGTCCTGGTCGATCCGGGGATGGGCGTAAAAAATCTCAAGGTCTGCCTCGCCGAAGCGCAACCGCAAGCTTTTATCGGTATCCCCAAGGCGCATCTGGCCCGCGTTCTGCTCGGCTGGGGCAAGCCGTCAGTCAAGATCCTACTGACTGTCGGGCGACGGCTCTTTTGGGGTGGTTCCTCTCTGGAAAAATTGCTGACGACTCTTCCCCCGAACAGCCACTACGAGACAGCACAGACCGAAGCTCACGAAACGGCGGCGATTTTGTTCACCAGCGGCAGTACCGGCGTGCCCAAGGGCGCCGTTTACAGCCACGGTAATTTCTCGGCCCAGGTTGAGTTGTTACGCCAGGTTTACGGTATTTGTCCCGGTGAAATTGATCTGCCAACCTTTCCACTGTTTGCTCTATTCGCCCCGGCGCTGGGGATGACTTCGGTGGTTCCACAGATGGACTTTACCCGTCCGGCCGATGTCGATCCGGTCAAGATCATCGCTGCGATTGAAAAGTTTCAGATCACGACCATGTTCGGTTCCCCGGCGCTGATTAACCGGGTCGGCCGTTACGGCGAAGCGCATGGCATCAAGTTGCCGAGTCTGAAGCGAGCTATCTCTGCCGGGGCCCCGGTACCGGCGATGGTGCTGCAGCGTTTTACCCACATGCTTTCTGCCGAAGCGCAGGTTTTTACCCCCTATGGCGCCACCGAAGCGCTGCCGGTTTGTTCGATTGGCAGTGCCGAGATTCTCTCTGAGACCCGATTGGCCACCGATCAGGGCCACGGCGTCTGTGTGGGTCAACCCGTACCGGGGCTTGAGTTAGAGATTATTCGCATCTCCGATCAGCCGATTGCGCAATGGGATGCTGGCTTGAGGCTTGCCGTTGGTGAGATCGGTGAGATTGTGGTTAAGGGCCCACAGGTGACGGCGAGCTATTTTAATCGCTCGGAGTCAACCGCGCTGGGCAAGATTGCAGATCCCGAGCATAATGGCTTCTATCATCGCATGGGTGATCTCGGCTACCGCGACTCACAGGGCCGCGTCTGGTTCTGTGGCCGCAAGGCGCATCGGGTGACAACCGCTGACGGCGAACTCTTTACCATCCCCTGCGAAGCGATCTTCAACACCCACAAACAGGTGTTTCGCACCGCCTTGGTTGGCGTCGGTCAGCCGGGCTCTCAGCGGGCCGTCATCTGCGTCGAACTGGAACCAGGCACCGACACCTCGCAGGTGTCCCGTCTCCATCAGGAACTGCTTGCGATCGGCGCCGCCCACGAGCTGACCCGAGAGCTTAAGACCTTTCTGTTCCACCCCGCGTTCCCGGTGGATATCCGGCATAATGCCAAGATTTTTCGGGAAAAGTTGGCGGTCTGGGCGCAGGAGCAGCTGAGATGAAAGTGCTGGTTACCGGTGGTGGTGGTTTCCTCGGCAAGGCGATCGTCAAGTTGCTCTGTGAGCGAGGTGAGTCTGTTCGCTCTTTTTCGCGTAATGAACACCCGGCGCTGGCCGCCATGGGGGTTGAACATTGTCGCGGAGAACTCAGCGATGCTGCTGCGGTCAGTCGCGCCGTCGAAGGTTGCGATCTCGTTTTTCACGTAGCCGCTAAGGCCGGAGTCTGGGGGCCATATCAGGAGTTCTACCGGGCTAACGTCCTCGGGACCCAACACGTCATCGCCGCCTGTCGCCAACACCGCATCAAGCGTCTGGTGCATACCAGTTCGCCGAGCGTGGTTTTTGATGGTACTGATATGGAAGGTGTTGACGAAGCGGTGCCATATCCAGAGCATTTTGAAGCCTTCTATCCGCAGACCAAGGCCGAGGCCGAACAGTTGGTGTTACAGGCCAACGATCAGGAGCTGGCAACGGTGGCACTCCGTCCACATTTGATCTGGGGGCCGGAAGATAATCACCTGGTGCCGCGAATTCTTGAGCGTGGAGCCAAGGGCGCGTTGCGTAAAATTGGCACCCGCGAGTGCCTGGCCGATACCATCTATATTGACAACGCGGCCTTTGCCCATCTCCAGGCTGCCGAGCATCTTGCTGTCGGCTCTGCGGTGGCAGGCAAAGCTTACTTCTTGTCCCAAGGCGAACCGCTGCCGCTCTGGACTGTGGTCAATCGCATCCTTGATGCCGGTGGCCTGCCGCCGGTGACCCGCACCATTTCACCGGCTCTGGCCTACAACCTTGGTTTCCTCCTGGAAAAAATCTATACCCTGTTGCGCTTGCAAGGTGAGCCACGCATGACCCGTTTCGTGGCCCGTGAACTCTCAACGGCCCACTGGTTTGATCTCAGTGCTGCAAAGCGGGATTTTGGTTACCAGCCAAAAGTCTCTTTTGATGAAGGGCTGGAGCGATTGCGGGAGTGGCTGGCAACGCGCTGAAGCTCGATGGCGTCTGGTTTGATGTGCTCCATGGAGATGGAAATGATCAAAACAGGATTTCAGGGAAAATTTGAACAAACCACAGACCGCTGTTGTCGGCTTTATGCTGCCTGGCGGTTTTTTAGTTTGAACTCTCCACGTTTGCAGTAAAATCTTCAACCCTACGAGGGACGACTATGAACGAAACAGACTGGACCCCCCCTGAGTTGTTGAAAATGTCGGGCAGTTACTGGAGTGCCTGTACCTTGCATGCCGGGGTTAAACTCGATTTGTTTACTCTCCTGAGTGAAGCTCCCGCCACAGCCATCGATCTTTCTGCCCGGAGTGGACTGAGTGAGCGCGGGTTGACGATGCTGCTTGATGCTTTAACCGCACTTGATTTACTGAAAAAGTATCTGGGGGTTTATTCCACGACACCGTTCTCTGCGGAATTTCTATCGAAAACCTCGACAAAATATATGGGCCATATTATTTCTCATCATCAGCACCTGGTTGAAGGCTGGTCTCGGCTCGATGAATCGGTCTCAAGTGGTGAACCCGTGCGCGATCGCTTCTCTCATGAACCATCGGAGGCAGAACGGGAAAGCTTTCTGATGGGGATGTTTAATCTGGCGATGCAGATGGCACCGATAATTGTGCCGCAGGTTGATCTGACTGGTCGAAGACATCTGCTTGATCTTGGCGGCGGTCCGGGAACTTATGCCATTCATTTTTGTCTGCACAACCCGGAACTGCAGGCGACGATCTTTGACCTCCCCGCCACTCGCCAGTTCGCTAATCAGGCGGTCTCCCGCTTCTCGCTGCAGCCGCGGATCGATTTCCAGTCGGGTGATTTCCAAGATGATGAGATTGTCGGGCGCTATGATGTTGCCTGGCTGTCGCATGTTCTGCATGGTGAAGCAGAAGAAGGGTGCGCTCACATGCTGCAGAAAACGGTAGCAGCCCTTGAGCCAGGAGGTTTACTGCTGGTGCAGGAGTTTCTGCTTGTGGAGGATCGTACCAAGCCAGTCTTTCCGGCGCTGTTCTCTTTGAATATGTTGCTTGGAACCCCTGGTGGTAAAGCCTACAGCGAGAGTGAGCTTGTCGTGCTTCTGCAGAAAACCGGTCTGGAGCGCGTTGAGCGGCTACCGATCGATCTGCCGAATGGCGCCGGTGTGATCTGTGGGCGATGCCCGGAGTGATGGTTTTTCAGGATGAAACTTCTCCCGGTAGGTTGCGGAGAATTAAACCCAAGCTTAGGCTCGGGGATCGAACAGAGTTATATCGCTTCCTGAAGTAGCAATGACTTTGGTCTGCAATTCCTGCACACCAGGGTGTTCGAGACAGAGACTAAATTTACCGATTATTACCTGTCTCTTACTACAATTGAGGACTCACCGGGTTCGTCATTTTTTCCTCCATGATACTGATATGGCTGGTATCCTTGCGGTAAGTTTTGTGCCGTTGCTGAACGCAAGTTTGATGAGGTCTTTATATGTCGCTTCTTTTAACCCCATGGCAAATTCCACCCAAACACCCCGAACTGACCGAACGGTCGGCGCATCTGTGGCGTTTCCCTCTTGATTGTCAGGAACCTTTAGAGGGGCTTCTTGATGAACAGGAGTTGCAGCGTGCCAGACGTTTGCGTATTCCTGAAAAAGCGCGGACGTTTGTCGTTGGCCGTGCCCGTCTGCGTCAAATCCTTGCTGCTTACCTTGGCCTTGCTCCAGAAACTTTGCGCTTTGATACTGGGGCTTTCGGCAAGCCTGCGCTTGCCGGTCTTGCCGATGCTCCCACCTTCAACCTGGCTCATTCCGGACAATGGGGGC
The DNA here is from genome assembly GCA_030145195.1 of Desulfuromonadales bacterium. Taxonomy (GTDB): domain Bacteria; phylum Desulfobacterota; class Desulfuromonadia; order Desulfuromonadales; family BM103; genus JAQYVY01. The sequence continues at coordinate 88,408 of JAQYVY010000003.1, read as the reverse complement.
TTTGTGCCGTGACCAGAGGTGTTGAGGTTGGCGTTGATATTGAGCAGGTCAATCGTCAACTGGACTATGAAAAACTCGCAGCACAGTTCTTCTCTGCGCGCGAGCAAAGCTGGCTGCAGGACGCTAGCGATCTTCGTCGACGCAGGCTGTTCTTTCGCCTCTGGACGCGCAAGGAAGCTTGGTTGAAAGGCAAGGGCGGTGGTTTTTCTGATCCCGATCAAGAGCTCGTTTCGGCACATCTTGAAGGTTGTTACACCTCGAACGGAAGCTGGTGGCTCAGAAGCTTTCCGGTTGCCCGATATTATCTCGCCACACTTGCGGTTTCGCAGCAGTACACTCTTTTGCAGCGCTGGAATGGCTGGCCTGCTCCTGAATGAGACGTGCCAGCGCTGTCTAATGTTTTCTCTATGCCCTTGCCCGTCTCCAACTAACTGATATACTTAATGAACAAGCGAACAAAAACAAACTGTTGCCCTAGATTAACCTTGACGTGAACGTTAAGGTAATCTATGTATCAAGGCATAGCCTGCAGATGGGAGCCTTCCTACTATGTATGAATTGCCGTACCGGTCTCTTCCGGAAATGCTTAAGTCGAACGCGCAACAGTATGTTGATCGGATTGCTATCAGCTATAAGAAAAAAGGCCAGTACCAGTCGCTGAGCTATGGCGCTCTTTACGAAAGAGTTCTTATGGCTGCTCGTGGCTTGCGTAAGGCCGGGATGGTGCCGGGTGACAAGGTGGCCATCTTTTCTGAAAATCGTGCTGGGTGGGCGATCGCGGATTTTGCCATTCAGTGTGCTCAAGGGATTACCGTCCCCATTTATGCGACCAATACCGCTAAGCAGGCGGCTTATGTCATCGAACATTGTGCCGCTAAAATAGTTTTTGTTTCAAATCGGCTTCAGTATGAAAAGTTGCTTACAGTTCGCGAGCAGCTGCCACTGCTTGAACAAGTCATTTCTTTCGATCTTTTCCTCGGTAGTCCGGAGCTCCCGGTTTACAACCTCTACCAGCTCTCTGAAGCAACCTACCCGGTATCGGCACAAGAACGCAGTGAATTAGAGGTGATGATCGAAGCCGTGAAGTCTTCGGACCTGCTTACTATCATCTACACCTCTGGAACGACCGGTGTTCCCAAAGGGGTCATGCTCACCCACGCCAACGTGCTGTTTGATGCCCATTATGGTTTGCAGAAACTGGAAGCGTTTGGCATGAATGAGATCTTCCTCAGCTTCCTGCCCTTGAGTCATGTGCTCGAACGAACGGCTGGATATTACGCGCCGCTGATGACGGGGTGTCATGTGGCGTTCTGTGAAAGCGTTGAAAAGGTGGTTGAGAACATGCAGGAGGTCGGGCCAACGGTGATGGTCAGCGTGCCGCGGCTCTTCGAAAAAATCTACGGGCGGATTTACGAAGATGTGCATCAAATGCACCCGCTACGGCGCCAGATTTTCCACCTGGCAATAGACGTCGGGCGAAAATATATTTTGAATCGCTACATAACTCCTGGGCCCATCGGCCTGCTTGGTCTGAAGTATCGTTTTTTCAACTGGCTGATTTTCCGTAAGATCCGTGCCCGTTTCGGCGGTCGCCTCAAATACTTTATCTCAGGTGGTGCGCCACTGGACAAGATGATCAATGAATTTATGTGGGTGATCGGCATCCCGACCTTTGAAGGCTATGGCCTCACCGAAACAAGTCCCGCGGTCACGCTGAACAGCCCCTGGAACGTTCGTTTTGGCTCCGTGGGCACGCCCTTGCCAGGGACTGAGGTTAAGCTGGCCGACGACAATGAACTGCTGATCCGTGGCCCGCAAGTCATGATCGGCTATTACAAGGATCCTGAGGAGACCACACAGGTGCTTCGGGATGGCTGGTTACACACCGGCGATATTGCCAGGATTGATGAGGACGGTTACGTCTATATTATTGATCGAAAAAAAGAGATCATCATCACTTCCGGGGGAAAAAATGTTGCGCCGCAACCGCTTGAGAATGAGCTCAGGATGGATAAATATATCTCCCAGGCTTGCGTTTACGGTGATCGCAAGCCTTATCTTGTGGCCATCCTGACGCCGAATCTGGAGCGTTTGATCAAGCTGGGCCAGCAGCATGGTATTGATTACCTGGACGTGGAAGATCTGGTTGCCCATAAACGGGTTCACAAGCTTTATGCTGAGCGGGTTCAATTACTCAATGCTAAGTTGCCATCCTACCAGACCATCAAAAAGTTTATTCTGCTTCCTCGCGATTTCTCGGTAGATGGGGGGGAACTGACCCCGACTCTTAAGCTTAAACGCAAGGTTATTTACAGCAAGTACCAGGACCGGATTGAGCGCCTTTATCTGGATAATGGCAGCGGTTCCGACGGTTATAACAAGGCTGATAATGGAGGAAACTCATGAGGCAAATCAATCGAGTGGCAGTACTTGGTGCCGGGGTTATGGGCGCCACGATTGCTGCTCATCTGGCAAATGCAGGTCTTGAGGTGTTGTTGCTCGACATAATGCCAAAAGAACTGAGTGGCGAGGAAGAGACCGCCGGTCTGAGCCTGGAGTCGCCGCAGGTGCGCAACCGGATCGCGGCGAATGGTCTTGCCGGTTTGTTGAAGATGAAACCGGCGCCGCTCTACCTGGAAGCGTACGCCAGCCAGATTGAGGTCGGTAACTTTGATGATGACCTGGCCCGGATTAAAGAGTGCGACTGGGTTATCGAGGTGGTCATTGAGCATCTGCCGATCAAGCAGAGCCTGTTTCAGAAGCTGGTGCCGCACCTGGCACCGAAGACGATTCTGTCGACCAATACCAGTGGCCTGTCAGTCAACGCTATGGCCGAAGGCCTTCCGTCTGAAGTGCGCAAAAACTTTCTGGTGACCCACTTTTTTAACCCGCCGCGCTACATGCGCTTGTTAGAGATTGTGCCCTGTCGAGAGACCGACCCGGCTGTGGTTGCCGGCATGGCTGAGTTTATCAGTCGTCGCCTCGGTAAGGGGATCGTCTACGCCAAGGACACCCCCAACTTCATCGCCAACCGGATTGGGGTTTATGCCATCTACAAAGGCATTGAGCATATGGTCGAGATGGGGATGACCGTGGAAGAGGTCGATGCCATCGCCGGTCCGGCCACGGCGCGTGCCAAGTCAGCGGCTTTTCGCACCGCCGACCTGGTCGGCATCGACACGTTGATCCATGTTGGCAACAACTCCTATCAACTGTTGCCAGATGACGAGGAGCGCGAGGTTTTCAAAGTTCCAGAGTTTATGACGCAGATGGTTGCCAAGGGTCTGCTCGGCAACAAGAGCAAAGCAGGTTTTTACCGCAAGGAACAAGTCGACGGCAAACGCCAGATCTTTTATTACGACTATATTAGCGGCGAGTTCAAGCCCGTTGAAAAACCGAAATTTGCCTCTATCACAGCGGTTAAGCTGGTCGACGACCCGGCGCAGAAGATCAAGATGGTTGTCAACGGACAGGATAAGGCCGCCGAATACGCCTGGAAGAATCTGCGTGACACCCTGATTTACACGGTGAATCGCATTCCAGAAATTGCTGACGATGTGGTCAATGTCGATAATGCCATGAAGTGGGGCTTCAACTGGGAAATCGGTCCTTTCGAGATGCTGGATGCCATCGGGGTCGCCGACTTTGTCAAGCGGGCAGAAGCTGAGGGCATTGCTGTTCCTGAGGTTCTGAAAAAGGTGGAATCTTTCTACCGCTTCAACGCGTCCGGGCAGAAAGAGTTCTTCGATCTGCAGGCTGGCGAATATCGCCCCTTCCCACTCAAACCCGGGCAGATTAACCTGGAGATTCTTAAAAAGAGTCTTGGCGTGGTTGAAAAGAGTGCGGGCAGTTCTGTGGTCGATCTTGGCGACGGCGTGTTTGGCCTGGAATTCCATTCGAAAATGAATACGCTCGGTGGTGACATCCTGGCCATGACCCACAAGGCGATTAAACGCGCCGAAACTGAAGGGGTCGGGCTGGTGATCGGCAATCAGGGGGTCAACTTTTCGGTTGGGGCGAACCTGATGCTGTTGGCCGTGGCCCTGGCCGAGGGTGCCTATGAAGACATCGACATGATGGTGCGGGCTTTCCAAAAAGCGACCATGGCGATCAAATATGCCAAGGTGCCGGTGGTGGTTGCGCCCTTTAATCTGGCCCTTGGCGGCGGCTGTGAGTTCGGTTTGCATGCGGCCGCAATTAACGCTTATGCCGAAACCTACATGGGGATGGTCGAAATCGGCGTCGGGCTGCTACCCGCTGGCGGCGGAACCAAGGAGATGTGTCTGCGCGCGGCCGAACTGGCCATTCGCTATGATACCGATGTTTCGCCCTTTATCTTTAAACATTTCAAACAGATTGCTATGGCCCAGGTCTCCATGGGGGCGGCCGAACTGTTCGATATGAATTACCTGCGTGCCGGAGACAGTATCAGCATGGATATTGATCGGCTGATTACCGACGCCAAGCAGAAGGTGCTGGCCCTGGCGGTCAACTATCGGCCACCGCGCCCGGCAGAGAATATTCCCGCACCGGGACGTAGCGTGGCCGCCAGCATCAAGAGCCAGCTTTGGAATTTGCACCAGGGAGGCTTTGTTACTGAGTATGAAGCCGAAATGGGCCGTGTGATTGCCTCAATTATCTGTGGCGGTGACGTGCCTGCCGGCATGCCGATCTCGGAAGCTTACCTGTTGCAACTGGAGCGGGAAGGGTTTCTCAAGCTGTGCGGCAACAAGCAGACCGCCCAACGCATCCAACACATGCTGAAGACGGGTAAGCCGCTACGCAATTAAGGCAAAAACCGCCGTGATAGTTGCACTTGAAGTTTTGCCAGCAAATCTTTGGAGATGAAACGATGAAAACAGCTTATATCCTAGCCAGTTACCGCACCCCTGGCTGTCGCGCCAATAAGGGAAAATTCAAGGACATGCGCCCCGATGATCTGGCTGCGGCCGCTCTTGCCGGACTGGTGGAACGCACTGGCATTGACCCCGCGCGCCTTGATGACATCCTGCTCGGCTGCGCTTTTCCCGAGGGCGAGCAGGGCATGAACGTGGCCCGGATTGCGGCACTCAAGGCCGGCATCCCATATCAGGTTCCTGCCCAGACCATCAATCGCTTTTGTTCCTCGGGGCTGCAGGCGATTGCGCTGGCTGCCGAACGGATTATGGCCGGTTTCGCCGACTGCATCATCGCGGGCGGCGTCGAGTCGATGACCACGGTCCCGATGGGAGGCAACAAGTTTAGCGCCAATCCTGGTCTGGTAGCTGACTGGCCGGAGGCCTTCGCTTCGATGGGGATCACGGCCGAACTGGTAGCTGACCAGTATGGGATCGATCGTCAGGCCCAGGATCATTTTGCTGCCAGCAGTCACATTAAGGCGGCTGCCGCCATTGAGGCGGGGCATTTTGTTGAAGAAATCATTCCGGTAGAAATTGAGAAAACAACCATCGTTAAGGGCAAAGCCCAGCAGGCGCGAGAGCTGGTCAGTAGCGACGAAGGAGTGCGGCCCGATACGACCGCAGAAGGGTTGGCTCGACTCAAGCCGGCGTTCAAACTTGGTGGGACAGTAACCGCTGGCAATACTTCGCAGATGACCGATGGCGCTGCGGCCTCACTGGTGGTTTCAGAAACTTTCCTCAAAGAACTCGGCAAAGACCCTCTGGCCCGGTTCGTGGCCTTTGCGGTCAAGGGGGTGCCGCCCGAGATCATGGGGATCGGGCCAATTGAGGCGATCCCCGCCGCGCTCAAATTAGCCGGGCTGAAGCAGGGGGATATGGACCTGATTGAACTCAACGAAGCCTTTGCTTCCCAGTCGCTGGCGGTGATCAAGGCGTTGGGGCTGAATCCAGAGATTATCAACGTCAATGGCGGTGCCATTGCTTTGGGGCACCCCTTGGGTTGCACCGGGGCCAAGTTGACGGCAACGCTGTTGCACGAAATGGGGCGTCGCCAGTCTCGGTACGGAATGGTCTCCATGTGCATTGGCGGCGGCATGGGTGCGGCTGGGATCTTTGAGCGAATGTGATAAGTAAAGATGCGCCACGAAGACACGAAGGCAGCAAGAAGTGACTCCCTTGATGTGGGCTCAACCAATCCTGTCAAGTGTTGCGTTTGATGTACCTTGGTCACTTTGTGTCTTGGTGGCAAATTAGCTTTTTGTATCTCTAAGGTCAATAAATCTCAAGAGAGGTGAACTATGGCAGAGAAAATTTATAAAGGTGGTGAATTCCTGGTCGCTGAAGTTACCTGTGACGAAGTTTTTACTCCTGAAGAGTTTACCGATGAGCAGAAGCAGATTGCCGAAACCACCGAGCAGTTTGTTGAGAATGAAATCCTGCCACATCTCGATGCGATAGAGGCCCAGAACTTTGACCTGGTGGTTGAAGGGATGCGTAAGTGCGGAGACCTCGGCTTGTTGATGATTGATACTCCCGAGGAGTATGGCGGTCTGGAACTCGATAAGGCGACCAGTATGCTGGTTGGCGAAAAGATTGCACCTGCCGGGTCGTTCTCAGTCGCTTATGCGGCGCATACCGGGCTCGGTACCCTGCCGCTGGTCTATTACGGCACGGAGCCGCAAAAACAGCAGTACCTGCCGAAGCTGGTCAGCGGGGAATGGGTTGCAGCCTACTGCCTGACAGAGCCGGACTCGGGTAGCGATGCCATGAACGCCAGGGCGACCGCAACTCTGAGCGAGGATGGTCAGCACTACCTGCTTAACGGGACCAAACAGTTCATTACCAATGGCGGCTTTGCCAAACTTTTTATTATCTTCGCCAAGATCGATAAAGAGCATTTTAGCGCGTTTTTAGTGGAGAAGGATTTTGCCGGTCTGGTCGTAGGTGCCGAAGAGAAAAAGATGGGAATTAAAGGTTCGTCGACCACCCAGATCATTCTCGATAACTGTAAGGTGCCGGTCGAAAATCTGCTCGGCGACATCGGCAAGGGACACAAGATCGCCTTCAATGTTCTTAATGTCGGGCGCTTCAAGCTGGCGGCTTGTGTCACCGGTGCGGCCAAGGCGGCCCTGTTGGTGGGGGTCAAATACGCCAATGAACGCAAGCAGTTTGGGCAACCGATCAGCCAGTTTGGGGCTATCCAGGAAAAAGTCGCCGACCTGACTGCCGACCTTTTTGCCTCCGAGTCATTGGTTTACCGCTTGGCCGGATTGCTTGATACCAAGCTGGCGACCATTGATAAGGGGATCGACAACTATTATGTCGAATACCAAAAAGGCATCGAGGAATACGCGGCTGAGTGTGCGATTTCGAAAGTCTTTTGCAGTGATGTTCTGGCTCGGGTGGTTGATGAGGTGGTGCAGATTCATGGCGGTTATGGTTTCGTCAGTGAGTACCCGGCAGAGCGGTTTTACCGCGATGAGCGGATCAACCGGATCTTCGAAGGGACCAACGAAATCAATCGCCTGCTGATCCCTGGCATTATTTTGCGCAAGTCGATGAAAGGGGAGCTGCCGTTGCAGGCCGAGGCGATGAAGGCGTTCGAATCGCTGATGACGCCGAGCTTTGAAGAGCTGGATGACACCCTTGCCTTTGCGGCAGAAAAAGCGCTGTTGCAGAATCTCAAGACACTTTTTTTGATCCTGGCAGGAACAGCGGTGCAGAAACATATGACCGCCCTGGCCAACGAACAGGAGATCCTGTTGGCTGCGGCCGATATCGCTATCCAGATCTTTGCCATTGAAAGCGCTGTGTTGCGCGCTGAGAAAGCGTGCCGCTCCGCCAGCGAAAAGAAAAAGCAGTGGCTTGAAGCGGCAGTCAAAGTCTTTGCCTTTAATGCCACCGAAATTGCCGGAACGGCCGCCAAGAAAGGGGCTTTCTACGTCGAAGAAGGCGATCCGTTATTGATGATTCTTTCCGGGGTGCGGCGTTTTGCCAAGTACGATGCTACCGGCTTGTTGCAGGCCAAGCGACTGTTGGCGCACGCGGTGTGCGAAGAAGAGAAATATCTGTTCTGAGCTTGCTTATGCGGCGGGATCGGGAAAGGGCAGGGTGAAGCTGACGGTGGTGCCTTTGCCCTTTTCACTCGTTACCCAGATCTCTCCCCCATGAGCCGCGATGATCGTCTGGACGATGGACATGCCTAAACCAAGGCCTGGCGCGGCTGTGTTGGAGCCATCGACCCGGTAAAACTTATTGAAGATGTTGGCGATCTCTTCTCGCTCCATACCGATCCCCTCATCCTGCACGGTCATCACGAAACTGCTGCCGCTTATCAGGCCTCTGATGCTTATCAGTGTCCCTTTCGGGGAGAATTTGATGGCATTGCTGATCAGGTTTTTTAGCACCTGTTGAATCTTGTCACTGTCCACCTGTATTTCGACCGGTTGTTCTGGAAGCTCCAGGGAAAAAATGTGTCCGGCAGGTTTTTGTTGAAACTCGGCGGCTGTTTGGGTTGTCAGGGCGCCTAAATCATGGGACTCTTTTTCGAGGATTAAGCTGCGGCCTGCGTCAAGATCGCTCAAATCAAGCAGATCCGAAATGATGGCTGAAAGTTGTTGTGCCTTTTGGTTGATTTCTTGTAGAAAACAGTTTTTTTGATCGGGACTGAGCTCGCTATACTCTTTTTGATTCAACAGCAGTTCCGAATACCCCAGCACCGTGGTCAGCGGGGTCCGCAATTCGTGGGCGGCTGTCGAAATGAATTCACTTTTCATCCGGTCAAGGTTCCGATCTTTGGTCACATCCCGCAACAAAATGGTCTTGCCGGTCGGGTTGCCAGCGATGTTCTTCACTGGGGCAATATGAGCCTGCACGTTTCGAATCTTTCCGGTCGCGGCCTCTTGCAGTTCCCATTCCAGAGTTGGCGCAATGACTTTGCTCTGCAAGGCGGCAAAGAAGCGTTTAGGGATGGCGTTGTCAGGCAACAGCATATCAATGGGTTGGGAAATGGCTGTTGAGGCCGTCACTCCCAACCAGGCTTCGGCGACCTGATTTATCAGAACCACCCGGTTTTCCAGATTGATGACAATCATACCTTCGGTCACCGATTTGAGGATGGCATCTATTTTGTCCCTGGCTTCTTGCGTTTCACTCAGCACCAGGTTGAGTTGACCCTCGGTTTTCTGTTGCTTCTGGATTCGTTGTTGCAGGTCCCGGTTCAACTCTTCAAGTTCGCTGGAATAAATTAGAACTCTCCCGGTCAGGGGGCGCAATAGCAAAAACACTCCAAAAATAGCAAGCAGGATCATCCCTGCCAGAGTGCCAACAACAAAAGAAACGCGTTGGTACATTTGAGTATAAAAGGTACTTTCCCCAATGCGGTGGAACAGAATCCAGTCGGTTCCGGCGATGCGGTTAAAGGCGGTAAGGTGGTTGTGTTGTTTTTCCTGGGTGGTGTTGCTCAGAAATCCCTTGGGTTTTTCCAGCTCATTGGGCGACACATTGTCTACCCAGAGGAAATCATTGGCATCTTCAGGTTGTGCGCGATTCTTTAACGTTGGTAGTAATATCTCAAGTTTCTCGCCGCGAGCGATTCCTGTGGCATAACTTTCGTGGGCAGTTGTGTTCTTTTGTTGCAGGATCTTGGCTATGGGTTCTGTGCTGAACAGACAGAGAGAGTAAGCAACTTTTGATGAGTCACGGTCATAAATGATCGTAAATATGACGATGTACAAATCATCTTCGATGTGCAAATAGTCTAAGCTAGGTTGTTCGTTGATATTTTTGTGATCAGGGGTGAAAAAGCCTTTAGGGGTGGGGGACCCTTTGACAATGATCTCCTGTCCTGAGGGGTTTAAGATCTGGATGCCGATGAGATCAGGCGAAAGTCTGATGGCATTGGCGAGTTTCGGTTCTATGAACTTTTGAAGGGCATCCTTGTCGATAGCACCTGCGGCAAAATCTTTGAGTTTGGTTCTTATTCCTGTTTTGTAGGAGGTCTGCAGGGCGATCTGGTTGATCTTGGAAAAATAACCTTCGATGGCAAAACTGTTACAGGTGGTCTGCTCTATGAAATTCAGTTCTTCGGTTTTTTTTAAGTACTTAACGAGCGGTACTAAGGTGACAAAGGAGACCAGTAGCGACGAGACCAGAACACATAAACCGGAATATATGATGATGGACTTTCTTATTTTCTCAGAAGTTATTTTTGGTTGATGCGGCTGAGAATTCAAAAGAGATTCCTCCCGTACAGGACAAGTCTACCTCAGGGGGTGTGTCTTGCAAGAATCGTAGCGATATCTTGGAGGAGTGACCGGTTTCTTTGAGTCGAATCTGATTTGGCTCGTAGCGGCAGAAATTACAAACAGTCCTATGCGGAGGGTTGTTCTTCCAGCAACGCGGCAATTCGGCGGCGGTAGTTGACGATGTCGTCGCGCAGTGATGAGAGGTTGGTGAGTTTGTCGTTAACCTTGCCGATATGGAGATCGAGAATTTCGAGGACTTGCGGTGTGATCGTGTCGAAGCGCTGGTTGTAGCTGTCGAAGGTGTCAGCCAGAATTTGCATCTCTTTCAGGCTGATGCCGAGCTCTTTCAGCTTGAGAATGAATTTGATTCTGAGAACCTCATCGCGATCGTAGCTACGCGCTCCTCCGCTGCTTCTTTTGGAAGGGCCCATAAGACCAATTTCCTCATAATAGCGGATGGTGCGCGTGGTGATGCCAAGTTGCTTGGCCAGCTTGCCGATCTGTATCAAGGGTTCTTGAGTTGTTGTCATGGGCTTCCCCTTTACGTAAACTTGCCGTTTTTTTTAACATTGATGCTTCACTTCGTCAACATTTGCGCGGTTTCTCATAAGCCCGCAGGCTGAAGCCAATCTTGGGCGGGGCAGACAGAACGACGCGATGTCCGGTGTTGCGTGTGTGGGAACCCTTTTTGCTCGCCGGGGTTGAGCCAGATCATTTAAGCGTAAGCCCTTTCGTTTGTTTACAATCCTACGTTGGAAGCCTATATTTAGGAGATGCACTTCAAGTTGCCCGATGACCCTTTTGTTTTTAATCCTGAAAAAGGAGTTCCCACCATGTTGAAACGTCTGATCCTGTTGTTGGTTGCTGTTCTCGTTATTCTGCCCGCCCTCACGGGCTGTGGCTATAACCAGATCCAGAAGAATGAAGAAGGCGTCTTTGCCGCCTGGGCCGATGTCGAGGCCACTTATCAGAGACGCGCTGACCTGATTCCCAATCTGGTTGAAACGGTCAAGGCCTACGCCGCGCATGAGAAAGACACTCTGTTTGCGGTGACTGCGGCTCGGGCCAGTGTTGGCAAGACCCAGATTAATCCCGGCGACCTTGGCGACCCCGCGGCCATGGCGAAGTTCCAGCAGGCGCAAGGGGCTCTGTCGGGAGCTCTCTCCAAGTTGCTGGTGGTGGTCGAACGGTACCCCGATCTGAAGGCTAACCAGAATTTCCTCGATTTGCAGCACCAACTTGAGGGCACGGAAAATCGCATCAGCGTGTCCCGGCAGCGCTACAACAAGGCGGTGCAGACCTTCAACAGTTCAATCCGGACCTTTCCCAATAATCTAACCAACAATTTTTTGCTGAACCTTGAGCGCAAAGAGCCGTTTAAGGCGGAAGCGGGCGCTGAAAAAGCACCAACGGTGAAGTTTTGATCATGCCCATGCGTTGGTTTGTTTTTGCGTTCCTCTTCTTGCTGCTGCTGCCGTTAAACGTTGCGGCTCTTGATGTGCCCAAAGCCACCGGCTATGTCAACGATCTTGCCGGGTTGCTTTCGCCCGCCACGGAACTGAAAGTTGAGCAGTTCCTGCGCGGCTTCGAGAGGAGTGATTCGACCCAGTTGGTGGTGTTGACCATTGATTCTCTGGAGGGCGAGGTGCTGGAAGACTACAGCTTGAGGGTCGCTGAAAACTGGAAGGTCGGGCAGAAGGGCAAGGATAACGGTGCCTTGCTGCTGATTGCCAAGCAGGACCGCAAGATTCGCATCGAGGTCGGTTACGGCCTTGAGGGCAGACTCACTGATCTGCTGTCCGGGCGCATCATCGACAACGAAATCAAACCGCGCTTCCAGAACGGGGACTTCGAGGGCGGAATCCTCGCCGGAGTCACCTCCATGGCTGAGGCGGTCCGTGGCGAATATCAGGGAACCGGAAGTACGAGCCAAAAGAAAAAACGTAATCCCTTGGGTTCGCTGGCGCTACTGCTCTTTCTCGGCCCAGGCTTGATGCTGCTCGGCGGCGGAGGCCGGAGTGGGCGCCATCGGCGTAGCGGCTTCTGGCTCGGTGGCCTAGGTGGCGGTGGTGGCGGTTTTGGAGGAGGCGGCGGCTTTGGAGGAGGCGGTGGCGGCTTCGGTGGAGGTGGTTCTTCCGGCGGTTGGTAAGCCGAAAAGCAAGAGTTCTCTTCCCGCACGACACACTTCAATCCTTAACTGCTCGATAGCGCAAGGCAAAGGTTTCGTATGACCACAGCAAAAGACTTCTTCACTGAAGCCGAAAGACAACGCATTGAGTCGGCAGTACAGCAGGCCGAAAAACGGACCAGCGGCGAGATTGTGCCGATGGTGGTTGATCAGTCTTATGACTACCCTCGGACCGAAATTCTTGGTGCTGGCCTGCTTGCTCTGGCTACTGCGGTTTCGCTCAGTTGGGCTTTCTTTGGCGAATCACTCTGGCATTTCCTCTGGCTCTTTGTGCTCGGGTACTGCCCCTTCAAACAGCTGATTCGCAGACTTCCCTCGTTGCGGCGGCGCCTTATTCACCCCTCTGAGATTAGAGAGGAAGTTGCCGAGAAGGCAATGGTTTCATTTCTGGAAAAAGGGCTCCATCGTACTCGTGATGAAACCGGCATTCTGATTTTGCTTTCTCTGTTAGAACGCCGGGTTCATGTGTTGGCTGATCGCGGCATTAACGCGGTAGTTCCGGCCAACAGTTGGGACGAAATCGTCGTCACCATCACCGAGGGCATCCACCAAGGTAAAACCTGTGATGCGCTCTGTGCGGCTATCGAGCGGTGCGGTCAACTCCTCGAAGAGCACTTCCCGGTTAAGACTGATGATACCAATGAGCTGCCGAACCTGATCATCGAGTAACTTGAGTGCTGACCTGAGGTTGAAACGAAGGTTGAGGGACGCTCAAAAAACGGGTGGCCCTTTTAAGCGACATTCCAACAGCTATGCGTAACGCAAATTAACTTTTTTCGGAGAATGAAATATGGACCTCGACCTGGCTTTGCTGAAGAACCTGATCAGCAAGCGAACTGATGAAATTGAAATGATTGTTGCCGGAACCGGCTACCTGGCCAGAACCGTTATTGGTGTTGGCACTTTTTTGCTTGATAACCAAGGGGATATGGCTTTACTGACTGCTAACCAGCAAGTTACTTTTGAGAAATTTCTGAAGCCGTTACTGGAAGCATCTCCCCAAAGTTCGTCTGACGACCTCTGAACCTGATGCCAATCGACGAGATATGACGAAACCAAAAACAGCGAAGCCTGCCCCCATATACATGACACCCGCGTGTCATGCAAAGATCCGCGCTGAGCTTAAACGCTTGCTGTATCGCGAGCGGCCGACCCTCGCGAAAGCAGCAAAAATTGCCGCTGATGAAGGGGATCGGTCAGAAAATTACGAATATCAGGCTACCAAGAGAGCGATGCGAAAAATGGACGGCCGGATTCATTTTCTGACCAAACGGATCGAAAATGCCGAAGTCGTTGACCCGGTGGCACAGCAGAAAATCGCTAAGGGCAGGGTGCTGTTCGGTTGCACGGTCACGGTTGAAAAAGAAACGGGCGAAGAGAAGGTTTTCAGCATTGTCGGCCAGGACGAGTTTGATCTTTCGCGCGGTTTCGTCAGTTGGGTCTCCCCCATCGGTCGAGCTCTGCTCGGTTCATCAGAAGGCGATACGGTTTCTTTTGTAACCCCCGGCGGCAAGACAGAGCTTGAAGTTATTAAGGTCGAGTACAAGGCTCTCGATTAAAAGTGTCAGAGCTTACAACAGACACAAAGACAATTTCTTAACGCAAAGGCGCGGAGACGCAGTGGGTCTTGGCTAAGGCTGGGCCATTTCCCTCAAAACGGGAGCATTCTCTTTGCGTCCTTTGCGGCTCTGCGTTAAACCTTTTTTGGGGTTTATAGACCGGAAGTTTTTGGATAGCGCTATGGATAGAAAAAAGTAATGGAAGGCGTAAACAAATTGGAACCTCAACACAAAGTGACACGACCGGCCCAAAAGCATACGCCGAAAGGGCTGACCATCCTGCATGAGGATAAGGATATCCTGGTGGTGGAGAAGCCTTCCGGGCTGCTGACCATCGGCACGGATCGGGATAAAACCAGAACGGTTCACTACCTGCTGAATGATTATGTTCGCAAGGGCAACCCTAAGTCGCGTAACCGGGTGTATGTGGTCCATCGTCTGGACCGGGACACCTCTGGACTCCTGGTCTTTGCCAAAAGCGAAGCGGCCAAGACTTTTTTGCAGGAGAATTGGGAGCTGACCGATAAGCACTACCTGGCCGTCGTCCACGGGCAACTGACACCCAAAGAGGGTAAAATCTCGACCCGTCTGGCCGAGAATTCCGCCCAGAAGGTCTACTCAACGCTAAACCCTGCCAAGGGCAAGCTCTCTCATACGGAATACAAAGTGTTGCAAGAAGCCAAGGGCTACAGTCTGGTGGAGATTCATCTTCTCACTGGACGGAAACACCAGATCCGTGTGCATTTGGCGGGACTGGGGCACCCGGTCGTGGGTGACAAAAAATATGGAAGAGGGGGCGATGTTTCGAAACGGCTCGCCCTCCATGCCCGCTCGATTTCCTTCACCCACCCTTTCAGCAAAAAGCCCATGACCTTTGATACCGGGATGCCGGACGATTTTGCCAGACTGCTCGGTAAACTGTCGCTCCGGTCGTAGTCATCCCCCTCCCGTTTTGAGTCGCTGCTACTGTCGCGGTAACGGTTGCAATGACACGCGTCCGCTGTAGTCTTTATGGACAGTCTTGCAGGTGACATCTGCACAAATATTTTGAACTTATATAGGAGCTCGTTGCATGAATAAAACACTTCTCTTGATTCTCTCTTTGGCTCTGGTTGCTGGCGTGGCCTACTTCTCCCTCTCCAGAGACTGGCAGACACCGACCCTTGAGCTGACCGAAGCAACCCACGTTAATAAAAGTGTGGTCGCCACTGCGAGCGATAATCGCGGTCTCGGCGAGGTCTGCTATTTTTTCGATGGCAAGGTTGATAACCAAACCTGCGCCAACGCTGATAGTTCACTCTCTTATGCGCTGACAGTCGACCTGTCGAAACTTGCTGATGGTGAGCATGAGGTCTGTGTTGAGGTTGCAGACGCAAATCAGGCTTTCCCCAATCGGGCAAAACTGTGTCGAAGTTACGTTCTCGACACGGTGCCGCCCAAGGCTGTGTTGGAATCGGCGACCCGTTATATGAAGCGCGGGGGCGGGGCGGCGGTGTTTGTCTCGACGCCCGAGCGCGAAACCAATATTCACTTGACCGTCGGCGAGAACCAGTTTCGCTTCATCAGTAACGCAGAAGGAACGCGGCACTTTGCAGTTTTTGCCCACCCTCATGATGTTGAAGTGGCCGATTTCAAACCGATGGTCGTGATCGAAGATCTGGCGGGTAATACTCGTCGACTGCTCGTCGGGACTGTTACCCGGGAGCGTAATTTCAAATTGGACACCCTGAATATTCCCCAGTCGTTTATCGAGAAAAAATCTCTGGAGATGCTCAACAAGGAGGGCGCTGGCAAAGAGGCTTTTCTTGAGATGAACGAGACCATGCGCGTTTCGAACCGGGCCAAGATCAAGTCGGTGCTGTCGGCGTCTCAGAGTTCCGAGCCGCTATGGGATGGGGTGTTTTACCGTAACCTTGGCGCACCAAAGGCGCAATTTGCTGAGCATCGCACCTACCTGCTCGACGGTGCAGAGATCGATCATCAGACCCACTACGGCATTGATATTGCGGGCCTCGCAAAGATGCCGATCAAGGCCGCCAATGCTGGCGTGGTGATCTTTGCCGAGTATCTCGGGATTTACGGTAATTGCGTCATTATTGACCACGGTGGCCGGGTGTTTACCATGTATGCTCACTTGTCGCAGATGAATACCAGTCCCGGCTTGAACGTTGCCAGGGCGGAGGTGATTGGCCGTTCCGGCAATACCGGTATGGCCGGAGGCGACCATCTTCACTATGCCACCTATATTTCCGGTGTCCCCGTGGAGCCGAGCGAGTGGTTTGATTCGGCCTGGCTTGAGACGCGCATAGATGACATCTATAACGACTTCAAGACTGAAGAATAGAGTTGTCTCGCCTGGGCAAGGTCTTAAGCTTAGCCCTGGCAGATGTTGCGTGAGCGGAGGGTTCTCTTGAGGTAAGTTTTTTATCGCAGGTTGTTGGCCAGCTTTGCCTTCAAGGGCTCATTCTTTAGCATGTCCTCTCCGTCAAGGACTTCCCGTATGGTCAGTGCCATCTCCCGTTTGGTCAAGGGCTTCATGATAAACGTCTGGATTCCAACCGATTTTGCGGTCTCGACCGAGGTCGTCGCACTGAAGCCGGTGCAAAGGACGATGGGGATGTCTGGCTTGACCTTGAGAATCTTCTCAGACAATTGGGTTCCAGTCATGGCCGGCATGGTCTGATCCGTAAAGATCAGGTCAAAGGCATAGGGATTGGAGTAGAATAACTCTAACGCATCGACCCCATTTGTCGCGGTTGTGACGGTATAGCCCAGCGATTCTAAATTCTTCTGCCCCAAACAAACCAGAGACTCCTCATCATCGACAAAAAGAATCCGTTCATTGCCAGTGGGCAATTTCTCCGGTTCGGTAATCTCTTGGGTTACGTCATTAACCAGTCGGGGCAGGTAAACCATGAACGAAGTCCCTTCCCCTTGCGCGGTCTTCACGGTGATTGCCCCGCCATGACCCATGATGATGCCATGGACCACGGGGAGACCCAGTCCGCTCCCTCCCTCCATCTGCTTCGTCGTGAAGTAGGGCTCGAAAATACGTTCAAGGGTGTCCTGTCCCATGCCGTGGCCTGTATCGGAAAGGGTAAGGCGAACATAATCCCCTTCATGGAGCTCGGGTGAAGTGGACGCGAGTTCTGCATTCACCTGAAGAGTATCTATAGTCACCTTGAGCGTTCCGCCACCCTCACGCATGGCGTGGTAAGCATTGGTTCCCAGATTCATGACGACTTGGTGAATATGGGTCGGGTCAGCCAGTACCGAGCCTACGTCTTCATTGATCTCCTGGCAAATCTCGATTGTCGCCGGGAAGGTTGCTCGAAGCAGCTTAAGGGCCTCTTTGACGACCGGACTGATCACGATGGGTGCACGTTCCGGTTCCACCTTCTGCCCAAACGTCAGGATCTGCTTAACCAGGTCTTTGGCGCGGAGTCCGGCTTTCAAGACTTCACCCAAGGCAAACTGGTTTTGTGAGTCTGCTGGCAGCTCGGCTATGGTGAATTCCGTGTAGCCGATGACCGCCGTCAGAATGTTATTGAAATCGTGGGCGATGCCCCCGGCAAGGGTCCCAACCGCCTCGATTTTCTGGCTCTGACGAAGTTGATTCTCCAACTCTCGCTGCGCGGTAATGTCAGCATAGATACCGAGAATCCCGACCACCTTGCCTACCTCGTTGCGCAGGGGGACCTTGCTGCATATCAGGATGGCGTTCTTGCCGTCGGCCTGCCGTTGCGATTCTTCGATATCGAGTAACGGCTCACCGATAACCACGACTTCATGATCGCATTTACGGTAGAATTCGGACTCCTCTTTCTCCCAAGCCAGGTCGAAATCTGTTTTACCGACAATGTTTTCAGGTGTACCTACCCCTGCTACTTCAGCAAAATTTAGGTTGCACCCAAGGTAAACCGAATTAAGGTCTTTCCAGAAAACAGCATGAGGGACATGATTAAGGATGTTCTCCAACAGGACGTTTTTGTCGGAGAGCTTTTGCTGTGCTGTTTTGCGTTCGCTGATATCCCGGATTGACTCTATGGCGCCGACGTAATGACCTTCTTGGTCAAGCAGCGGTGAAGCGGTTGCCCACAGATTGGCGTGTTTGCCACTCTGGGCCATGGTATGGACGGCTTCAGCGCAAAGGGTGTTGCCCTGCCTTTCGATATGTTCGTAATGCTCGCTGGTTTTGGCACCACCACCAGACACCGCATCGATCAACATGGGACTCCGCTTGCCGTAGAAGGCCAGAGCGTATTCGTAGTTGCCTTTGCCGAGGATGGCGTCTTTATGGACGGTGGTCATCTCCTGCATGGCCCGATTCCAGGCTACGACCCGACTGTCCTGGTCGATAACAAAAGTCGCGTCAGGCAGAAATTCGATAATGTCCTGTAGTTGCCGGTGCGCCATGCGAAGTTCCTTCTCGGCCTTGTGTTGCTGAACAGAGGCCCGTTTCGATTCAAAACCGAAGAAGACCGCAAAGATCAACACTCCGGTACCGATCACGAACAGAAATATCGATGATTGATAGATAAGCTCATCCAGGGCGGCTTTGCGTTTAGTGATGTTGTAATCGATCTCAACTGCACCGGCAAATAACCCTGCGCGCATAATCGGTACACAGGTATTAACTACATGGGTCTTGGCCTGCTTCCCCTCCGGGGAAAGATAGGCAAGAGACTGCACTCGGGTGTGGTTTTGGCCTGTGGCGATCTTCTCGGTGAAAAAACGCTGGTGGTTGATCCGGTTAATCTCCTCGCTGGCCGTAGAAAAAATCACTTGGCCCTCTGAGGAGAAAATCTTGAGTTTTACCAAGCCGAAAACGCGCTTTGCGTCATGCATCTCTCTGACCAGATCACCGAAAGCAGGCTCTGCCTGCGGCACACCTTCAATTTCCGGAAAAACATAAGTCGAGATATACATGGCGATACGGGCAGTATCCTGCTCCGTTGCAGCGATCAGTGTCCGGTAGATTGCTGGTTGCAGGTTGAAGATGTTGTAGGCGGGCAGCATGACCCCTGCCAAGGCGGCGATGAGCAGCGCGATGGCCAGTAACTTTGTCTTTCGCATGAGGTTTTTCAGTCCTTTAAGGTGTTCTGCGGCAGAAGGCTCCCTGAAACTCTGGGGCATTGGACTTTGTTCTTACGCCTCGGAAAGAACACCGGGAAGGTGAAACTAGTTCGTTCGATAATTAAGGCAGTGGATGTTTCAGCAAGGACCGCTTGTCCCGTCAAGCAGGCTGATTTTCACGATTAACATTCTCCACGGGTAACCATTAGCTTGTCAAGTATGGGAATTAATTAACACATAGTGTATACAAGATATGGCTTCTGGCAAGTGTAAAGCATTGAAATTATTTGGTTGAAAGCCCTTAATTGTTCTAAATAGACGGTAGTTATGGGCTATCTGCTGCCTTCAGGTCACGCTTCAACGGCTTTAATTGGGGCGCGACCCTTTCGTTTTCATCGCCGAAGCTGAGATTCTAAAAGTGCCAACAGTGCAGCCGCTTGATATCCCTATGGAAGAAAACGGCACAAAGCACAAACTTCAGCCTTGACGATATTTAACATATCGGGCAATTTATGATTGTTTTGATATTCTAACGCTGCGGTGTTCTTTAGCAAAGAACATAGCCAAAAAGGAGTTGAGATGTCTGCTGAGAAAAAGATCGGAGCCAAAATCCGCCAATTGCGAGATGCCAAGCAGATGACTATTGAGCAGTTGGCCGAGCAGAGTCAATGTCATGCCGACCAACTCCGGCAGATTGAAGCCGGTGCTCTGGTTCCCTCGCTGACGCCGCTGATGGCGATTTCACGTGCCCTGGGTGAGCGGCTCGGTACCCTGCTGGATGATGACCCGCTGGACGGCCCGGTCGTGTTTGATAGTAACCAGGCCCCCAATGTGATCCGCTTTTCCGGCAAGGATCCTAACGCGACCTGTAGCAATCTTGATTTCTACTCGATGGGTGCTGGCAAACGCGACCGCCACATGGAACCGTTCATGATCGATGTCAAGCCACGTACCGGTGAAGCCCCACCTCTGTCCGCCCATGAGGGCGAGGAATTCATCTATGTGCTGTCGGGTGCCATTCAGATTAATTATGGCAGCACCACTTACGATCTGGAAGCCGGTGAGAGCATTTATTATGACTCTGTTGTGCCCCATGATGTCCACGCCAAGGGCGATGACATGGCACGCATCCTGGCGGTCGTTTACGCACCCTGCTAGGAGACGTCATGCCCTATATAGATAAAACCATCGGTGCTTTTCTTGAAGATCAGGTGCAACGGTTGCCGGACCATGAATTCGTGGTCTACCCAGATCGTGACCTGAGGTTTACCTTCAGTCAGTTTGATGAACGTGTCAACCAACTGGCCAAAGGCTTGTTGGCGATTGGCATCGGCAAGGGCGACCATGTCGGCATCTGGGCGACCAACGTGCCCGACTGGTTGACCTTCATGTTTGCCACCGCCAAACTTGGTGCGGTGCTGGTGACCATCAATACCCACTACCGTAGCTTCGAGTTGGAGTATCTGGTTCGTCAGGCCGACCTCAAGGCGCTGGTGTTGATTGACGGTTTCCGCGATCACGATTACCTGCAAACTGTGACCGAATTGATCCCGGAACTCAGTTGCTGCCAGCGCGGCAAGCTACAGAGTGCCAAGTTCCCGGCTTTGAAGAACGTCATCTTTATCGGCCAGCAAAAACACCGTGGCATGTACAACACGCGTGAGCTGATGCTGCTCGGCAATCAATACGACAATGAGGAACTGAATGCGATCAAGTCAACTCTCAATACGCATGACGTCATCAACATGCAGTACACCTCCGGAACCACCGGTTTCCCGAAGGGCGTCATGCTCAGCCATTACAATATACTCAACAACGGTTATTCCATTGGTGATCGGCAGAAACTTTCTGCGGCAGATCGGCTCTGTCTGCCGGTGCCGCTGTTCCACTGCTTCGGCTGTGTGCTCGGGGTGATGGCGGCGCTGACCCATAGCACCACCCTGGTGCCGCTCGAAGTCTTTGATCCGTTACTGGTGCTGGCAGCGGTCCAAAAAGAGAAGTGTACCGCTGTCTACGGCGTGCCGACCATGTTCATCGCCGTGCTGGATCACCCGATGTTCGACATGTTCGACCTCAGTTCGTTGCGCACCGGCATCATGGCTGGCTCGCCCTGTCCCAAGGAAACCATGCGCCTGGTGATGGAAAAGATGTACTGCACTGATATCACCATTGCTTATGGACTGACCGAGGCTTCGCCAGTGATCACCCAGACGCGCACCGATGATTCGGTCGAGCAGCGGGTCGGCACGGTCGGTGCCGCTCTGCCAGAAATTGAGGTCAAGATTGTCGATCCCGACAGCGGCGAAGCGGTTGGTCCCGGTCAGCGCGGCGAGCTCTGCTGTCGCGGTTATAACATCATGAAGGGTTACTACAACTTGCCGGAACAATCTGCTGAGGCAATTGATGCCGATGGCTGGCTCCACTCCGGCGATCAGGCGGAGATGGACGCAGACGGCTACTTCCGCATCACAGGCCGGATCAAGGATATGATCATCCGCGGCGGCGAGAATATTTACCCGCGCGAGATCGAGGAATTCCTTTATACAATGGACGGCGTGCTCGACGTACAGGTGGTCGGCATTCCTGACGAGAAATATGGTGAAGTGGTGATTGCATTCGTCATCCGCAAAGAGGGCGTCGATCTGATCGAAGAGGATGTGGTTGATTACACCCGGACCCGCATCGCGCCCTATAAGATCCCAAAGCACGTCTTTTTCACTGAGGCTTTCCCGATGACCGCCAGCGGCAAGGTGCAAAAATATATACTGCGTGACGTCGCTCAGGAGCAACTCGGGGTCAAGACCGACCTGTTCGAGGCCGAGACCTCGAGCAAGTCGGACCACGCCAAACCCTCTGTGACCATCCACGCAGATCTTTGCAAGGCCTGCGGCCTGTGCATTGTGCACTGTCCGAAGGATCTCCTCAGCGTGTCCGATCAGATCAACGAACTCGGCTACCCGACTACGGTTGTTTCAGGTGACGGCTGTACCGGTTGTGCCAACTGCTATCTGGTCTGCCCCGAACCGGGGGCGGTGACGGTGGTGCGCCCCTAACCGCCGGTTCTACCATTAATGATAGTTTAACGCGGAGACGCCGAGCTGCAGAGCACGCTGCGAGGAAAAATCAGTGGAGATCTCGAGCGGCTGAATCCGGTTCTTTGGTTATAAACTTGCTAACAACAGAACGACAGGAGTCCCTGTTTTGAAGAAATTGGTTAAAGGCAACGAGGCGGTAGTGATCGGTGCCCTCGTTGCGGGCTGCGATGCCTACTACGGTTACCCGATCACCCCGGCGAGCGAGATCGCGCAAGCGGCCAGTGAGTACTTTTTGCCGTTGGGGAAAGTGTTTGTCCAGGCGGAGTGTGAAATCGGTGCCATCAATATGGTTTACGGCTCAGCCTCTTCCGGATTGCGAACCTTGACCGCCAGCTCGGGTCCCGGCATTAGCCTTAAGATGGAGGGGATCTCTTATCTGGCGGGGGCTCAACTGCCCTGCGTGATCGTCGATGTGCAGCGGGTTGGCCCCGGTCTGGGCAACATCGGCCCGGAACAGAGCGACTATTTTCAGGTGGTCAAAGGGGGTGGTCACGGTGACTACCGCACCATCGTGCTGGCTCCGGCCTCGGTGGAAGAAACCTACCGCATGACCATTGACGCCTTCGACCTGGCCGACCGCTGGCGGACTCCGGTGTTTTTGCTGACCGACGCCACCCTTGGGCAGATGATGGAGCCGATCGACATCTGTCAGGAGCCGATTAAGGCCATCGACAAGCCCTGGGCTCTCGACACCACCCCGGAGAGCAACAACAACCTGGTGACTTCCATCTATCTCGATTTCGACGACATGGAAGCCCACATTGAAAGTCTGCACGAGAAATATCGGCAAATCAGTGAGACCGAAGCCAAGGCTGAAGTGATTGGCGCTGAAGATCCTGAGATTATTTTGACCGGCTATGGCATTACCAGTCGTTTGCTGCGCAGTACCCTTGACGAACTCAACGCTCGTGGCATTCGCGCCGCACTGGTTCGGCCACAAACCCTCTGGCCGTTCCCGGCGGATATTTATCGTAAAACGGTCAAGCCGGGGGTTCCGGTGCTGGTGGTCGAGCTGAGTCGCGGCCAGTTCGTTGAAGATGTCCGTTTAACCCTGCCGGGTCATCCGGTGAGCTTTTACGGTCGGGTCGGTGGCAACCTCCCCGAGATTGAGGAGCTTGTCGCCCGAGCCGAGCAGTGTCTGCAGGAGGTGTCCCATGGCTAAAGTCTTCGAGAAATCTACGGCCTTCTTCGAGACCTTCGAACGCAAACCGAGCATGCAGAAGACCACTCACTATTGTCCGGGCTGCGGCCACGGCACCCTGAACAAAATCATTGCCGATCAGGTGGCCGAACTGGGTATTCAGGATCAGACTATCTACGTCGGGCCGGTTGGCTGCGGCGTGTTCATCTACTACTATTTCGCAGGCGCTTGCGCCTCAGCTGCCCATGGCCGCGCCTCAGCGGTCGCCACCGGCATCAGTCGCTCCAATCCTGACGGCATCGTCGTCTCCTATCAAGGGGACGGTGACCTCGCTGCGATCGGCACCAGCAACGCTATTCACGCGGCCAATCGCGGCGAGAACATGATCGTCTTTTTCGTCAATAATAATCTCTATGGCATGACCGGCGGTCAACTCGCTCCCACCACTTTACTTGGACAGAAAACGACCACATCGCCCAATGGCCGCAGTGAAAAGAACGATGGTTTTCCGCTTCGGATGGCCGAAATGATCGGTGGGCTGGAAGCGCCAACTCTGGTTGCTCGGGTCGGGGTCAATAATCCAAAGAATATTCGTCAGGCGGTCAAGGTGATCCGGCGCGGGCTGGAGATCCAACGGGACAAGAAAGGTTATGCTTTTATCGAGGTCTTGTCCCAGTGTCCGACCAACTGGAAAAAGGCTCCGCAACAAGCTTGTGAATGGATCGACGACGTGGTCTGCAAGCAGTATCCGATCGGTGTGATCAAGGATCTGGCCGATGAGCGGGCACCGTTGCTGCGCCCCCGGGAAAAAGCCAACTTTGCGGCTGTGGCCAAGCAGCTCGGGCTTGACTGCGAGGTGCCGGTCAGCAGCGAGGACATCAGTCTGCCCAGCGAGGAGATGCACTTCAAGTTCGCCGGCTTCGGCGGTCAGGGGGTGTTGTCGCTCGGGATGATGATGGCGAAGCTGTCGATGCAGCGTAACCTGGAGGTCACCTGGCTGCCTTCCTATGGTCCCGAGATGCGGGGTGGGGTGGCCAACAGCTCAGTGGTGGTCAGCAAAAACCCAATCGGTTCGCCAGTGGTTGCCAAGCCCAATGTGTTGATCGCCCTCAATCGGCCATCGTTGGAGAAGTTCGGGCCGTTGGTGCCGGAAAACGGACTGATCGTTTACAACAGCTCCCTGATTGATCAGGTTCCCACCGATCTCAAAGGTCAGGTCCACGCTCTGCCAGCAACCGACCTTGCCGCCGTAGCTGGCACTGTCAAGGCGGCCAACGTCGTGGTTCTCGGTTTTATCGCTCGCAAGACCGGGATGTTTGATCTGGCCGAACTGGAGAAATTCCTGGGTGAGATTTTCGAGAAACCAGCGTTGCTCGAAATCAATCTAAAGGCCGTCCGTGCGGGCTGGACTGCGTGAAAAAGGCTTTTGACCTGCTTCTCGTTATATTGTTTCATCACCCGAGTTCAAAACTATGGATTTTTGTCTAAGTTTTTAAGCTGCGACTCATGCTTGATGATTTCGTAGCAGATAGATTGAGAATATCGAAAAACCGCTGTTAAGAGAGCCTCAAGTCTGAAAATAGTTGGTTTTTAAAAGGGACTTTCAGTCCCCAATCCTGAGATTAGAGACCCTGTTTATATTGAATGTTCGTGGTGGGGTGGATCGCTGCTTCGAGTTCTTTTTGGGAATCTGGCGTGCCCTTTAAGAGGTTCTCAAAAACAGTGATAATGCGTGGTTCGTCTATCGCTATTTTAGTCTCCGTTTTAACCTCGGTTAAATTGATAAAAAAGCTGGAGAACCTATCCGGCAAATCGGTCACAATCTCTGCGTTGAGAAAGTTATGATTGTTATAAATGCGATGGTAACAACCTTTGGATTTATCGACAGACAGAGCAACGCCTTTCAAGTTCGTAATTGACGCTGATTTGTTGCAATCCAGAGTACAGTCTTCATCAACAACGCTTTTGTCACAACCCTCAAGCGGGTAATGTAAACAGTGCCGGCTGGTCAAGAGCACAACCGGATAATAAATGCGGTAGTAGAGCTTAAAGTCTTTGGGCGTGATAATTCGCTCAATCTGATCCTGACTCATTTCATTTGATATGAAAGCCCCAGAACATTGGAACTTTTCCTTTAAGCACAAAAGGCTAAAGGAATTAACGATATTCAGATAGGGCCCTGCGACCCAGGGGAGCCCCTTCCGCCACGCCTCAAAAGCGATTCCGGTGTTATCGGTTACGATCCGTTTCGGCTTCACCTGCTCAAGAAGATCAACGGCCGCTGCAAAGTTTTTGCCTATGAGCACCGAGGGGAACCAGGGGGTGAGCTCCGGGTTCTCGACAAAGAGCTTTACCAAGTCACCATAATCATCCGCAAAGCAACTCGGCAGTTGAAAAAAGAGATCGGCAGTGGTCTCACGACACCGCTCCAGTTGCGCTCTGGAAGAGATCAACACCGAGAGCCTGGGTTGAATTTTTAACGGATGCTGGCGGTCTAAACGCGGGGTGGCAATCGGGTTAACAGCCAAGGTATCGGTTGTCGCAACAGAGGCTCGCAGCAAAGTTCCAGCTTCTGTGGAAACACTCCTTTCCAAGAGCTCTGTTTCGGCATCAAATTCTGCAATTTTGGTTTTTACCTTGGTGATGATTCCAGCTCTTATCTCTTGAAGCTCGGTCTTGGTGATTTTTATCCCTTGCTCGGTGGGGCGACCCTGTGTCGCATGAAAATGAAGGGCGGAGCTATCCCGGGGATTATCAATGAACACATTTTTATTGAGATCCCCCCTCAAGCAAGCAGCGGTGAAGTCCCGGTTAAACACCTGATAAAGGTCAGTATCATCCCCATTGGTCTGATTGTGACTATAGAAATTATTGAGCAGCTTCCGCCACGCATTCACCACCGTATAGACGTATTGAAACTTTTTCATCCGCCCTTCGATTTTTACGCAGTCAACCCCGGCCGCAGAGAGTTCCCTGAGATCATTAAATGCAGAATTGTCTTTAAGGTTGAGGGGGAAGTCTTTTCCTTCCGGAGTGGTTACGTATTGCTCGCGACAAGATTGGTTGCAGCGCCCGCGGTTTGCCGATTTGCCTTCAAGGACGGAACTGATATAGCAGATTCCCGAAAAAGAGAGACAGTTTGAGCCATGGACAAAGACTTCACTTAAAATATTATTTTCATGGCCAGCCTGAGTGAGCATTTTGATCTCATCAAGGTTCAGCTCTCTTGATAAATTAACCCGGGTTGCAGAGAGTTTGCCGAGAAATTTTATCTGTCCTTGATTGTGAGTTGTCAGCTGGGTTGAGGCATGGATTGTAAGGTTTTTAAAGTAGGTTGATAACAGATAGAGCAAGCCGAGATCCTGAACAATGACCCCATCAATTTTGGTGTTTACGAGGTTGTTCAGCAGGTTGATTAAAGCCCGGATTTCACTTTCAACGATCAGGATATTGAGCGTGACGAAGATCTCGCAGTGGTGCCTGTGGGCAAGTTTGACAATGCGGGTTAAGTCCTTAAGCTCAATGTTGGTTGCCCGCATCCTGGCGTTAAAAGTATTCAGGCCGAGGTACACCGCATCGGCACCGGCCGCAATGGCAGCCTTTACCGACTCAATGTCCCCGCCTGGTGCGAGTAGCTCAATTTTTCTTTTCATAGGGTTGATCGTAACTTAATTTGAGCATTCACAAAGTGCAACACTTGCTTGAATTGAAAGTTGTCGTAGACAGCAAACATAGCATGCTTTCTGAGTTTGGCGCGAGTCGTCGCGGGAGAAGTGATGCCACAGAGAAAGCGTGCCAGTTGACGCGGGCTGCCGAGGGCCTCACGGTCTTCAGCGATCAGTGTTTGAATGCGGGTTTCATCCTGGGCATCGAAGCCCGCCAGGTTGCAAGGTTTCAGTGGTGCCGGAGGTTTCCCAAGACACCAGCAACAGTGACCACAGGGCGCAAGTTGTTCGCCAAAGTAGGCCAGCAGGTATTGCGTCAGGCAGCCGTCGTGTTGCGCAAAGCTGAGCACCTGTCGAATCCGGCCGATGTCGTTCGCTTCCCTTTTCTGAAATCTCTCGTTAAGCGAGACGATCAGAGCCTCTACGTTGTCGGGCATTTTTAAGCGACGGTACCCCTGTCGCACACCGGCAACCTTCACTAACATGTCACCTTGCTCTTCCAGGTATCCCAGCGCGGTCACAATGCGGTCGCGCGGTTGGCCAATGGCTTGGCTGGCGGCCACGGTGTCGAGGGCATACCAAAGCTTTCCTTTGCGAGCGTGTTCAAACATGGCTTGCAGAAAGTCGGCGCGTTCACCGCTGAACCGGCCCATGATCTCCGCCGCAGGTTTCAGACATTGAAACTTGTATTCCGCGTAAAAGGGACCGGTTGAGGCCAGATAGCCGTCCAGTTCCAGATAAGTTAAAAGCGTTTTGACCACCAATGGCCGCACATCAAACTGGTTTGAGAGTTGAATTTCAGAGACATCGAAGGTTTCTTCAGCGGCAAACACATAACGGGTAAAAACCGCAATGGTTTCTGCTTCGGGAGTATCCCCGTAGCTGAAATTCTCCAACGTGATGGCGTCATCTGCAGAAGCCAGCATTTCGCAGACCGAGGGTTCGCCATCCCTGCCGGCACGCCCGATCTCCTGAGAATAACTCTCCAGACCTTTGGGCAGATTGTAATGGTAAACATGACGGATGTCCGCTTTGTCCACGCCCATGCCAAAAGCAATCGTTGCCACGATAATGGTCTCTTTGGACATCATGAAGGCATCTTGAATCGCGGTCCGATCTTCACTCTTCAATCCGGCATGATAGGCCGTCGCGGGGAGCCCATGTTTTACAAGATATGCCGCGACTTCCTCTGCGGTGCGCTGCAAGGTGACATAGACGATCGTCGAACCGGGAGCACGTTTTTTGATGCGCGCCAGCAGAATTTTTTTACGATCGTCATCGGCAACCGGCAAAACGCTTAATTGCAGATTAGGGCGATAAAAGCCGGTGTGGATATAATCATTTGTGGCAATGTCAAACGCTTTGCGGATATCCGTCGCAACCTCCGGGGTTGCTGTGGCGGTGAGCGTTAAGGTTCGTTCGACCTTGAGCTGTTTTGCCAGCCGGGCAATTTTCAGATAATCGGGGCGAAAGTTATGCCCCCATTCACTGATGCAATGCGCCTCATCAATGGCTAAGAGGGAAATGCGTTGTCTGGCGATAGCCTTGAGAAATCGCTCATTTCCCAAACGTTCCGGTGAGATATAGAGCAATTTCAGCGTGCCGGCATAAAGATCGTCGAAGAGTTTCTGGTTTTCTTCACGCGTCAAGGTGGAGTCCAGTCGCGCTGCTGGCACGCCTTTGCTGACGAGAAAATCCAGCTGATCTTTCATCAGAGCGATGAGCGGAGAAATCACCAAAGTTAAGCCCTCTAGCAAAATCGAGGGCAATTGATAGCAAAGACTTTTTCCACCACCGGTCGGGAAAACCGCCAGAACTGATTTTCCATCCAACAGCCTGGTGATGACCTCCTCCTGTCCTTCTCGAAAGGAACTAAAACCAAAAGACTGCTGCAATTGTGTTTGTAATAACGACATAACTATCCCCATTGATTTCTGATATTAAGATTTACGGACACACCCGCGAGAGTGCCCCCGCTCAATCAAACCTGTGCGCTACGGTGAGCAGATGCACGTGATCTGTCATCAGGCAATAAACCCAGATATCGACATTAAATCGCGTGAGTAGTGGTTGAGCGCACCCAGGTAAGCGAGACGGTCACTGTCATCAAAAAAGACCGGCTCACGATTGTTGCCGCGTTGGGTAATCTGATGCGGATAGCCAATAGCCACCGCGCGAGAATTGCGTAGCATGATCCCCTCCCTGAAAGTCATAACAAAATAAAAGCAATAAGATAACAGATTGTAACTAAGACTATTGTTCAGATCAAGCAAGACAAACATTACTTCGGGACACCCTTGTGTGAGAGTCCCCCGTGAGTGCCCTGAGTGCCGGTTGCTTGGTTGCCTCAGCGTTTTTCAACAATAAAGATTTGACCCCCCTTATGACCCCCCTTTATTCTCACATCGACAAACTCGCAAACGCATCGCGAATCTTGCTTTTGGTCATCCGATTCTCCGGCAAATCCTCGGCAAACATCTCGATCTCGTCAGGCGAAAATACCACCCGCACTGTGCGCTCGGCGTCACTGATCTTCAGCAACCATTCATACCCCTGGTTGACCCATTCAACCTCATTCAAACGCAAGCCGTGCTGCCCGGCATAACGTAGAGCGACCTCTTCCAGCATAGCCTTACCCTTGTTCAGTTGCTCTTCTTGCTCAGACATATGCAAACTCCTCCTTAGTTGTCTCTATGAACAAATTGCTGGCGGGCAACCCCGCCGGTTTTGTTTTTTTGAAAATGCCGACGCAATCAAGGATTACTAGCAGCTTGTTGGACTATCAATGAACGGACTCAAAGAAAAACCGCTCATCGGTACAGACCGATAGAGCGGTTCAAAAATACGTTTCAGCGGTGCCTGGTAATGAACTTCTGCCCCATCTGTTCCCCCTGAAAGTCAAAATAAGCAAAGAAGACCCAATCCTCCGCATCGAGGGTGCTATCTGATCTTCCAAAATCGATATTATCTCCCCTTTTGAGGGTATTGGGGGGGGGCGTGTCCGGCCGCCGGAGTCGAATGGCTTAATGGCGAACGGGGCCACGACCCCGGATTGTTCAAGCCCCAACTTTGGAGCGTGCGATCACATCCTTGAGCCAGGCGATCTCTTCCGGGCTGAACTGCTTGTCGTGCTCGGTGCCGACATTCATCGCCCAGCAGACCTCCTCTGAGGTGATCTCGGCGATTGCATACCCCGGCATCTGAGCAGAAGGCGCCGTTTTCTCCGCCCAATCGTCCAGACGCTTCTGCTCATCAAAAAAGACCAGAAAGTTGCTACCCTCATTTTCAATGATTAGCGGCAACTCGACCCCTTTTCCCTCACCTTCTTCGTCGTAGTTGACCTTCTTGATGGGAACGAAAAAGATCGTATTAAGGAACAGACCGTAAAAGTTCATTTGCGACGTTGGATCTTCGGGGTTTGATTTCAGGGTTTCGAGGGCTTGATCGAGTTCAGTCATGAAGAATAACCTTTGGTTTTTGGATGATAAAAGTTGGGTAAAGTTAAAGGTCGCTACTTTAACAGATTGGGTGACTTGGCGTCCAGTTTAGGCGTGGGGTTTTTCTCGGATTTTATGGTTTTGAACCAAAAACGTGATTAACGCAAAGGCGCAAAGATGCAAAGGTAAAAGCTTAAACTCTGGGATAAACCCCAAAGCTCTTATCTCTTGCTTTGCGACTTTGCGACTTTGCGTCTTGAGCGAGTGCAACGAACGAGCGTTAAAATCGTTTTTAGGTTTCACCGGGCAAGGCCATTAAACTCCGCGCAGCCTCATCCTGTTCCCGATCTAAATCCCAGGGATGCCGATCGGTCCGGGGAGGTCCGGGATACAGCCGGTTGCAAGCAGGAGTGTTAGCAATAAAAGTAGGAGTAGGCTGATCAGTTTTAGCATCGTGTTTTTTCCTAGTTGAGGGGACATCATTGTCACTTCGTTGAGATTAACGCAAAGTTGGCTCCGGGCGCAAATTGTCGAACAGCTATCACGCTATTGAACCGTGACGCCGAGTTCGACCCGCGCTTTAATTTTTCCTTCTTCTTCAGGCGCTTCAGTAATCTTCGGTTTGGTCAAAAAGACGCGCTCTCCAGGTAGTTGCCCTGCTTCAACCAGAAAATTCTGGACGCTAAGAGCCCGTGCCTGGGCCAACTTGGCTAACTCCTCGGTGCTGACCGTGGTGTTGGCATAGATCAGTTTTTCCATTTCTGTGTCAGACAGTTGCTTGGTCATGCCGATGAAATTGCGTGGTTTGGGGAAGCTTGTCTCTTTGTAAACCTGCCAGAGATATTCCGTATACTCCTCCGGTTCCAGCACGAGGCTGTGTGCGGTTGCGCCTTCGGGCAGCTTCTCTTCTTCGACCAGTTCCTGGTACTTGAGTTGATTGAGTTGTTGGTTTAATAACTCGCGGCGGTAGCCCTCCGGATCTTTTTCGGCATCGATGTAACCCTTGATCTCAATGTCGAGGCTCGGTCGATCAAGCAGGGCCTTGGCCATCAGCCTTAACTTGTCCTGCTCAAGCTCGGTCAGCCGAGATGAGCCATAGTCGAAACTGATGCTACTGAAATCTTCGTCACCGCCTCCGACTAAGGCTCCAAGCAAGGCGAAGGGCGAGGTGGCAGCTTTGACCAACAGGTTTTTGAGGACTGTCCAGATCACACTGCCAATACTGAACTGCGGATCATTGAGGCTGCCAGACACCGGGATATCGAGATGAATTTCGCCGTTGCGATCCTTGAGCAAGGCTACCGCCAATTTAACCGGCAGACTGGTAGCTTGCTCGCTCTCAACGGCCTCGCCAAAAGTGAGCTGGTCGATAAAGACTTTGTTACTGGCTTTAAGCCGACTCTCCTCGATAAAATAATTGAGATTTAAGTGCAGTTTGCCTTTTTCGATCAAGTAACCGACAAAGGTTCCTGAATAAGGCGAGAAAGGGCTCATCTCGATGTCGCGGAAGCCGAGCTTCAAATCCAGGAAGAGCTCTTTTGCCAGTGGGTTGATTTCTCCTGTAATACTGAGCGGCGACTGGTTGCGCAAGTTGCCTCGCAGGTCAACTTCGGCACGTGCGTCAGGTGCCGAACTGAGGCCTTCAATGCGTCCGCCTAACTTTTGCATGTCGGCATGAAACGGTTGCGGCAGGTGTCGATCAGTAAAGTCGATCTGGCCGCCCTGCAAAACGACCTTGGCAATTTGCACCTCCGGCGATGTGGTCGGTTGCACGGGAACCGGTTCAATCTCAGTCGCTGGTTTTTCTGCTTTGGTCAGGGCGTCCTCTGTGCTTTCATCGCTGTTTTTAAAAGCTTCCGTCAGGTTCAGCCGGGCCTCTTCATCAATTATGACTTTGGCAAAGTAATCGCTCAAAGTAATCGAGTCGATTGCAAGACTTAACGGGGCGGTGGTGCCCTTGAGCCCGGCGACCTGCAGGCTGTCCCATTTCACCAGGTCTTCATGATGAAGACCGTCGAGCAGGTGCATACGGCTGATCCCCAGCTTGCCGGCAAAGGCTATGGCGGCGCCATCAGCGTTGGGGACAGACTTTACCTTCAGCTTGGCATTGATGACCCCATTGCTCAGCTCCAGATTAGTTTGCTCGGCAAGATAGGGTGCCAGGGGGGTCAGCGGCAGCTGCGTTAACTGTCCAACCAGTTCGACAGACTGGTTTGCCAGGCTAAGGTTGCCGTCGATCTGAACCTGACCTTTCGGTGGTACCAAAGCAGAGAAGGTGATCGGACTCTGCACCGGCTCAGGCGCGGCAAGGTTCTGAATCGCCAGATTCAGGTCATCGATTCTGATCCGGGCTGGCTGCTTGAGCTGGTGATCGCGAATGTCGAAATTCCAGTTTTGCAAAGTCAATTCACCAATACGATAATTGAACTCCGGCCCGCTCGGTGCCGTTTTGGGTTTGGCCGGCTGCTCGGCCCTCGGTTCCAGCAGTTTCATCAACACCGGGTAGTTGCGCGACATGAATGACCAGCGGCCGTCATGCGCACGGGAGAAGCGGACCCTGGCGTCATCATAGGCGATCCGCTCAATCTCCAGCCGGTTGGCGGCCAGATCGAAAGAAAAATCCGACACCTTCAACAGGTCGATCCAGAGACCTTCGTCCGCAGCAATCGGCCCGTAAAGATCGTTGATCACCATCTGAGCGTTGCTCAGCAACAATGGGTTTTCTGGAGTGACGGCCAGCTGTGTTTGTAAATGCAGCGTCCCCCCCAGCGGCGCGGCAACGGTGGCTTGGTAATAAGGCTGGTAGGCCGCCAGCGGAATCTGCGCGGCTTTGATCGCCAGAGAAAGCGATAGTGGTTCAAGGGCCAGATGGCCTTCGATCTCAAGCTGTTCGTCACGTTCGGTAGCTAGGGCCAGGTGCAGTGGCATCGGTGTTGAACTGCCGAGAGCAAAATCGTGAAGGTCGAGAGTGATGTCCTTGACCACAGTTTCGAAGCCGCCTGGCGGGATGTCATCGCGGAAAACGATGACGCCATCACGTAACCAGAGGGAGTCAATTGTCAGGTTGAACGGCTTGGTGTCAGCGGCCGCCGGTTCTTCCGGTTGCGGTTTTGCGGTTTCCGGCATTTTCAGGCGGGCGTGGTTCCATTCGCCTTTGCTGTCTCGGTTAAGCTGCACTTCGAGGTTGTAGATTCGTAAGGTGGCGAGATGGATGGCTTTCTCCAGGAGCTGGGAAGGGGCTATCTGACATTGGAGCAACGGCAGAAAAAACAGCTGTTCACTTTGCCGATCGAAAATGTTCAGCCCCGTCAAGACAACATCGCCGTTAAGTTCGAGTTGCGGACCCGTTTCGGCGGACAGTCGATAGATGAGACCGAGGTCAAAACTCAGCCGCCCGGTCCGCAGCTGAATCGGCAGTTCCATCGGAACGTAGCCGAGATAAAAGGGCAGATCAATGTCGTCTAAAGCCAGCTTGAAGTGCATCTCCTGGGTTTTGGAGAAGGGCTTGAGGGTTCCCTGGATGTCAATCGGCGCGTCATTGACAACTGCGTGCAGCATCGGTTGCACCGGGTTTTCGACCATGTAGGCCAGGTTGCCGATGGCCGGCAGGGCCAGGTTCAACTCCTGAATGGTGTGCTTGATCTCCTCGCCGAGGCTGGAATCGATCAGTTCAATGCTGCCATTGTTGATCGTCAGGTTGTTGAGAGAAAACCGCGAGGGTTCCTTCGGAGAGTCGGGGCTGGCCTCCTCCTTAGTCTCGGGAAGGAGGTCGCTGAAGTTGAATTGATGGTCTGCCAGGCGTTCGAGATGTAAGGTCGGGTTGTCCAGCTTAAGTTCATCGACAATCGGTGCCAGGTGGAACAGTGATTTCACGCTCAATGACAGGCTCAGCTTTTGCCAGGTGATAAAGGGCGTGTGCTGGTCTGCTTCGCTGAGTGATAGCTCGTGAATTGCAACGGTGAGACCAAGCGGATTGATGGTGACCGAATCAATCTTCAGGGTGCGGCCCGTTTCTGCGGCAACCCAGCTTTGCGCCCGGTCGATAACGATTCCTGGGAGGATCAGGCTGGTGAATGCAAACAAAAGTATAATGATCAATGCCGAAGCATACAGC
Organism: Desulfuromonadales bacterium; assembly: GCA_030145195.1. Taxonomy (GTDB): domain Bacteria; phylum Desulfobacterota; class Desulfuromonadia; order Desulfuromonadales; family BM103; genus JAQYVY01. Next base: position 53,989 of record JAQYVY010000003.1, on the reverse strand, counting down.
AGTCGTTTCCAGGTAAACATCGAAACCCTCTCAGGAATTATCAGGTTGTTTTAAGGTTAGCACTTATGGTTCAAGGCGCAACGGCTGGTGCCTCTGACTTGGAGGTCGGTTTGGTCTACGGTTCCATCTTACACTTCATTTTCTCTCTGGCCTCAAAAAAGAGTGAGCATGAAAAAGCTTGACAGATTTCAAACAGTCGTTTAAATCACTCGTATGAACAATGTGCTTGATCTTACTATCATGCCTCTGGAGTCATCAACAGCAATGTGCCAAATCGATACCAAAGAAAAAATTCTCGATGCTGCCGAACTGCTCTTTGCTGCGCACGGTTATCATGCCACTTCACTGCGAGCGATTACTGCTTCTGCTGAGGTTAACCTTGCCGCAGTCAATTATCATTTTGGCAGTAAAGATGCTCTGATGGAAGCCGTTTTGCTGCGGCGGCTTGAGCCCTTGAATAAGCTTCGGTTGAGCCAACTTGAAGCTGTTTTGTCTCGGGCCGAGGCGGCTGGAACCGTGCCGACTACGCGTGAGGTCCTTCGCACCTTTGTTGAGCCGACCTTTCGGTTGCGGCAAAAAGGTTCTGATGCTGAAGGTTTTATCCGCCTGATCGGGCATGCCCTCGCCGAGCCGCAAGGGCTGGTCATGTCAATTTTTATGCGGCACATGAGTCCGATCATGGTCAAATTGTTTACTGCTCTGGAACGGGCCTTGCCGGGCTTGTCGCGGAAGACGCTCTTTTGGCGACTGCATTTCGCCATTGGTTCGATGAGTCATATCATGCGCTGCCACGATCGCCACTCCATAACGCCAGCGGACGTTTCCGTTGAGCTCGAAACGGAGGAACTGATTGAGGTGTTCCTCGATTACACCACTGCCGGACTGGAGGCCGCCCAATGACCTTTCGATGGTTCTTCTTCTTGATTGTTTTGTTGCTGAGTGGTTGTTCGTTGCATCAGGCAACAGTCGTGAACCTGTCCGACGAACTGCCGACGCAGTACCTCGAAAGCAGCACGGTTGCAACTTCGAACCCAGCGCTTGATCGCTGGTGGCTTGTTTTTAAAGATGAGCAGCTCAACCAGTTGATGCAGGAACTGTTTGCCCAGAACCTGGAACTGGCTCAGGCCTACGCGCGGCTGGAGCAGGTGGCGGCGGCGTTTCGCATTACGAGCAGTGCACAGCGGCCGAGGCTTTCTGCCGAAGGGACTTTAGGGCGTAGCCGTCAACCTGGACTGGTCAACGATTTTACTGGAAAGAGCGAACAGTTGTCGGTCGCGGCAGGTTTTGAGCTTGATCTTTGGGGCAAGCTGGCTGCACGGAGCCAAGCGGCTTTGAGTGAGTTTGCTGCTGGCGAAGAAGAGCTGCAGAGTTTTTATCTCAGCTTGTCATCGCGACTGGCAGATCTCTATTTTCTAGCGATTGAACAACGGGCACAGCTGGCCCTGGTTGATCAGAGCATTGCTTCCTTTGCTGATACTTTGGCCCGGGTCGAAGACCGCTATCGTTCAGGTTTGGTGCCGGCCGTCGATATGCACCAGGCCCGCCAGAGCTTGTCTGCAGCCCAGGCGACTCGTCCTCTGTATGAAGCTGGACAAGCCAGAGCGGAGCATGCCATCGGGGTGTTGCTCGGGCATTATCCTGGGTCGGTTTTGTCCGGCGAGCTGACGGTCTTGCCGCCGGTGCCTGAACTCTTCGCCACCGGTGTTCCATTTGAATTGCTTGAGAACAGACCTGATCTCAGGGCTGAGTTGAAGCGGATTGAAGCTGCCGACGCCAGCGTTGCCGCCGCAATCGCTGACCGTTTCCCTTCGATCAGCTTGATGGGTAGTTACGGTTCAACGCGACAGGAGCTCACTGCGGGGTTGCTGACCGGCGAGTTCTGGAACTTGTTGGGCAGTTTGACCCTGCCGGTGATCGATGGTGGCCGACGACGAGCCGAAGTCGACCGCACTCGGGCCGTACTGGCAGAGGCGGTTTCTCGATATCAACAAAAGGTTCTGGACGCCTTTCGCGAGGTTGAGGATGCTCTTGTCGACAACTGGGCGGAGGCACAGCGGGTCGCGCGCTTGAACGAAACGTCTCAGGCAACCGGTTCAACCTTACGTTTAACGACCGAACGCTATCTCTTCGGCCTCACGGATTACCTGCCGGTTTTAACTGCTCAACGCGCTGACTTTGAAACACGCAGCCGGTTACTGTCAGCCCGACGGCAACTCCTCTCTGATCGGATCACTCTGGCGCGGGCGCTGGGTGGTGGTTGGATGCGGCAAGAGATGGCATTACGTCTGAGTGCAAAAAAGGATACCGATAATGAGTAAGAGAAAGGTTGTTTTGCCAGTTATCATCATGGTTGTCGCCCTGGTTCTGACCGGGTTGATAGTCAAATCACGCCAGCTGCCGCAGCCGCAGGAGAAGCCATATCTTGGACCTCTCGTCGAGGTTGTTGAGGTGACGGCCGCCAGTCGGAGAATTGTCGTCACCGGTACCGGTACCGCTCAACCACGCTTCGAGGCGAGTATTGCGCCGCAAGTTACGGGTCAGGTTAACAAGATTTCGCCGCGCATGGTTGCTGGTGGTTTCTTTCGCCAAGGCGAAGAGCTGTTTACCATTGAGGCGGTTGATTATCAACTGGCGCTCGCTATGGCTCAGGCCAGTTTGGCGCAGACGGAACTGGAGTTGGCGCGTAATGAAAACCTTGCGGCTCTCGCGCGCAAGGAGTGGCAACGGCTTGAATTCAAGGAGAATGAAGAGCCCAGCCCTCTGGTTGTTTACGCGCCGCAACTTAAGAGCGCTCTGGCCCAGCGTGATGCGGCTCTCGCTGCGATCAAACAGGCGGAACTCAACCTGCAACGCACTAGCATTACCGCCCCGTTTAATTGCTATATTCGCAATGAACAGGTCGATGTCGGTCAATATCTCCGGGCTGGCGTGTCAGTCGCAACTGTTGCCGGGACCGATCAGATGGAAATTGTCGTGCCGGTTTCTCTCGATCAGCTTGCCTGGTTACAGGTCCCGCGCAATGAGGTTTCTCAGCAAGGTTCAACCGCGCAAGTTGAATTGCAATCCGGTGGCAAGACCTTTGCTTGGCAGGGCGTGATAACCCGAGCTTTGGGCGAGATAGATCCACGCAATCGAATGGCAAATGTGGTGGTGACCGTTGCTGATCCGTTTTTCCGGGATTCGAAAGATGCAAGTCTTCTGAGCGAGCTCTTGCCGGGAATGTTCGTTGAAGTCCATATGCAGGGTGAAGAAATCTCTGGCGTTATTGCTGTGCCGCGCGGTGCCTTGCATGACAACGACAGCGTATGGATTGTTGATGCCGAAAATCGGCTGCATATCCGTGGGGTCGAGATTTTTCGTCGCGAGCGAGATGAGGTTCTGGTTCGTGCCGGGCTGGAAACCGGTGAAAAGGTGGTCTTGTCGAATTTGCCCGGGGCCGCTGAAGGTATGCTGTTGCGTCCGCAGTTGCAGGAGAGCAAATAATGAATGGCCCCATTCGCTGGATGGCGGAAAATCACGTCGCCGCCAATCTGTTGATGCTGGTCCTCGTCATTGGTGGCCTGATCCTCGGCTTCAACGTTAAACAGGAAGTTTTCCCGGATATTGCCCTTGACCGTATTCAGGTGAAAGTGGTCTATCCGGGTGCCGGTCCGGAAGAGGTTGAAGAGGGCGTCATTCTCAAGGTTGAGGAAAACCTGACCGGGCTTGACGGTATCAAACAACTCAAATCTGTCGCGGCTGAAGGCTATGGTGTGGTCACCGCTGAGGTGACCACTGATGCAGATATCGACCTGGTCCTGCAGGATATCAAGAGTGAAGTTGACCGGATCACCACCTTTCCGCAAGACTCTGAAAAGCCGGTGGTCAGCAAGCTGCTCAATCGGCGCGAGGTCATCTCCGTGGTTGTTTTCGGCCAGCTGCCCGAGCGCAGCTTGCGTGAATTGGCCGAGCAGATTCAAGACGAATTACTTTTGGAACCTGGCATTACCCAGATTGATTTAAGTGGTGTGCGCCCCTATGAAATATCGATCGAGATTGATGAGACCACTCTGCGGCGTTACGATCTGACCCTCGATCAAGTTGCACAAAGGGTTCGTCAGGCGTCTCTTGATCTGCCCGGGGGAACGATTAAAACGGCTTCCGGTGAGATCCTGGTCAGAACCAAGGAACGGCGCTATGTCGGTCATGAATACGCCAGTATCGTTATTCTGACCTCTGCCGAGGGTACGGAAGTCACCCTCGGCGAGATTGCCTCCATTCGGGATGGGTTCGAGGAGACTGACCAGTTGGGTCTCTTTGATGGCTTGCCGGCGGCTATGGTCAAGGTCTACCGGGTAGGTGACCAGAAGCCGACGGAAATTTCCGAGACTGTGCATGAATTTGTCGAGAAAAAACGACGTCAACTTCCAGATTCGGTTGATTTGGCTACCTGGAACGACAACTCGGAACTTTTCAAGAGCCGCAAGGATCTGTTGGTTAAAAATGCCCTGATCGGTCTGGTATTGGTTTTTGTCGTCCTGAGTCTGTTCCTCGAAATTCGCCTGGCGCTCTGGGTCATGCTTGGCATCCCCATCTCTTTCTGTGGGGCGTTGCTCTTCATGCCGGTGGCCGATGTCTCCATCAACATGATCTCGCTCTTTGCCTTTATTATGGCGCTCGGCATTGTGGTTGATGATGCCATTGTGGTCGGCGAGAATGTTTATGAACACCGGCAAAAGGGCAAACCCTATCTCCAAGCTGCGATCGACGGCACCCTTGAGGTTTTTCAGCCGGTTGTTTTTGCCATCCTGACTTCGGTGACAGCGTTTTTACCTTTGCTCTTTACCCTCGGTATTATGGGGAAGTTCATTATGGTGATTCCGGTGATTGTTATTTCGATCCTGGTGGTGTCACTTGTTGAGTGTCTGTTTATCTTGCCAGCGCATCTGGCGATTGGCCAACCGATGCAGGCTCCGGGTCGTTTTTTGAGTAGTCTCGACAAGAACCGGCGGCGGTTCGGTCGAGCTCTGCAGAAGTTTATTGACGGTCCATATCAGAAAACTCTCGTGCTTTGTTTGCACTATCGCTACACAACAGTTGCTCTGGCTTGCGCGGTTTTGCTTTTGGCTGGTGTTGGCCTGATTGGTGGCGGGGTCGTCAAGACGCGCTTCATGCCGGATGTTGATGGCGATGTTATTCAGGTCGCTCTTGAGTTGGCTCCCGGTAGCTCGGTGGCATTGACAACCAAGGTTCAAGAAAAGATCGTTAAGGCCGGATTGGCTGTTGTTGCCGAGTATGATCAGGAGCTCGCGGATGGCGACTCCGTGATGCGACACGTTTATGCGGATATTGGCACGTCTACCGCAGATCGGGGCCCGGCGGGATCAATCTCTCGTGCCGGTGGCAACCTGGCCAGTATCTCTATGTTCTTAACCCCGAGTGAGCGGCGTAGTGTGCGTGCCAGCGAGATTTCCAGTCTCTGGCGCGAGCGGGTGGGGGAACTTGCAGACGTTGAAAAACTGACCTTTTCTTCAAACCTGATGCATCTTGGGGCCAATGTCGACATTCAGTTGGCACATGAGGATTTTATGGTTCTGGACGAGGCGTCTGAGCGTCTCAAGAAAACGATTGCCACCTATCCGGGGACGGGTGACATTATTGACAATTACACCCTGGGCAAACGGGAAGTTAAAGTCCTCCTGAAGGCCGAAGCGCGGACTCTGGGTATTACCGAAGAGAATCTGGGCCGACAGGTGCGCGGCGCATTTTACGGTGCAGAAGCTCTACGGCTGCAGCGTGGCCGCAATGAGGTCAAGGTTCTGGTTCGCTATCCCGAGGCGAATCGTCAGCGGGTATGGGATCTTGAAACCCTGCGCATCAGGGTGCCGGGCGGGGGCGAGGTTCCTCTGGATCGGGCGGCTACGTTGGTTGAGAGTCGCGGGTTCAGCACGATCAACCGGACGGATCGGAAGCGGGTGATTAATGTCTCAGCAACGGTGGATAGCGCTGTTGCCAACGTGGAGGAGATCATCGCCGAAATCAAGGCGACGGCTCTGCCGAAACTGATGGCTGATTATCCAGGCTTAAGCTTCGATATGGAAGGCGAGGAGAAGAGCCGCAGGGAATCGATGGAGAGTATCTTTGACGGTTTCAAGTTGGTGTTGATCGTCATCTTTGCGCTACTGGCGATTCCTTTTCGTAGCTACTCCCAGCCGTTGCTGATCATGGTCGCGATCCCGTTCGGGATTGTTGGTGCGATTCTCGGGCATTTTATTATGGGATACGATATGAGCATCCTGAGCATGTTTGGTATTGTTGCCTTGACCGGCGTGGTGGTCAACGATTCATTGTTGTTGATCGACTACACCAATCGGATGCTGCGCAAGGGCATGGGTTTGCATGATGCGGTCATGGAGGCTGGGCAAAGACGCTTTCGGCCGATTTTATTAACCTCGCTGACAACCTTTTTTGGTCTTATGCCGATGATTTTGGAAACCAGCGTTCAGGCACAGTTTCTCGTTCCCATGGCGATCAGCCTGGCCTTCGGTATTCTCTTTGCTACCGGCATTACCTTGGTTCTGATTCCAGCCTTTTACCTGGTGCTTGAAGATGGCCGGAAGCTTATCGGGCTGGCTCCGACTCATGCAGTGCGTCATGTTGAGCCGGAAGGCTAGTTTTTTGTGTCGCTCACTTTTTATGTGCGCTTATAAGGTTCACCCTTGTTTGGGTTGTAAGCCGTATTATTAAGGCTTGAATCGGTAAACTCAGGTTCAGGCTGAAGGCAGGTTCTTAACGTTGTTGCTCAATAATACACATTTCCGAAAGGTCAAAAAACGGACCGGACAGGCGGTTGGTGATTTTGGCTTGATCGAAGCGGGCGACCGGATTGCGGTGGCCGTTTCTGGCGGGAAGGATTCCTATGCCTTGCTTCATATCCTACACCAACTGCGACGTCGTGCACCGATTGATTATGAATTGATTGCGGTCAATGTTGATGCTGGTTTCCCCGGTTATCGCAAGGACGTTCTGGAAGAATACCTGCGTGATTGTGGTTACCTCGTTCACATGGAGCAGACCAACTGCCGACAGATTATTGAGGAGAAACGGCGGCCAAATTCCTCTTATTGCGCGTTCTGCGCCCGGTTGCGGCGAGGGGTTCTTTATGACGTTTCTGACCGGCTCGGGTGCAATAAGATTGCCCTAGGTCACCATCTGGATGATTTTATTGAAACCCTCTTGCTCAACCAGTTCTATGTTGGAACCCTGGCCGCCATGAGTCCTAAGCTGTTGGCCGACAACGGGCGCCATACTATTATTCGCCCGCTGGTTTATGTCGAGGAAGCTGATATAATCGAGTTCGCACAGCAGAACGATTTTCCGGTGATCGACTGCGGTTGTCCGCAAATGACGCAGGAGGATCAAAAACGTCAAAAAATGAAGCGTCTGATTGCTGATCTGTATAAGGATAACCGCCACCTCAAGCGCAGTATGATTAGGGCGTTGAGCAATGTGAAGCCGCGACATCTGCTTGACCAGGATCTGGTACGGTTGTCGGAGCTGACTCAACTGGAGCCCTGACGTTGATTTTGCCCTGTGTGGTGTCGGGCAGGTTGTTTATCAGTGGAACTTTAACGAGACATGACGGTCAATATAATGGTAGATTTGAGGCTTGTTGACCAAGGTGGTCGCTCGGCAAGATTCCATTGCTGCCGGGGAACGTTTATGCAACCTTTTGAGCCAGGAGTGGAGAACGAGTGTTATTAGGAGGGAGTTCTTCCAATACCAGAGCGATCGCGATTGTGGTCCGTAATCCGTTGGTTAAACGGCTGCTGTCCAGCATTCTGGCTGATTGGAAATTCGAAACTGTTGATGATCTGATGGCAGCCAGAATCGTTTTAGTCGAGCGCGGCCTCGCTTTGCCGGAACATGAAGCTTCAGTTCTCTGGCTCTCCCCGATGCCGCTGGCTGATGTGAACTTTCTTATGGTACCCATTTCGCTGACGCGGCTTTATTGTCAGATGGAAGCCCACTTCTTTTCGAACTTGCGGCAGCATCTTCGGGTCGCCATGGATATCTCGGCCGATTTGCAGTATGACGGCCGCTGGCACGAAGCTCGAATGATTTCCCTTTCACCCCGCGGATGCCGCTTTTTGTGTGATGTTGAACTGCCACGCAAGACTCCGGTGACGATCGAAATGAAACTGGCAGGGAAGGTGATAAGAACCGCGGCCGAGGTGCTCTATTGTGTTTCGGCAAGTGATTCCCCGGGTCGACAGCAACCGAAGGTCGGGGTTGTTTTCAAGCCTGCGGAGGAGCAAGTGTTTGAGTCTCTGAGCCGCTTTGTTGAAAAGAGTACCGTAGAGATCGCCTGTGCCCGCGCGGGGATAGCGTTCAATGATCCTTGCGTCAACTGGATTGACTTTGCCGACGATCCTTGGGCGGAACAGCCCTGATTACCGTTTTTTCTCAGGCAAAGCTTCTTCTTCTGAGGTCTCTGTGTAAACGCTTGATTCAATTTGTCTCACGAAAAATTGACGTGCTTATGGACCGGCTTGATGCTTTCCCCACAACTTCTGATTAAATCCAACTTGTTTCTATTTGAAGATCTTCCCGAACAACCCTTTTTTCTCGTTTTCCGTTTTGTCCTTACGCATATTTAGCAACCGCAATTCACGCAGTGCTTCGGTACAATTTGGATTGCATTGAATGGCTTTTTCGAAACTGCGTTGTGCTTTCTTTGCATTGCCCTCGTCCTTGGAAATGTGTCCCAGATAAAGGTGCGCCTGACTAAGTTTCGGGTTGATTGTGACTGCCCGTAGCAGGCTCGTGCGAGCCTGAGCGGCGCTGTCCTTATCTTTGGCGCTCGATTTATAAGTCGTCCAGGCGTGATACAAAAGACATTCTATTTCGTTGGGATTCAACTCCAGTGCTTCGGTAAAAGATTTGGCGGCGTCTTCGTATTTTTTGACCTGTAAAAGCAACATCCCTTTTTGAAAAGCAGTTTCGGCCTGCAAGATGTTTTCCAGATTCGTTTTTGCGTTAGAGGATTTGTCTTTTAACTCGTTTAGATAGTGAGTTTTGGTTTTTTCATCGCTCAGTGTGTCGTGGGCGTCACTGATGCGTTGAAAGAGGGTGTTGACTTTGTCTTTAAGATCAATCAAAAAGGCTTGCTCGAAGAACCGGTCCGGATGGTATTTCTTGACCATGTTGTAGTAGGACTTGCGAACTTGTTCGCGAGAATCGGTTTTACTGACACCGAGGAGTGTGAAGTAATCCTGACCCATCATCCAGGTGTATTCTTTTAAAAACGCAGCGCGTTTGGAACGAAAGTCCTGGGGAACCTCGCAACCTTCAGCTTCGGCGTTGACCTCAGCCTCAGTGCGCCCGACCAGAATTCCGGTGCTTATGAGGGCGGCGAACAAGGGCTCGGCCTCTTTTTTTGAGAGTTGGTTGCGTTTGAGCAACTCTTTTAGGGTGATCTGCCCCTGGCAACTTTCAAAAATACGTTGCTCGTTGACAGAAAGGCGAATCTCCTGAAAGCGATACAGCGGGTTCTCTGCCTGTTGCATGTAAAGATCGAGGTGCGGTTCTAGGGCTTTCAAAAGTTGCTTGTTGTCGGCATATTCGCGTAGCCCCTGCAGAATCAGGTTCGCTGGCGACAGGTCGATGCTGGTCACACCCTCTTTGAACTCGCGAACCTGAATAAAGCGATAACTGCCCTCTGCCCAGGAAAAAGTATCAAGGAGCTTTTCGGTGACCTGATTGCGCAGAGTGTCATCCAGTTGCTGTGGTGTGAGCAGACCCATTTCAATTAGGATCATGCCGTGACGCCGACCCTGCTCTTTGGCCGCTTGCAGTGACTGCTCCAACTCTTCTGCAGTCAGGGTGCCTTTGCGTATGAGGATCTGACCGAGAAACTCCCGGACCAGATTCGAACGGACGAAAATCGGGTATCCATTACGAATATAAACGACTTTCTTGACGTCACCATGTTCAATGTGCAGCAGTCCGGTCGTGCGCAGGCTGTAAAGGTTGTGCAGGATATGCGCCAGGCTGGTTTCGGTAAGATTGCCCTCGACGCTGAGGCGTTCGGAACTGGGAGATGCTGCTGGCGCGCCAATTAACGCATCGATCTTTTCATGCAACGTTTTCAGCGGAAAAGGTTTGAGCAGGTAGTCTGTTGCGCCATACTGTTCACGGGCATCACGGATATGGTCAGCCTGCTTGTAGAAGGCGGTCATCATGATGATCGGCAGTTCCTTGGTCGCCGGCAGATCCCTTAGCTTGCGGCAAAGTTGTAGCCCGTTGGTGCCTGGTAGAAGGATGTCGAGCAACGCCAGGTCAAAGCTGTGACTTTCGAGCTGTTGCAATGCGGTTTCGGCTGTTTCGTAGCTCTGTACGTCATATCCCCGCAGCCGCAACGATTCAGTGAGGAAACGCCGGATGTTTGGGTCGTCGTCGACGATCAGGATACGCTTGCCGTTGTCTTCGTGATCCATCTTAGATTGCCTCCGTAGCGGTCAGGTAATGATCGAAAACTTCTCTAATCTTTTGCGTGACCTGAGCATATTCTTCAAGCAGCGCCAGCTCCGGTTGGATTGGTTGCTCTGGATATCCAAGGTGTCTCGCCAGTTTGGCCAAATACTCTGGCTCAGCGTCAAGTTTGTTGATTGACTGGTCGTGAACCAGCCGCAACTTGTTTTCCATCCGCCGCAAAAACTTATATCCGCTGACCAGGTTCGTGTAATCTTCTCCCAGGATTAAGTTCTCTTCAAACAGCGCCGATAGCGCATCGAGGGTGTTTCGGCAACGTAAGTTCGGGTGCGCCTGGCCATGACAAAGTTGCAGGTATTGGGCCAAAAACTCAACATCGACCATGCCGCCGCGTCCAGTCTTGATGTTGCGATGCTGGTTATCTTCTTTGCCCAACTCTTTTTCCATGCGTTGTCGCAGGCGATAAATCTCCGCGGCAAGGTTGTCTGCAACAGGACGCTCATAAACAGTTTGCGCGGTCAAGGCGTCGAAACTTGTGGCCAGATTTGTCGCTCCAGCCACAACGCGGGCCTTGATCAAGGCTTGTCGCTCCCAGGAAGCTGCTGAATTTTGGTGGTAGTCGCGATAAGCGGGCAGGGAGGTGACCAGCGGACCCTGATTCCCGGAAGGTCGCAGTTGGGTATCTATTTCGTAGACATGGCCTTCTTGGGTCATCACAGATAGCACTGAAATAATGCGCTGAGCCAGGCGGGCAAAGTACTGCTGATTGGTTTGCGGTCGAAACCGGTCTGGGTCAGTCCCGGCAACCGGCTGGGTCTTGCCTTCACCTTCGTAGATGAAGATGATGTCCAGGTCCGAGTGATAATTGAGCTCCATGCCACCCAGTTTGCCGAGGCCGATAATAGCGAACTCTGCTTCATGGCGGGGTCCGTCGGTCTCATGACAATAAGGCAGACCATAGCGTGTCACCAGCTCTTCACGGGAGATGGAGAGCGCTTGCTGCAGACAGGCATCGGCGATCAGGGAAAGTTGTCGAGCCGTTTGCCCCTGTGGGGTATGGCCGTAAATGTCATTCAGAGCCACCCGCAGGAACTCTTCATTGCGAAAGCGGCGTAACTGGTTCAACTTGTCCTCGTAGTGAGTGACCTGGTTGATCTGTTCTGCGAGTTCTTCGGAGAGGGCCCTCGGTTCTTTGATGTTCTGGGCGTAGGCGCGCGAGACCAGAGCATCGAGCACCTCCGGGTGCTGGATGAAGGTGCGCGATAGAAATTGACTGGTGGCAAAGAGAGAAATCAGAACTTTGATGATCTCAGCATTTTCAGCCAGCAGGGCATAATAAGTTCCGCGTGCCCGGCGACAGGCCGCGAGGAACTTTTCAAGATTGGCCAGGGCCATGGGTGGATCTGGACTGTTGAGAACTTCCTGAAAAAGTAACGGCGCAATCCGGTCCAGTTGTCGTCTGGCTCGCTCGGTCAGATACCCATGTGTTCCCCCTTTGCGGAGTATGGTCAGGCTTTCATAGGCGGCTTCAGGATTACGAAAGCCCTTCTCCTCAAGGATGTCCATACAGAGGTCAGGGTCGGCCTCAGGGTCGAACAGGAAAGCGACCCTGGCATTGACCTGCGATGGCAGTTCCTCTTCGCTGGTATAAAAAAGATCTCGGAAAATCGCGGAAACATTGTCGCGGTGCTGTTGCAGCGTCATCAGAAACTCGTCACAGTTGTTGAAGCCGCAACGTCGGGCCAGAGCAGTTATTTCCTCTGGACGGGTTGGCAAATTGTGAGTTTGTTGCTCATTGACCACCTGAATGCGATGCTCCACCGTCCGTAAAAAACGATAGGCAGAGCCTAAACTGTCACGTTCATCTGGAGTGATTAGCTCTTCCTTGCAAAGGAGGCTTAAGGCCTTGAGGGAATTGCGTTCTCGCAACAGGGGCTTCTTGCCAGCGTTGATTAACTGGAGTGCTTGAATGAAGAACTCAATTTCACGGATCCCTCCCTGTCCCAGCTTGAGGTTCAGCTCACCTTCTCGTTCGCGGGTCAGACTCCGGTCGATTTTCTGTTTCATTACCTTGATATCTTCGATCATGGCGTAATCAAGGTGTCGGCGATAGATGAACGGTTCCAGTCGTTTTAGCAGCAGTTCACCCAGTGCTTTTGACCCAGCCACCGGACGGGCTTTGAGCATGGCCGAACGTTCCCAGCTCTGTCCCCAGCTTTCGTAATAGATTTCAGCGCCCGCGATGGAGTTGGCCATTTCGCCACTGTTGCCTTCAGGGCGCAGTCTCAGGTCGACCCGGAACACAAAGCCGTCATCGGTCGCTTGCCCGATCGCCTTGCTGATTATTTCCGAAAGACGAATAAAATATTGGTGCAGAGAAATTTGGTTACGGACGCCACGAACCGGATCCGGGATGCCGGTGGTTTGGCCGTGGTCCGAAGTGTAGAAGTAGATCAGATCGACATCGGAGGAAAAGTTGAGCTCGCAGCCGCCGAACTTGCCCATGCCGAGGATGGTGAATTCGGCTTCTTTCTCAGGTTCTCCTTCTGTCGCGTCGAGCAGGGGGATGCCGTATTCGGCCTGTAATTGGAGACTACAGACTTCGAAGGCTCTTTGCAGTGTGGCTGCGGCGAGCGATGAAAGTTCGGCGGTGACTTCCTCAAGCTCTGCCATGCCGCACAGGTCGCGGCCACCGATGCGTAACATCTCCTGGGCTTTATAGCAACGTAGACCCTGTTTCAATGTCGCAGTGTCGGCCGTGTCGGCGATTATCTGTTGCAGCTCGGTGTTCATCTGCTCTTCGGTTTTGCGGTGCTCAAATTGGGACTGGAAAAACAGGCCTTCAAAAAAACTGGCTCGGCGGCAGAGGATACCGGCGAGGAAGGGTGAGGCACCAAGGATCGTCAGTAGCTGGCGAGTAGGCGTTGGTTCGTTAAGAACCTCGGCCAGTCGCTGTTTTTCAACTGTTCCACTCAGACGTTCGAGGTTGTTGAGTGCGAGGTCTGGATCAGCGGTTGTCAGCGCCTGTCTGGCGAGGTTCATGACAAGTTTGGGGTTGGTAAAGGTTTCCTGCAACAGGGACAGGTTGGTTGCGGTTTTTGCTGGTTCCAAAAAACCTGCTTTTGCAGCTGTGTCCGCAAGGGCCTTTTCATCGCCAGCCAAGAGTTGTTCACGCCATGTTGGCGTTTCAGCAAAAGTCATCAGGTCGATTACCTACTCTGGCGAACAAAACCAGCTAGTTGCTCAAGATAATTGCCCTTGGCCACACCATGTTCAGTAATGATGGCACTGACCAGTCGGGCCGGAGTGATATCAAACGCCGGGTTGCAGGTGGCGATGCCGGTGGGGGCCAGCTGCTGATCTCCAAGGTGAGTGATTTCCCGACCGTCGCGTTCTTCGATCGGAATTTTTGAGCCGTCGCTTAGCTTCAGGTCAATGGTTGAAACCGGGGCGGCAACGTAAAAGGGAATATTATGTTCTTTTGCCAGCACGGCGACTGTATAGGTGCCAATTTTGTTGGCAACGTCACCGTTGGCGGCAATCCGGTCGGCACCAACGATGACCGCGTCGACCTCACCCTTGGCCATCATGTAGCCAGCCATGTTGTCGCAGATCAGGGTTGTCTCGATGCCGTCTCGCTGCAGTTCCCAGGCGGTCAGACGGGCTCCTTGAAGGAAAGGTCTGGTTTCGTCCGCATAAACCGAGACCTGTTTGCCCGCAGCCACCGCCGCCCGGATCACGCCGAGTGCCGTACCGTAGCCGCCGGTTGCCAGGGCTCCGGCGTTGCAGTGGGTCAGGATTTTGACTTTGTTTGGGAGCAAGGTATTGCCGTGGCGGCCCATGTTCATGTTGATGCGAACATCCTCTTCGGCAATCGCCATGGCCTCGTATTCTAGGCCGATTTTGAGGTTGTTGGGTGATTGCTCGGCGTTGGCCTGAGCCAGACTCTTCATCCGATCCAAAGCCCAGCACAGGTTGATTGCGGTCGGTCGTGTCGTCGCCAGAACCTCGCAGATTTTATTAAAGGCGTTCATGAAGTCGGCGTAGTTGTCGGCTTCGATGGCGCGAGCGCCGAGAAAGGCCCCGTATGCTGCCGTGATGCCGATTGCCGGAGCGCCGCGAACCACCATGCTCCGAATCGCTTCAGCCACCTCCCGATAATCAGAATACTCCAGCCAGAGCTCTTCGTTCGGCAGACGTCGTTGGTCGAGCAGGCTTAAGATGCCATCAGCGTATCTGATCGGGCGGATACCGCCGGCGTTAGGAAAGGCAGCACAGTTGCTCATTTTCTTCAGTTCCCTTTCAGTCTCTTTATTAGAAGTTGATTGACCATGCCGGGGTTGGCTTTACCCTGGCTGGCCTGCATGACCTTGCCGACGAAAAAGCCGATCAGCTTGTCTTTGCCGCCCAGGTATTCGGCCACCTGATCGGGGTTGGCGGCGATGACTTCATCGACCAGGGTTTCGATGGCGCCTGTATCAGTGACCTGCTTGAGACCCTCAGATTCAATAAGCTCATCGGCACCGCGGCCGGTTTGCCACATTTTTTCGAAGACGGTTTTGCCAATTTTTCCGGAAATGGTGTTGTCGGCAATCCGGTCTAGCAGCTCCGCCAACATGACGGGCGAGATCGGTACCTCCCCGATGAGGGTATCGGTTTCCTTGAGCTTGCGCAGCACTTCGCCCATGATCCAGTTGGCGCAGGCCTTGGCCTCTTTGGCGTGGGTGACGCATGCATCAAAGTAATTTGCCAGTAGCCGGTCAGAGGCCAGGACCTCGGCATCGTATTCTGGCAGGCCGAGCTTTTCGATAAAACGCTTACGTTTGGCATCCGGCAGCTCCGGTAGACTGGAGCGGACGGCATCAATCCAGCTGTCGTCAATCACCAGCGGTACCAGGTCCGGGTCGGGAAAATAGCGGTAGTCGTGAGCCTCTTCCTTGCCACGCATGGAGCGAGTCATGCCGGTGTTGCTATCAAACAGGCGGGTTTCCTGGACCACTTTGCCGCCGCTTTCGATCAGGTCGATCTGCCGTTCCACCTCGTGCTCAATCGCTTCTTTAATAAAGCGGAAAGAGTTGATGTTTTTCAGCTCGGCGCGGGTGCCTAATTCTGCCTGACCGTAAGGTCGGACCGAGACATTGGCATCGCAGCGGAAGCTGCCTTCTTCAAGGTTACCGTTGCAGACTCCAAGGTAGACCACAATCTGATGGATTTTTTTCAGGTATGAGATTGCCTCATCGGCCGAACGCATGTCTGGTTCGGAAACAATTTCCAATAGCGGGGTGCAGGCCCGGTTGAGATCGACCAGTGACGTCCCCAGGGCTTCTGGAGTATCGCCGTGAATCAATTTGCCGGCATCCTCTTCCATGTGGATGCGGGTGATGCCGATGCGCTTGCTTTCTCCGCCTTCAAGTTCGATGTCTTGCCAACCATGTTCGCAGACGGGTAACTCAAACTGGGAGATCTGGTAGCCTTTCGGCAAGTCCGGGTAGAAATAGTTTTTGCGAGCGAAAATCGACCGTGGCGCGATCTGACAATTGGTCGCCAGGCCGGTCTTGATCGCAAACTCCACCACCTGCCGGTTAAGCACCGGCAGGGCTCCCGGCAGACCGAGACAGACCGGGCAGGTCTGTGAGTTGGGTGTTTTCCCGAACTCTGTGGAACAGCCACAGAAGATCTTGGTGTTGGTGGTCAGTTGGGCATGGATTTCCAGGCCGATGACAGTTTCGTATGGTTGAGTCATATGAATAAACCCTTTGCTCCTAGTTTCTTTTGAATTTTGGCACTAACAAGCCAAACCAAGGCTGTAGACATTTAACGCAAAGGCGCAAAGAGTGAAAGGCAAGCTCGCAATGAAACCCTGGGTTCAACGATAAGCAATGGGGCTTTTCCCAGGTTCAAGGTTGATAGTATTGAAGGTTTTTCTTTGCGCCTCTGTTAGCTTTTCCTAGCGTCTTTGCGTTAAATTGCTCTTTTTGTGTTTATAGATCCACTAAAATTCTGGTTTCCGTTTATGCCATTCCGTGGCTTGCTCGAAAGCATGGGCCGTGCGCAGGATGGTTGCTTCTTCGAAAGGTTTACCGATCAGTTGCAGGCCGATTGGCAGACCGGCTGCCGAGAAGCCACAGGGGAGACTCATGGCACAGGTGCCTGCCAGGTTGACCGGGATGGTGTAAATGTCCGACAGATACATTTGCAGCGGGTCATTGGTTTTTTCGCCGATGGTGAACGCCGGGGTCGGTGCGACTGGAGTCAACAATACATCGACTTTTGCAAACGCATCGAGAAAGTCCTGACGAATCATAGTCCTGACTTTCTGTGCTTTGAGATAGTAGGCGTCGTAGTAGCCTGAAGAGAGGGCGTAGGTGCCAAGCATGATGCGGCGTTTGACTTCAGCGCCGAAGCCAGCGGCTCTGCTCTGCATGTACATGTCGATCAGGTTTTCTGCCTGATCGGTACGAACGCCGTAGCGGACCCCGTCGTAGCGCGCCAGGTTGCTCGAAGCTTCGGCCGTGGCAATCAGGTAATAACAGGCGACCGCATATGATGTGTGCGGCAGGCTGACTTCAACGATTTCGGCGCCGAGCTCTTTGTAGGTGGCAACGGCTTGTTCGACCGCACGACGGACATCTTCATCCAGACCATCAATAAAATATTCTGCGGGCAGACCAACCTTCAGGCCGGTCAGCTCTTGCGTCAATGTCGCCTGATAATCAGGCACGGGCGTATCGATGGAGGTGGAGTCAGCCGGATCATGGCCAGCGATCGCCTGCAGCAAAAGGGCGCTGTCGCGAACGTCTCTGGTGATGGGGCCAACCTGGTCCAGTGATGAGGCGTAAGCAATCACGCCATAACGGGAGACTCGGCCGTAGGTCGGTTTCAGGCCGACTACGCCGCAGTGCGATGCCGGTTGCCGGATTGAACCGCCCGTGTCGGTGCCCAGTGCCGCCGCAGCCTGGCGGGAGGCCACGCACGCTGCGCTGCCGCCAGAGGATCCGCCTGGGACATGATTCAGGTTCCAGGGATTGCGGGTCGCGCCAAAGGCGCTGTTCTCATTGGAACTGCCCATGGCGAATTCATCCATGTTCAGTTTTCCGGTGATAACCGCCTTTTGTTCCTTGATGCGAGCGATTACGGTCGCATCGTAAGGAGCGATATAGTTTTCCAGAATGCGTGAGGCACAGGTGGTCTTTAGCCCGGCGGTATTGAAGATGTCTTTGGCCGCGATTGGCAGACCGGTCAAGGGCGCTATCTCGCCAGCGGCCAGTGCCTGATCGGCCAGTTTTGCTTCGGCCATGGCAGATTCATCGCAAACCGTAATATAGGCATTGACGTCCTGGTCGGTGGCGGCAATGCGGGCGCGGTAGGCTTCGGCAACTTCAACGGCCGAAAGCTCCCGGTTGTCCAGTTTGGTTCGTAATTCGGCGAGCGTAAGATCGTAGATGGTCATGATGATTATGTCCGTCAGAAGTAAAAGATTATTCGATAACCCGGGGGACCCGGAAAGCGCTCTGGGCCGCGTCGGGAGCATTGCTTAAGGCCTGCTCCGGGGTAAAGCCAGGTTTGACCTCATCAGGTCGGAACGCGTTCTCCACCGGTACGGCGTGAGCGGTAGGCACGATGCCGTCGGTGTTTAGCTCGTTCAATTGCTCCACGTAGTTGAGAATGGCATCCATCTCACCGGTCAGGGCGTTGAGTTCGTCTTCACTCAAGGCCAGGCGAGCAAGGCGGCCGACATGCTCGACTTCTGCACGAGTAATTTTCATTGTTCTGTAAACCTCCAGAGGTTGAACTTTTCAAAATAGGCAAAAGAGAAAATTAGCACGGGCTCCCATGGTATGGCAAGCCTGAGAAGTCGTTGTGCCGCCAGTTTCTCTGTTCTGCTTCTGTAAGTTACTGGCAGAACCAGATTTGGGTTTTTTTGTGTTGAAGTGAATTTGTCTGTTATAATACTCGGGTATGGCAAAGCATGAAAAAAAGAGGTATTCAGGACCCTGTTGTAAGAAGTCCTTTTGACTTGTTACCGTTATTCTTGAAAGCAATTCATCTTACAATTTGTGACCAAAAGGAGGTTGAATTATGTTGAAGGTATTGAAAAGAATGTCAGTGTTGACCCTGGCTGTGATGATGTTGTGGGGCTGTGCCGCACCGACGTCTAATACGCAGAAGGGTGCCTTATACGGAACCGGGATTGGCGCAGCGGTTGGTGCTGGTTTGGGGCAGGTTATTGGTGGCGACACCGAGGCTACTCTGATTGGCGCCGGGATCGGTGCTGCCCTCGGCGGTGTCGCCGGTGGAAGTATTGGTCGCTATATGGATAACCAGGAATCGGCTTTGCAGCAGCAGTTCGCATCCTCTGAGGCGGCCAACATTCAGCGGAACGCTGACGTGCTGGCGGTGACCTTTAAATCAGACGTCCTTTTTGATGTCAACTCGGCGGCACTCAAGCCTGGAGCCTATAACGAAATCAACCGTGTCTCCCAGGTGCTGGTGCAATATCCGCAGACTGATATCCAGATTGCCGGCCATACCGACAGTTCCGGAGCGGAAGTTTATAATCAGGACCTGTCCGAGCGGCGGGCTGCCAGTGTGCAGAATGCTCTGGCGAACCAGGGCGTCTCGGCGATGCGGATGCGAACCATCGGTTTTGGTGAAAGCCAGCCGGTGGCCGACAATTCCAACCAAGCTGGCCGTCAATTAAACCGGCGGGTGGTGGTTACCATCGCTCCGCAGCAGGGTGGGGCTTACTGATCTTCTTTCTCCGTCGTGATTAATTAAAAAGGCGCCTCCAGAATGGGGCGCCTTTTTAGCTTCATATGTGTGAGCCGTCCGGAATTATTTTTCCTGGCCGTTATTGTCAATCTTGTCGGGATCCTTTGCGTCTTTCTCTTCGTCACCCTCTTTAACCCCTTCCTTGAAGTTACGCAAACCTTTACCCAAGGCTCCGCCTACAGAAGGGAGCTTGCCTGCTCCGAAAACAATCATGACGAGTACCAGGATGATAATCAGTTCTGTTGTGCCCAATCCGAACATGGGAGTGACTCCTTGAGTAGGTTGTTTGAGAGATCATCATAGTCATATTCCGGGAAAAATCAACAGCTTTGCATTTGTCTGTGCTTCTGTACTCCTTTGATTGGTATCCTTTCCCCGGGGGCAGTGCTCTTTTGGGGTTGTTGAACAAAAAAATGGGAACCGACTGATGTCGGTCCCCATGGTCGTCCAAGCAAGATTCAGGAGGCTTATTTGGAGCGAACGAATTTAGGGTTGTCCATAGGGTCACCCTTGTAGCCAAGGTCTTGCCAGTTCATGCGGCCTTGGTCACCGTGGCAGTCAAGGCATCCCAGAGCTTCTTCTTTGGGAGAGACCATGTGGTTGATGCTCCAGTACATCTCGGTGGCAGCAAAACCGTATTCGCCACTGTATGGCAGACCGCTGGCTTCCATGCCGAGGCGTGCCGCCTTGTCCCAGTCATAATCGCGCCAGTAGCCACCGTCACCAAAGACTTTGGCAGTGATGAAATACTTGTTCTTCGCGTCGTAAATCTGCTTGCCAGAATGCAGCTTGAAGGGGTGGATCTTGGCCTTCTCATCCTTGATACTGCCATTCGGGTAAGTCAGCATGGTGACCTTGTCCGGGTCGATCTTTTCGCCGCGGTTGTAGGCGCTGGCGCTACCGTTGTACCAGAGGTACTTGGGTGTCACCATCTTGCCCCAGGTGAAGTGCCCTTTTTTCTTGTTGTAGGCGTGTTTGCCGTTTTCATCAACGGTGGCCTCAATGTCCTGTCCGGCTGTCGACCAGTCCCAGGAGAGCTTGGTCGGGACTTCCTTGGCGTAAAAAGGAATATGGCAGCTCTGGCAAGAGATATCTTCTGCGTGCTTGTTCAAGCGGCTTTGGGCATGGGGAGCCTCTTCATGACACTTGGCGCAGGAGAAGTGATTGGTTCCTCCTGGCGAAACACCCAGCGAGTTGCCGGGGATGGCGTGGCCTTCAGTGACGTGGCATTCCTGACAGGCAAAGTCATTGCCGTCGGCATCCATGTGTACGTCGACCGAGCGAGTGGGGTATTCCATGGACGAATCCAGATCGCCGTGCTTGACCGCATCGCCGCCGCCGCCATAGAAGTGGCAGGTGCCGCAGTTGAAACGACTGGGTTTGCCAACACTCTGGGCAACATACACCAGGTCAACGCGCTTAGAAGGATTGCCTGCGCCGGTAGGTTCTTTGACATAGGTGCCGGTGGTGTCATGGCAGACCAGGCAGTCGATGTTGCCGGGATTGGTGAAGTCGAAACTGGAATCGGTCCAGCCGTAGCCCGCGTGACAGCTGGTGCAGCGCGGTTCGTTGCCGGAGATCGAGGTGCAGAAGTTGTTGATGGCGTTCTTTTTGCCGCGGACGACTTTTTTGCCGTCAACTATTTGCTCCTGAGCCCAGTTCCAGTGAGTGGTCTTCATGAATTCTGTGGCATGTTTTTCGTGACATTTCAGACACTGAGCCGTAACTTCTGGCCCCGTTTCCATCGGACCTTGGACAAAGTAGCTGTGATCATTCTCCGCGGCCAGTGTGGTGCCTGTGGCCAGGGTGAAGAGCAGGACGCTACAGAAGGCGCCCGATAACAACAATTGCTTCATGACTATCTCTCCTTATGCGGTTTTTGGGTTGGTCTTAATAAAGTCCCTTAAATGTTTACCAGATAACTGGTCGTTAGCAATATTAGATAATCGGATATATTAATACATTGATTGAAAGGGTTAAATAATAGGGGGAAAGACGAATCTCTCCCCCTATTAGGAGTGCTACTTAAAACTTGACCGTCAGTGAAGCATTCACATCATATGCTGTGTCGACGACAGGCAACAGCGAGTAAGCGAGGCCATCTTTGATGTCCTCAACTTTCTGTGGCTTGCCGACTGCTGAACCGCTATTGCTGTATTCGTAGTCGTAGTAGATGCCGCTGAGCTTGATGAACATCTTCGGGTTGACATCGAAGATGTAATAAGCCTCTCCGGTCTGGCCGCGGGTGGCCAGTTTACTGCCCACCGCGTCATCCTGGGACTGGGTGAAAGGTGTCCAGTGCTCGGAGCCGTAGCTGTATTCGAGACCGAGCTTGCCCATCGGGGCCGGTACCTGGACGCCAGCGTAGAAACCGTAGCCTTTCTCATCATCGGCCTCAGTTGCGACCTTGGGTGCAAAGACGATTTCAGTGCCGTTGTCGTTCAACTCGGCTTGATAGACCGCATCGCTGCCCATGCCGCCGAACATGCCAGCATTGTTATTAGGTCGCAGAATGGTCATGCCGCCGGAAACGAACCAGTTGACGCCGTTGTCCTCTGTGCGCGAGAAAACCACGCCGCCAAGATCGATGTCACCAATGGTGACGCTCGGCTGGTAGCGGGTTTCGAAGTTGAAGGTGGGGAACTTCTGCATGTCACTGTACAGGGTCGGGGCAAAGATTGCTGCGTACTGGGTCGGGAATGCAATCACCCCTTTGAAACCATCGTTGAGGTCCATGGCCCGGAAGGCGGTGAATTGCAGGAAGTTGGTGCCATCGTTGAGCAGATCAACGTTGATGCCGGCAAAGTGAGTGTCCTTGGTGGTGATTTCGTTGAACATCTCACCGTTGCCCCATTCCGATTCAAAACCCTGGCCGTAGCAGAAACGGGCCATCATTCCTTCAATACCGGTCAGCTCTTCAAGACTGCGACCGATGGTGATGCCGTCAAAGTTGAGGCTCATGACGTTGCCGGTCGGGGTGCCGCCGCGCATTTCGTTTTCGCGGAAGTGGAGCGGGGGACCGCCCGTAGACGGACGACGACCGATCGACAGGTAGAAGCCACTGTCTGCGATGTTGCTCCAGTCCATGTAGGCACGGTCAACGCGCAGCACGTCACCGGTGGTGTTGCCGCTGTTGGTGGCATCCATGGTGAACCGGTTCCAGGAGTCAAACACCTGAGAATTCGTGGAGTCGCCCCAGTTTTTGAACATCGACAGGCGGCCGGAGAACTTGACGTTATCATAGACTTGGGCCTTCATGTTCAGGCGCAGGCGGGAGGTGTAAAGAATGTCGTTGTTGATGTCGTAGGTCGCAGGCTTGACGACAAAAGGATAAGGTGCGATTCCTGAGGGCAGATTTTCATTGACGAACATATTCAGAAAGCCGGGATTGGCAATCAGCATCTTGGTCAAAGGCGTAAGGTTGTTATTTTCTAAGAAGCCAGCGAGCTTATCAGCATCGGTAGGATTGAGGGGGTCAGTTAATGGCGCGTAGAATGTCAACGGGTTGCCGCCAGCGTCTGTCAACGGGGTATGGAAGCCGGATGTCCCTGCCAAGGCCCCCTGTACTTTCGAACCAAAGTTGTCGTAGTCGACTGTGATGCCCGGGTTGTACGTCACATCCTGGTAATGCAGACTGTGTGCTTTGCCACGCAGATCACCGCTGAATTCAATGCGGTCAAGCGTCGCGTGACGCTCCGCGCCGTCGACGCGATCATTCAACTCATCGAGTTCTTCGACCAGTTCAGAAATCTGCTTCTGCAGTTCTGAGATCATGGCGTCTTCCTGGCTGGCCGCAAAAACATTGAGCGGCAGGGCCAATAAGGCGACCATGATCAATAAAGTAAGTTTTTGCATTTTCTACCTCCTGAGTAGATTTAGAAAAGCTATTGACCGCAGGTCTCTGGTTGTTCCGAGTCGGCGGCGTGGTCATAAATGTACTGCATGATGTCCTTGATGTCTGCCTGGCTGATTTTGTCCCAAGCTCCTGGTGCTTTTTGGTTGTGTTTGTCCTTGTCGAAAAAACGTTGCCATTGGCGCTGGGTTTTAGAGAGAGGCGTCATAGTCCCTCCCGATGCCCCGGCAATATGGCAACTCTTGCACTGCTCTCTCGTCAGAGTGCGACCTTTTTGAGCATCGCCGCCTTCAATGGCGGCGAATGCGGTTGTCGCAGTGAAGAGACCGAGCGCGGCCAATATTGTTCCAGTCAAAACCAGGGATTTCATGCAGCTACTCATTGGGTGCCTCCCGTAGAAGTTAATGGGTTCGCAGCCAGAATCCCCGGATGATTGGCTTAGCCGCAAGTTTGTGGCTGAGGGGAGTCGGCAGCATGATCATACAGAAACTGTTGAATGTCTTTCAAGTCTTGTTCCGAAAGGTCTTTCCAGGCGTCCTGATCGTGCTTTTTCTTGTCGAAGAGTCGGTCCCATTGCGACTGGGTTTTGGTCATTGGGGTGACCTCACCGCCTTCAGCGCCGGCTGAGTGGCAAGTCTTACAGGTTTTTTTGTAGAGGTGCTTGCCTTTACGCGGATTGCCACCTTCAGCGGCCAGAGCCGAAGTTGCGATAAAGGTGGCCAGGGCCAAGAATAAGGCAGGTTTGATTAGTTTTTTCATAGTGATAACCTCCGTAGGTTTGTTTTTGTCGAGCACTTTATCCGTCAGGTGTTATGGATCCCTCTGGAGTTTTGGGGAGCTCGACTAAGTGTAGAATTTATATATTCTTATTTCACGATGTGTGCCAATTCTTCTGATGAACCAGTAACCTGCTGTTTTGTGTGAAAAAAAACTTATCAACGGCACAGCATAAACATTTGTATATTTGCATCTTTAGTTATAAGGCCAAGCCCTTGCTGTCAAATAACCGGTGTGTTGCCAGTTGTCTCCGCAATTAAAGTCCAGAAAGAACGGTTCGATTCTTGCTTTGACTTTATGTGTATATCCTAATTGTAGGGGGAATTGT
Source organism: Desulfuromonadales bacterium (assembly GCA_030145195.1). Classification (GTDB taxonomy): domain Bacteria; phylum Desulfobacterota; class Desulfuromonadia; order Desulfuromonadales; family BM103; genus JAQYVY01. The sequence goes on along the minus strand of JAQYVY010000003.1, from coordinate 29,786 downwards.
GGAGAGTGCAAGCGCTCAGATTGAAATCAAGTGCCCTGCGAACGTCTGGTTTAGCCTGCTTCAGGGTGCTTGGGCGAAGAAAAATCTTCTGGCCGTTTATGCCCAAAGTTACTATAGTAAGTAAATTTCATCCGCTGTTGTTTATAAAAGGATCCTCAAGTCGCATGGGAAAAATAACCAAGGATACCGCTTCTCTGCAGCCCTCGTGGGTTGACAGTATGTGGAAAAGCCTTCAAAACGGTAGGACACGAGCTCCTCTGCTAGAACGCAAGGAACGCTATCTGCTTGTTGCCAAGGCACGCTGGTTCTTTCTCGGAATCGTTGCCATTTACGGCGCTTGCGCCGGTCTCGGTTACACCTTCAGTGATTACGGCTGGTTTCTGACCAACGCGCAGGGCGTTGGCATGCTACTCGGGCTGCTCGTTATCCTGACGTACAACGCCATCTACTATTTCCACAATGAGCATATGGCGGAGGTCGCCTGGGGCGACCATCTGCAGGTGGTGCTCGATTATCTGTGCGTCACCCTGCTGATTTACCTCAGCGGCGGAGGTGCCAGCTGGTTCTGGCCGGTTTATATCCTGGTGACTTTCGAAGCGGCGATCCTGATTAAAAGCCGCATGCAGGTTATTTTCCTCGGCCTGTTTGCTGGAGGCTGTTACGGTCTGGTTCTGGCGGGCAGCTTCTTTAATTTTTTGCCGTATGTTGAGATGCCCTTTATCGATTCAGCGTTGCATCATCACGGTTTCTTCCTGGTGTTGATGTGTTTCTGGGTAACTCTACTGAATGCCATATCGGCCGTCGTCAGCAGTTATCTGATGACGGTTTTGAGGCGGGGACACCAACAGGTTCAGGAGACGGAGTCGCGACTCAAGGAGTTTATTGAAGACGCCAACGACCTGATTTTCAGCGTCAAGCCAAATGGTCAGTTCTTGTATGTCAATCAGGCCTGGGCGAGGGTCCTCGGCTACGAGCGTGAGGATTTGTCGGTCCTGAATCTGGAGACTATTGTTGACGCTGACATGCGGTCCAAATGTATGGCGGAAATAGAAAAGGCGGCGATGGGCCAAAAGGTCGATCCTCTTGAAGGGCGCCTTTTGACGCGCAAGGGTGAAGGCGTTGACGTTGAGGGCACGATCTCCTGTAGTTTCCAAAATGATCAGGACGGTGCGGTATGGGTGATTTGCCGGGATATCACGGCGCGCAAAAAAGCCCAGGATCAACTCTACTTCATGGCTCACCATGATCAATTGACCGGTTTGCCGAACCGTTTGTTCTTTGCTGATCGTCTACATCAGGCTCAGGTTCTGGCCAAGCGGCTCAAATCACAATGCGGGATTCTTTATCTTGATCTTGATCGTTTCAAAATAATCAATGACACCCTCGGTCACGCAGTTGGTGATCTCTTGCTTAAGGAAGTCGGCAAGCGGTTGCGTGATTGTGTTCGTGAGGTCGATACGGTGGCGCGCATCGGAGGTGACGAGTTTGCCGTTGTGCTTGTGGATCTCAGCCATGTATCCGATGCAGAGCAGATAGCCGGAAAGATTCTCAAGGCTCTGGCCAAGCCGGTTCAGGCCGCAGAACATGAACTCTTTATTACCATCAGTATCGGCATTAGCCTTTATCCGAAACACGATGATAATTCTGAGTCATTGCTCAAAAAAGCGGATTCGGCGATGTATCAGGCTAAAGCGCAGGGCCGCAACAATTACCAGATTTATGATCCGGCTATGGACCTTGACACCGAGCGGCGCATGTCGTTGGAGACCGGGATGCGCAGGGCACTGCAACGTGACGAATTCCGAATCCTTTACCAGCCCAAGGTTGACGTGGTGTCGAATGAAATTACCGCTCTTGAAGCGCTCATTCGGTGGGAGCACCCGGAGATGGGCACTCTGCCTCCGTCCGATTTTATTGCCTTGGCGGAAGAAACCGGTTTGATTATTCCTATCGGAGACTGGGTGATTCGTCGGGCCTGCAGCGATAACAGCCGTTGGCAGGCCCAAGGGCTACCCAAGGTTCGGGTGGCGGTCAATCTCAGTGGATATCAGTTGCAGAAGAAGGACTTCGTGGAAAGCGTTGTCGGCCTGCTGGAAGAGACTGGCTTGGAAGGAAAATACCTGGAGTTTGAGATTGCTGAAACAGTCATTATGCAGAACCCTGAGTTTGCTGTCAGTGTTTTGGTCCGGTTGCGAGATCAAGGGATTCATATCTCCATTGATGATTTCGGCACTGGCTACTCTTCGCTGGCGCATCTAAAGCGTTTTTCGGTAAACACCCTGAAAATCGATCGGACCTTTGTTCGTGATATTGTGGAAAATTCAACGGATGCTGCCATAACCAGCGCAATTATCTCCATGGGCAACAGTCTGAACCTCAAGGTCATTGCCGAGGGGGTTGAGACCGAAGGCCAGTTCGCCATGCTCAAAGATAAGCATTGTGATGAGATGCAGGGTTATCTGTTCAGTAAGCCGGTACCGGTTGGGGATGTGGCTGCTTTGCTTCGGGCAGGGCTAGCGGACCGTCCAGATAAAGGTAGTGACGGTTGATTTAGAGCCGTGCGTGTGTAACGAAAAAGCCGGTGAGAACCTAAGTTCTCACCGGCTTTTTGCTGCGTTAAAAGCTATCTTTATTCACGGACAAAGGTGTCTATGTCGGTTTCGTGAACCATGCCCATCAGGCGGGCAAATTCAGATTCAATCAGTTGGTAATGGTGGTCTGTTGACTTGGCGTTTTGCTCAAAGACTTTTTTTACTTCCGGGTCTTCGATGCGGTCAGCCATTTTGCTCAATTGGTCGGCCAACTGCTTCTCCTTGGCTAGAGCCATTTCCATGGCTTTGCGCTCGTTGAAATCTTTAACTGCGTTGAGCTCTGACATCCAGTCGGAGTCATTGTCTGGTCCAGCACTGATAAATGCCTCAAAGTCAGTGATGTCATCCCCTGGGTAGACATTAAAAAACCATTCTGCGTGTTCCCGTTCTTCTCTTGCCAAAAGCTCAAAGACTTTTTTTGCGTTGGCGTTTTCCATTCTCTTCGCCCCTTGCAGGTAGAAGTCCATGGCATTTTTTTCGGTCTGCATCGCGCGACGCACGGCATCTTGTAGCTCAATTTTCTCCATTGTACAACGTCCTCCTGTAGAGATGTTTTTTTGAGTTTTATTTTTAAATAAGATCAAAAAAACAAAGTTAAAAGTGCACGATCGCTCCTGTGCTTTAATCGAAACTTTAGCTTAAGGAGAGTCTGTTGGCTCGTCTTTGGCTCTGTTGCTGGCGTACTTTCAGGCTCCGGCAGTCGGTGCAACAAATACCCGTTGCCCAAGATCCTCGTCAAAACGTAGCAGCCCGTTGCCATCATCGCCGATACGTTGCAACTTCTTCACAATCAGGCCAAAGGCGGCCTCCTCCTCGACTTGCTCGGTAACAAACCACTGTAAAAAGATTTGAGTCGCATGGTTGTTGTCCTTCCGCGCCAGATCCATAAGGTTGTGGATGCCGGTGGTGACAAAGTTTTCGTGTTTTAGCGAGTATTCAAAGCAATCGAGCGGAGAATCGTAGTCGTTTTGCGGCGCTTCAATGGCGCGAAAGTCGGTACGACCTCCGGCTTCGCAGATGAAATTGAAGAATTTTTCGCCGTGAGTCAGTTCTTCCAGTGCCTGAACGCGCATCCATGAGGCGATCCCAGGGAGATCTTCGGCTTCAAAATATCCGGACATGGCCAGATAGAGCTGGGCTGAGAGGAATTCGTTTTTCATCTGCTCATTCATGGCATCGAGCAATTGCTTGCTGAACATGTGATTGCCTCCTTAAAGACGTTTGGTGTATGTCTCTGGTTGTCGTTAAGCCTGCCTGAATTGACCGACTGTTGTGAAAGTACGGAGGTTTTAAATTCCGTTTTGTCTGTTTCATTATGGGCACTTGTTGAATTCAAGTCTCACCTAGAAATATACACTCAGAGGGGAGATTGTGCAACGCAGGGCATTAAAAAAGCGCGGCAATGATGCCCCGCTTTTTTAATGGAAATGCTTTGTGTTTAGCGCACGCTGTCTTCGGAAACGATTTTCTGTAACCCGTCGATAGCAGCGTTGGCTTGCAGGGTTTCACCGGTGAAAGGGTTGCGGTAGGTGTAAGTGATGTAACTGCAATTACAGTCCGCTGGCATGAAAGCTTCGTTGAGCACGAATTTTTAACCATCGCTTCGACGCGTCAGGCCCATCTTGCCAGTTTTGATGTCATTGCTGATGATGCTGTCGTCAACTTTTGGTGCTTCAAAAAAAAGTAACTTCAGTGACGGTGTCCAGTGGCACGGTAATCGCTGAGCCATTCCACCAGCCTTTGACAATGTCGCGCTCCAGGATGCCGTCAAAAACGATTTCTTTGTTGTCAAGGGTGACCAGTCGGCCTAGACGGCTCTGGTCAGCGCTGGCGAATGTTGCCAGGCACAGGATAGTCAGCAGGGGGATGGCTACGCTAGCAGCCTGTCGGACTATCAATGAACTGGCTGTTAGCTTGAAATCTTAAGGGCTTACCGAGGGTACAGAAAGCTGGGTGTTTTTAAGTCGCTGTGATACGATAAATGCCGCTGAGGCCTGAGAGTTGATTCAGTGGAACAATATAAGGTTGGGTGTCCATAATGATTGTACAGAGTGCCAGTTTTATAACCAGTGCCCCGGATCTCCAGCGTTGTCCGCCTGTGGAATGGCCGGAGATTGCCTTTGCCGGTAGAAGCAACGTTGGCAAGAGCAGCCTGATCAATTGTCTGCTTAATCGCAAGGGGTTGGTGAGAACCTCTTCGACACCTGGTCGAACTCAATTACTTAATTTTTTTGTGATCAATGAAAATCTCTACTTTGTCGACCTCCCTGGGTATGGTTTCGCCAGGGCACCGCGTTCGGTACGGCAGCAGTGGCAGCCGATGGTGCACGGTTACCTGAAGGGGCGTTCGACTTTGCGGGCAGTGGTTTGGTTGCTTGATGTTCGGCGCGACCCGACTGCCGAAGATCTAGAGTTTTTGGATTGGCTGGAGGAGAGTAATCTGCCGACCATTCCGGTGGTGACCAAGGTGGATAAAGTCAGTCGCAACGCTTTGCCCGGGCGCCTGAAGGTCATTGCCGCCCGGACCGGTCTTGAGGTTGAGCATTTTGCGTTGTTTTCGTGTTTGAAAAATACCGGTCGGGACGAACTCTGGGAGCGGATTGTCGCTGCAGTGGAGTCCCCTCGTGGCCAGGGCGAGGGTTGACTATGCAGTGTACGCGCCTGTTTCTGGCCAGGCACGGTCAGGTCGAAGGCCATGAACAGAAACGTTACAACGGCCAGGTCAACGTTCCATTGACGAGCCTTGGCGAAGATCAGTCCCGTCTGGTGTGCGACTGGTTGGCAGATAAACCCCTCGACGCTGTTTACAGCAGCGACCTAGACCGCAGCCTGCTTTGTGCGGAGATGATCGCTGCCTGTCACGGTCTAGCGGTTAATTGTTGTGAGTCGTTGCGTGAATTGCACGTCGGTGATTGGGAGGGGCGGACTTGGGAGGAGCTGAAAACGGCTTATCCCGAGGACTGGCAAGCCCGGTTGCGGGATCTGGTGAATTTTCAGGTTCCTGGGGGCGAGAGTTTGCAGGACGCAGCCGATCGTATCCGTCCTGTCTTGCAGATGATATGCGAGCAGAATCCCGGTGGCAAGGTTGCTTTGGTTGCTCATGGTGGTGTCAACCGGATTATCCTGCTTGATGCCATCGGTGCACCTTTGGAGCAAGTATTTTCCATCGAACAGGACTATGGCTGCGTTAACGTTATTGACTATTATGCCGATGGCAACAGTGTCGTAAGACTGCTTAACGGTAGAACTTCGCTGGCGACATCTGAGCCAGCTTGACGCTCCGTCTCATGTCGTATCACGGAGGGCCTTTTGCGAGCATGTTCCGATTGTCGACCTTGACGACCAGATAAGCAAACGGATAAAGTGTCTGCGTACGATTTTTCGTCAAAGATGTTAGCCTCTTACTCACGGATTCAGCTTTAGGGAAGGAAGTCCGCGCATGAAAACAATATATGTCATTGGTGCCGGAGTAGAAGGGCAGGAAGGCTTTAGCCGTCGGGCTCTCGATTTAGTCGGGCAGGCTGATGTGCTGATTGGCAGTGCACGGCAGCTTGAACTGTTCCCGACTTTTTCTGGTGAAACTCTTGCTGTGGGTGCAGATCTGGCACCCGTCCTGAAATGTCTGGAGCAGGCTAACGGGGCCGTGGTGTTCCTGGCTTCCGGTGATCCGCTCTTTTTTGGCATTGGCCGTTATTTGCTGCGCAATCTGCCAGATGCTGAGTTGGAGTTTGTGCCGAATGTCAGTTCAGTGCAGTATGCTTTCGCCAAAATCCGTGAGCCTTGGGATGATGCGATCTCCGTGTCAGCACACGGTCGAGGTATGAAGAGTGCTGTCGATCAGGTGGTGGCGCACGACAAGGTGGCGATTCTTACCGACGAAGTCAATACGCCGAAGGCAATTGCCCAGGAACTGATTGAACGCGGTCGCGATGGGTATACCGCGTATCTTTGCGAAAATCTGGGAACGGCTGAAGAGTTGATCACGCACACTGACCTCAAGGGCTTGCTGCTGGTTGACGCCGCACCGCTGAATGTTCTGATTCTGATCAAAGAGTACGAGGCTGGTGGTGAAGGCGCTGGCCCTTGTCTGGGGATCCCTGATGACGAGTTTGCCACGGTCAAGAAGTTGATCACGCGCGAAGAGGTGCGGGCAGTCAGTTTGGCCAAGTTGCGTTTGCGCCACGATATGACGCTCTGGGATATCGGTGCCGGTTCCGGTTCGGTGAGTATTGAAGCCGACCATCTGCTGCCGAACGGGCAGGTCTTTGCGGTTGAGCGCAATCCACAATGTCTGGCCTACTTTAAAAAAAACCTGAAAAAGTTCAATGCACGCAACATTACCCTGGTCGCCGAGGTGGCACCAGCGTGTTTTGATGATCTGCCCGATCCGGACCGGGTCTTTATCGGTGGCTCTGGCGGCCACCTCTGGGATATCCTCTCTGCCGTTGATGGTCGTTTGTCGACCGGTGGGCGCGTGGTGCTCAATGCGGTGACGCTTGATACTTTAACAGCAGCGACGGAATTTTTTGAGAACGCCGGGTACGAACTGGAAGTGACGACGGTCAACATTGCACGGACCCGACCTTTGACGGATTACAAAATATTTGAAGCCTTCAATCCGGTCTTTGTCCTGGCGGCAATGAAAGATTAAGCTGGATGGGCTTCTGGCTGATGACACACTAAAAACCGCACCAAGAGAGAATCTCTGCTGGATTTTTGAGGAGGACAAAAGTGTACGATTTATTCCCCCGTATGATTTGGGTTGCTTTAGTGCTGGCGGTGCTTTTTGCTGGCGGTTGTAGCGACTTTGATGAGATGAAAAGTCATAAGCTCTATGGCCAAGCTGAGTCCCTGTTGCAGGAGGGTGATGCGTTGACTGCCGAGACGGTTTTGGCTGAACTGGTCGCTAAATATTCGCGAACGCAGGCGGCAGAAAAGGCCCAAACGCTGCTGCAGCAGTTGATAGAGCGCCGGGAATTACGTGAGTTTCAGCAGTTTGTCAAAATCCTTCAAAGTTATCAACAGGTGATCAACGGTTATTATTCGATGTTTGCCGAGTATCCGCCGTCAATCGAGGCGTTGGATCAGAGTGGCTACTTTTTCGATTCCGAATACCTCGCGGAGATTACGCCTGAGGGTTTTCAGGCCTACCTCTGGTTGGCCGAAGACAACTCCGGCTATCGCGTCTGGTGTGTCAATGCCGAAATTGAGCGTGGTTATGCCATTGAAGGACGAAATAGAAAGCTGAATTCTTTTAACGGTGAAGAGATGCGTGCTCAACTGGAAGACCAATACCAAAAGGTTTTCCAGACCGGGAATCTGGTTGTTCTTGCATTGCGCTGATTGGTTATTGAGGGACAGTCTTCTAGGAATCTGAATGCCAACGCCGATCTGGTTCAAGGAATATCCACTCGAAGATGTCCGGCAAATTTGTCAAGGCAATATGTTGGAGCATCTCGGTATCGAACTGACCGAACTACAGGATGATTGCTTGGTAGGAACCATGCCGGTTGATCATCGAACTGTTCAGCCGGCGGGCTTGCTACACGGCGGAGCGTCGGTTGCGCTGGCAGAATCTTTGGGCAGCATCGCAGCAAATCTCTGTGTCGATCCGAAGCGCTGGGTCTGTGTCGGCCAGGAGATCAATGCCAGCCACTTGCGACCGGTGCGCACCGGTCACGTTACTGGAACGGCTAAACCGCTCTATCTTGGCCGGTCCTCTCAGGTTTGGGGGATTAGTGTGGCTGATGAACGTCAAAGAATGGTCTGTATCGTTCGGTTGACGGTTGCGGTGGTGGCAGTCGGGCATGGCGGTGGGAAGCTTAAGCTGCTGGGCTGAACTGTTTGGATTACCCTTTTAAAATATTTCAGGTTTCGGGGCAACGGATTGCGAATCTGTTGCCCCGAAACTCTTTTGTGCATAACTAACCTTTACGCTCCCAACCCCTCTCCAGTGGTTGTTAAAACCAACTTCCCATGCTTGACCCCTTTGGTGCCGATCAACTCATCGGCCAGGCGTTTGACCTGGACGGCGGTGCCGCGCACGACGACAACTTCGAGGCAGTGGTGCGCATCAAGGTGGACGTGCAGGGCAGAGACGATGGCATCGTGATGTGAATGCTGGTGTTCGGTGAGTTTGTCTGAAAGGTCCCGAGTGTGATGGTCGTAAACCAGAGTGACCGTGCCGACGGTAGGAGTCGAGTCGGCTTTGTCGATCTGCTCTTCGACCAGAGCGTTGCGAATCATGTCGCGAATTGCTTCGGAACGGTTATCATAACCCTTGTCGGATATCAGTTGATCAAATTTGTTCAGCAGGCGTGGGTCGATGGAAATTCCGAAACGGGCAAGTTCAGTCATGGTGTCCTCTCTCAGAAGCAATCTATGGCGAAGGTTTAGCATGAGGATTTCGCAAGGGTCAAGAATCTTGCTGGTTTAACAACCTTTGAAAAATTTCATCCACAGGCTGTCCACCGGTTTTTGCACAATATATAGTGCAAAAACTGCTAAGTTTTGTCTATATGTTGTGTTTTTCTCTTTGTCATTTTTGGCCCTTATGGTAGGTTTTAAAAGGTTTTTTCTGTCAGGGGGAGGTTGTCGTGTTGGAATTTATTCGTAAGCGGGATGGGCGGCTTGTCGCCTTTCAGGTAGATAATATTGTTTCTGCCATTCAGAAGACGGTTAAGGCCGTTGGTGGCACCGATATGGATCAAGTTGCCGGTATCGGGCGGCAAGTTGTTGGTATCCTTGAGGTTATTTACAAGGATGGGCGCATTCCGACCGTTGAGAATGTCCAGGATCTGGTTGAAAAAATTCTCATTGAGAATGGTCATGCCAAGACCGCTAAAGCCTTCATCCTCTATCGGCAACAACATGCCGCACTGCGCGAGACTAAAGAGTTTATCAAGGAATCGATCGAATCGATGGATTCCTATCTCACCCAGGAGGACTGGCGGGTCAACGAGAACGCCAATATGGGTTATTCCTTACAAGGGCTCAATAACCATATTGCGGCCAATATTACCAGTAACTATTGGTTGAACAAGATTTACCCTCGGTACGTCGCCGATGCCCATCGCGACGGTGATTTCCATATTCATGACCTCGGTATGCTTTCGGTTTACTGTTGCGGCTGGGATCTCAAAGACCTCCTTCTTAAGGGTTTCAGCGGGGCCTACGGTAAGATTCAGAGCGCCCCACCCAAACATTTCCGTACCGCCCTCGGTCAGGTCGTCAACTTCTTTTATACTTTGCAAGGCGAAGCTGCGGGTGCCCAGGCTTTTTCCAATTTTGATACCTTGCTTGCGCCCTTCATTCGTTACGACGGACTGACCTTCCGGGAGGTTCGTCAGTCGATGCAGGAATTCATCTTCAACATGAACGTGCCGACCCGTGTCGGCTTCCAGACCCCGTTCACCAATATCACTCTCGATCTTTTGGCCCCGCGCGATATTGGTCAGGATGCTGTCATCATTGGCGGCAAGTTGATGGACGCCACCTACAGCGAGTTCCAGAATGAGATGGACCTGTTTAATCGAGCCTTCTGTGAGGTGATGATGGACGGCGACGCCTCCGGGAGAATTTTCTCTTTCCCGATTCCGACCGTCAATATTACCAAGGAACTCGATTGGGACAGTCCGCGCTTCCAGCCGATATGGGAGATGACTGCCAAGTATGGCATTCCCTATTTCAGTAATTTTATCAATTCTGACATGGATCCAGAAGATGCTCGTTCCATGTGCTGTCGCCTGCGGCTCGACAATCGAGAATTGCGTCGACGTGGCGGCGGCTTGTTCGGCTCCAACCCGCTGACGGGTTCGATCGGGGTGGTCACGCTTAACCTGCCCCGTGCGGCTTACCAGGCTGAAGATGTTGATGGTTTCTTCGCCAGGATCTCGGATCTGATGCGCATGGCCTACGAATCTTTCGAAATCAAGCGCAAGCAACTGGAGCGACTGACCGAGGAGGGGCTTTATCCGTACAGTCGTTATTACCTTCAGGGTATTCGTGAACGTAGCGGTCGCTACTGGGATAATCATTTTTCGACCATCGGCTTGCTTGGCATGAATGAGGCGATGCTTAATCTGATCGGAAAAGGGATCGAGACCTCTGAAGGCAAGAGCCTGGCAGTGCGAACTCTGCAGTTTATGCGTAGCCAGCTTGAAGCTTACCAGGAAGAAACCGGACATCTTTACAATCTCGAGGCCACCCCGGCCGAAGGCACCAGCTTTCGTCTGGCACGCGCCGACCGGGCGCTCTATGCAGACATCGTCACGGCAGGCGATGCCGAACCCTACTATACCAATTCAACCCAGCTACCGGTCAGTTCTACGGATGACATCTTTGAAGCCCTGACACACCAGGACAGCTTGCAGACGCTTTACACTGGCGGAACGGTTTTTCATGGGTTCCTCGGCGAAAGACTGGATGACTGGCGGAGTGCACGTCTGATGGTGCGACGCATTGCCGAAAATTTCCACCTGCCGTATTTCACTATCAGCCCGACCTTTACCATTTGTCCCGAGCACGGTTACATCTCGGGTGAACACTTTGCCTGTCCGCATGTTCATGAAGGCCAGGCGGCTTGATCGTGGTGCTTGAGTGCTGAGTGCAGAAATTATTTAGGAGTTGTTATGTCAACCAAATGTAGTGCAAGAACTGAAGTCTATTCACGCGTCTGTGGGTTCTTCCGCCCGGTCCAACAATGGAACAAGGGTAAAAAGGAAGAGTTCAAGGATCGCCAGGAATACGTGGTAGATCAAGGTAAGTAATACCTCTTTTAAATCTATAAGAGGATTGGGCTTGGCACCACCTTTGTTGGGGACTCCCCTCTCTTCAGGTTTGTAAAAATTATGGGCATAAAAGGTTTCCAGGGGACGAGTCTGCTCGATTTCCCCGGGCGTATCGCATCTCTGGTTTTTTGGGGCGGGTGTAATTTAACCTGCCCTTTTTGCCATAACCCAGCTCTGGTCCTGGAGCCCGAAGGCTATCCTGACTTGGCGGTTGCGGCTCTGCTGGACGATCTTGCCGGTCGCCGCTCCTTTATTGATGGTGTCGTGGTTTCCGGTGGCGAACCGACCTTGAACCCCGGATTGATCGCTTTTCTTGAACAGGTTAAGGGCTTGGGTCTGTTAGTCAAGCTGGACACTAATGGTCTCGCACCAGACGTTGTCGCGCAGGCCCTGGATGGTGAGTTGATCGATTATCTCGCCATCGATTTAAAAACGGCTTTCGAGCGATACCCCGAGCTGCATCCTGCTCCGGTCAACCCCGCCGCGCTTCTCGAAACCGTACGTCTCGGTTTGAAAGCATCGGTCGAGCTTGAATTTCGTACCACCTGTGTGCCGGGATGGGTTGACGAGGAGATCGTCAGGCAGCTGGGTGAACGAATCGTCGGTGCTCCACTCTGGTCGTTGCAGCAGTACCACCCCGAGTATGCCTTGTCAGAAGATTCCCGTGAGCAGACCCCTTTTTCCTCTGGGCAGGTTGAGTCTTTTGCTGATATTGCCCGACAATATGTAGACCGGGTCATTGTACGTGGGCTCTGACTTTTATTAACTCTTCACGTAAAAATTCAGGCACAAAAAAATCGAGACACAAAAAAACCCCCAGCGAGATAAGCCGGGGGTTTTGTTTTGGGATGATAATTTGGGGTCAGAATTTTAGAAGCGCAACCATAGCAGGAAGGAAACGCTGATAATCAACATGGCAGTCCCAGCCAGAATATAGAGCAACGCATCCATGACACTAAAGTTGTTGGTCATTTTGGTTTGGTTTATATGGTTAGACATCTATGGCTCCGTTGTAAAAAGTATTAATACCAGGCCATATTTAAGAAAGCAATGGGTATGCCAAGTTGATTAAAATTCTGGGGTGGAGTGATAACTTACTTGAATTAAAGGTTTTTTCTCCTTGTAGCGAGGTTAGTCGTTACTTTGTCCGGTTGTTGGAAAGGATGAATTTCAGTGAAATAGCTGAGCTTGATGATTTGTTGCCGTTACTTAAGACGGCTGCATTTTGTGGCAGAAGAGGCAGCGGTACTTTGCCGGATGGCCTTCAGGAAAGGGGACCGTGTCCGGGTTGTGGCACTCTTCACAGAATTTTTCTGCAGCCTTTTTCCCTTGCTTCTTGACGATGTCGTAATATTGTTTGTGGTCGTCATCAAACGGCACCCGACTGGTTGATTCCGGCGGGGCCTGTAGCAAAAAAGCCAGAATCAGAATGGCAATGCCGATCAGAAGAAAATCACGTTTTTTTAGTCCCAGGGGCATATCAACCTCTTGAATTTGAAAGTTATGGTTTGTCGTTACTCACCGCGGATGAAGAGCAGGTAAATGGCCAGGAAGACGATGAAGGCACCGCCGCCGACCAGGATCGCCAGGGCGTCCGCTGGCAGACCTTTTTCAAGGGAAACTCCCTGAGCGAGTGTGTAGGAGAGCAGGTAGATAAAGCCAGTTATCGACATGACCGTTACCAGTAGAAGACGCCATTTCATGAGGAAGGCAATGATTGCGGTAACGCCTATGCCAGCCAGAAAGTAGGGGTGCCCCATCAATTCCTTGAGTTCAAGGGCTTGAATGTAAGTCATTACCTTGCTGGTTTCAAATTGTTTTAAAAAATCAATTACGGTGGAAAAATCCATAAGCCCCCCTACTAGCAACCTGTCGGACTATCAATGAATTGGCTGCCAATCCGCCTGTTTGACTCATCTCTCAGCTCCTTTTCGAACAAAAGCTACGGCTATTACTCTCAAATGAGCTAAAATCTGGTCTCAAATATCCAAATTTTCGCTGCACCCCTGATAGTCTGACAGACTGTAAAGGTTTTTTCTGTAATTTGACAAGCATTCGCGTAACATCTTACCAGCTTTTCAAGATGTGACAAAGGCTAAAAAACCGCCATAATTCTTGACTTTTACTAGGTGGCTCATTAGAGTGGCCACCTGCTAAATCCCTTGTTAACAGGAGTACACACCTTGCCGGAAAGAGCTGTCGGAGTCTTTGACTCGGGGGTCGGTGGATTGACCGTTTTGCGGGAATTGCAATATCAGATTCCTGGTGAGCCGCTGGTCTATCTTGGCGATACCGCCCGAGTTCCTTACGGCACCAAGAGTGCACAAACCGTTTTGCGATACGCCCACGAAGCCGCCGTTTTTCTCGTGGCCCAGCGGGTTAAACTTCTGGTTGTGGCGTGCAATACGGCTTCAGCTGTTGCGCTCGATGATCTGGCAGAGACTTATCGGTTGCCAGTTGTTGGTGTGATTGAACCGGGGGCGCGGCGGGCGCTTGAGGTCACCCGTAGCGGACGGATTGGTGTTATCGGCACGGAAGGAACCATACGTAGTGGCGCTTATGAACGCGCCTTGCGGGCGGGGCAACCGGATGTGGTTGTTCACGCTGTGGCCTGTCCGTTGTTTGTGCCGCTGGCTGAGGAAGGTTGGGCTGGGCATGAAGTGGCTCGCCTTGCGGCACGGGACTACCTCGCTCCGTTGCTGGCTCAAGAGATTGACACTTTGGTTCTCGGTTGTACTCATTACCCCCTGCTGAAAAAGACCCTTCAGGAAGTGGTTGGCCCGAACGTCCGTCTGATTGATTCTGCCGAGGAGACCGCCAAGGCCGTTGCCTTAAAACTTGATGCGCATCAGTTGCGCTTGCCGGTCGCGGCGAATGTTCCGACGCGATACTTTGTGACCGATATCCCCGATCGCTTTGAGCGCGTCGGCGGCGCTTTTCTCGGGGCGTCGTTACACGGGGTGACCATGGTCAATTTGGATTAATTTATGACAGTCTCTTATCATGCGCCGCGCAAGCAGCAGTTGAAACCGTCCCGTACTCGTCTGATCTTGTGGCTTGTGGGTGTCGTGCTGCTGAGTTGTGTTGGTCTGCTCCTTGGTCAGTATCTGACCTCCGAGCCGTCTCAACCCGAACCAGTTGCCGTCGAAGCCGAGCTGGGACCAAGGCGCGAGGTCCTACTCTATTTCGCCTCGCCAGACGGATTGATTCTGATGGCCGAAGCCAGAACGATTGCGGACTGTCAGATTGACGAGGAGTGCTTGCGCGATACAATCCATGAACTGCTGGCAGGGCCCCGCAGTGGCTTATCGCCAATTCTACCTGCGCAGGCGCGCTTGCAGGGGCTTTCGGTCGAGGCCAGCGTGGTGACAATCGACTTCAGCCGCGAGTTTGTCTCCGGTCATCCTGGCGGAACCCGGAGTGAGCTTTTGACTACTTACGGGTTGGTCAATACGCTGACGGTGAATTTCCCGCACTTGCGCCAAATGCAAATTCTAGTCGAAGGGGCACCGGTGGACACTTTGAAGGGACATGTTGATCTGCGTCAACCGATTAATCCTGATTTCAGTTTGGTAGAAGAAGGTCTGGCACCTGCCGGTCAAATAATCAACCTGCCGACAGGGAGAGAAGAGTGAACGATTTTCGTAAAGCGATTGCCGAACGGGTCTTGGTTTTAGATGGTGCCATGGGCACCCTGTTGCAAGAACGAGGCTTGTCTCCTGGCGGGTGTCCAGAAGAGATGAATCGAACGGCCCCCGAGGTCGTCGTCGATATCCACGCCGGGTACGCGGCCGCTGGTGCCGATATTCTGGTCGCCAACAGCTTCGGCGGCAATCGTGTCAAGTTGGCTCATTATGGTCTGGAAAAAGATGTTGTCGCGCTCAATCGTAAGGCGGTTGAGCTGGCGCGTCAGGCCGGAGGTGCGCAGGCTTTTGTTGCCGGATCGATTGGCCCCACCGGTCGTTTTGTTGAGCCGGTTGGTGATGCCAGCTTTAGCGAGATGGTCGATATCTTTGCCGAACAGATCACGGCTCTGGCAGAGGCCGGTGCCGACCTGATTACCTTTGAAACCTTTCTCGATATTCGTGAGTTGAAGGCCGGAGTCATAGCCTGCCGCCAGGTCTGTGATTTGCCGATCATTGCCCAACTGACGTTTGACGATGGCGGGCGAACCGTGCTTGGCACTCCTCCAGATGCAGCAGCGGTGACCCTGGATGCCCTGCAGGTCGATGTCGTCGGCTCCAATTGCGGACTTGGTATCGATGGAATCCACGATGTGCTGGCACAGATGCGTCGGGTCACGTCATTGCCGCTGATCGCTCAGGCCAACGCCGGACTGCCGATTTTAAAAGACGGCGAGACCATTTTTCCCGGAACCCCAAACGAGATGGTGGCTTATCACCAACAGCTGATTGCGCTGGGCGTGCGCGTCATCGGCGGTTGCTGTGGTACCACGCCGGAGCATATCCGGGCGATTCGAAACGCTCTGGAAGACTATTCGCAAGCCTGGACGCCGCCGCCCCGGCGTGGCTTTCTTTCCAGTCGTGCCGGTGTGGTTGAAATCGGCGGGCAGGCATCTTGTGTCTTGATTGGCGAGCGGATTAATCCCACCGGCAAGAAGGGCTATAGCGCAGAGCTTCTCTCTGGCAAAACCGCCTATATCCGTCGCGAGGCGACCGAACAGGTCGCGGCCGGAGCACATCTGCTTGATGTCAATTGCGGTGCCCCCGGGGTGGACGAACCCCTGGCTCTGGAGCGGGCTGTTTACGCCGTATCCGGCGTCAGTACGGCCCCGCTGGTACTCGATACGTCCGACCCGATCGCTTTGGAACGGGCGTTGATGGCTGCCGATGGCAAGGTGCTGATCAATTCGGTTAACGGCGAGGCGAAAAGTCTGGAGCGGATTTTGCCGCTGGCCCATCGCTATGGTGCCGCCGTGATTGGCTTGACCCTTGATGAAGAAGGGATTCCCGAAACGGCAGAAGGGCGGGTGGCGATTGCCCAGCGGATTCTTGATGCGGCACTGGCAGTCGGTTTGCCCAAAGAGGATCTGGTGATCGACTGCCTGACCTTGACCGTTTCTGCTGAGCAAAGTCGCGCTCTTGAAACCTTGCGGGCTTTGCGCATGGTGCGGGATGAGCTTGGTCTGAGTACGGCGCTCGGGGTCAGTAATATTTCGTTTGGGTTGCCATCCCGGCCGATTCTTTCCTCGGCTTTCTTCGCTATGGCTCTGGAGGCTGGTCTCAAGGCGGCGATTATCAACCCCAAAGACAGCCGCATGATGGATTCCTATCGTTCTGCTTTGGTGCTGCTCTGCCAGGATCTGAGGGCCGAAGGTTATATCGATAGTTACGCTGGACAGACAACCCAGGTCGCGGCTTCAGGTGGCCCTGCTGACGAGATTCTTGACTTGCGACAACGGCTTGCTGCGGCGATCATCTCCGGTGACCGTGAAGGGATCGTGCCGCTGGTTGAAGAAGCCTTGCAGGAAGGTCTTGACGCTATGACGATCGGCAATGAAGGCTTGTTGCCTGGGCTCGAAGAAGTAGGTCGGCGCTTTGCTGACAACCGGGTTTTTCTGCCGCAGGTGATGCAATCGGCTGATACCATGCAGGCCGCATTCGGCCGCCTCAGAGAGACGATGTCCGGGCAGGCGGTGAAGCCTTTGGGGCGAATTCTGATGGCGACTGTCGAAGGTGATATTCATGATATCGGCAAAAATATTGTCTGTACCTTGTTGGAGAACCATGGTTTTGAAGTCATCGATCTAGGCAAAAATGTGTCAGCCCAGAAAATTCTGGAGGTTGCGCTGGAACGTCAGGTTGACGCCGTCGGCCTGTCGGCTCTGATGACGACGACCCTGCAGCAGATGCAAGTCACACTCGATAAACTTCGAGATGCCGGTATCAAGGTGTTCACTATGGTCGGCGGCGCGGTGGTTACCCAGGATTATGCCGATAGTATCGGTGCTGATATTTATGCCGCGGATGCCATTGAGGCGGTCGCCAAGATAAAGCAGGCGCTGGGGCACTGAGCATACACAGGTTGCACCAGTTTTTTGGCTGTGAGACAATGTGATGTTGCGTGATATTACGGTTCGGGAGGGATTTCTGGCCTCTGGTTTAAAAACGCAAGATAACTCTGTTTACAGGAACAAAAAATAATGGTTGTCGGCTTTAATCATAACTTTCGCTACAAGGGCGAGGTCTATCATATTCAGACTGAAGATAGTGGTCTGAAGAATCCCAGTATTGTCACCCTGCTTTACTTTGGGGGGACGATTCTCGCTTCCAAGAAAACCTCCTATGCCGACATTACCAAGGTCGATAATCTCGAGCAGGTGGTCGAGGAATTGATGAAGGAGCAGCATAAAAATATGCTGCGCGGTTTGAAGGTTGGCGAGTACGATGATGTGATCGAACGGTTCCAGTCCGGTCGCTTGGCCCGTCCCACGGAGTTGGCTGCCGCGCCGGTCATTGCGCCGCCCGCCGCGATTAAGCCATCGGTGGCGCCGATACCTGCGACCCCCGTAGCGACGCTAGAACCACTGGTTCAGCCTGTTGTACCGGTTCAGGTGCAACCGGAACCGAAGCAAATGCAACCGCCAGCGGCGCAACCGTTGTCGAAGTCGAAGTCAACCGTCGAAGTCAGCCTCGATGAGGTGATCCTCTCCTACTTGATGGGGGACGAAAAGTAGGGAGTCTTTTTTGTCTCTGGAAGTCATGTGCTGGAAATCTTCAGCGTCAACACAACGCGGCGCAGCTCTCCTTTTGCTTTTGGTTGTGGTCGTCGTTCTTGGTCTGGCTGCCAGTTTGGCCGGTCAATCCTGGCGTAGTACTATGCAGCAGGTACGGGAAGCCGAGTTGCTCTGGCGGGGCCAACAGTACCAGCAGGCGATTGCGAGCTATTACAGTGTCAAGCATGGTCCGCAGCAGATGTATCCGGCCAAGCTAGAGCATTTGGTTCGTGATCCGCGTTTTCCTGGGGTGGTGCGGCATTTGCGCAAACTCTATCTTGACCCGATGACCGGTGAAGACTGGGTTCTGATCAAAGACCCGGCGGAACGGGTCATCGGTGTCCATAGCAGTAGCGAGCTAGAGCCGTTTCGCAAAGACGGCTTTCCCAAAAGCCTGGAAGAGTTGAAAGAGAAAACCTCATACAGTGAGTGGGAGTTTGTTTTCGTCGCGCCAAAGGCTCAGGCGAACAAAAAACCGACTGCTTCCCCAACAACAGCCACGCCTTAAAATAGCGTTGCATTGAAACGGTGGTTACGTGTTTTTCAAGAGCTTGATCGGTCGCATAGTGATCCTGTCGCTGCTACTGTTTACTGTCGCTATCGGCAGTGTTACGCTGTTCCATATCCGTCGCGAGCATACCCATCTGACCAATTCCAGTCTGCGGACTGCTGAACTGATGATTTCGGTCATAGATCGGGCCATTGCCAGTTCTATGGGGCTTGGCAACTCGAGTGATGTTCAGTCGATTTTGGAGATGGTCGGCAGTGATCCCCGGTTGGCGGGAGTTCGCATTTTTCATCCGAATGGACGCATACTTAAATCCTCCGAGCCTGATGAGATCGGGCGACGGGTTGATCCGCACAGCCTGGCGATTTTCCTCCATGGGAATCAACACGATATCTATCGTGGCCCTACTGGCGAGGAAGTTCTTGGTGTAGTCAAGTCGATCTACACCGAGGCGCGTTGTACTCCCTGTCACGGCTCTGGACGAAGAGTGATCGGGGTGATTAACCTCGATCTTTCCATGGCGGAGATGGAAGATCAGATGCTTGAGACCTCACAGCTATTTGGTGCTTCTATGCTGGTGATGGTCCTGTTGTTGACAGGCGGAGTCTCTCTGATTTTTCAGCGTTTTGTGCGTCAACCGCTGCAAAATATGTCGGATAAAATGTCTCTGGTTGAGGATGGTGATCTGACGGCCAAGATGGAACCGCAGCACGAGGATGAAGTCGGTCGCCTGATGCTTAGTTTCAACTCAATGGTTGATCGTTTGCGCTTGGCCAATGATGAATTGCAGCAATGTCATTACCAGCAGATGGAGCGTGTGGATCGCCTTGCTTCGGTGGGGGAGATGTCGGCCGGGATTGCCCATGAGATTAAAAATCCGCTGGCAGCGATCGGTGGTGCCATAACGGTTCTGGCGGATGATTTCGCCGAGGAGGATCCGAGGCGAGAAGTCGTTGGTAAGGTTCTGGAGCAGATTGCCAGACTCGATAAGGCGGCGACCGACCTGCTCTTTTTTGGTCGTCCTGGCAAGCCCGCTTTCGATTTTGTCGACACCAATGAACTGCTCAACAAGACGATGTTTTTCGTGACCCAGCATCCGGAAGCGAGAAATGTACACCAAAGTAAGGAGTTTACCCGTAATTTACCCCCGGTATGGGTTGACGAGAAGCAGCTTCAACAGGTATTTTTCAACATTATCATCAATGCTATTCAGGCCATGAAGGATGGCGGCACCCTCTTGCTGCAGACGGAACTTTTTGAAGAGGGCGGGCGTGAGAACGTGCGCGTCCTGATTGGCGATTCTGGCCCCGGTATTTCGTCCGAGAATCTAAAAAGGGTTTTCACGCCGTTTTTTACCACCAAAACCCAGGGGACTGGTCTCGGCCTGGCGATTTGTCGACAACTTATGGAACAACAGGGTGGTGCGATCGATGTTAATAGTCGTGTTGGTGAGGGCACCCGAGTTATTATTAAGCTGCCGGTCAACAAAGAGAAACTTTTGGCTATGAGCGAGGGCAAATAGTGCGTAATACAAGAATTTTAGTTGTAGACGATGAACATCTGATTCGCTGGTCACTGGAGCAGTCCCTGAAGAAACAGGGCTACGACGTGATTACCGCTGCCAGCGGCGAGGATGCGATCAGGTTGGTGCAGGAAGATGCTCCTGAGTTGATGCTGCTCGATATTCAACTGCCCGGCATGGATGGTCTGCAAGTTTTGGAGAAGGCCAAAGAGATCGATAGTGAGATCCTTATCATTATGGTGACGGCGCTTGGGGTCCTGGAAACGGCAGTTAAGGCGATGCGCTTGGGAGCTTACGATTACATCAATAAGCCCTTTAATCTTGATGAACTTTCAATTGTTGTCAAAAAGGCTCTTGAGACTCGAGATTTGCGCAAGGAGGTCGCTCACCTGCGCTCTGCTCAAGAGAAGAAATTCGGTATCAATAATATCATCGGCGACAGTCGCCACATGAAGCAGGTCCTCGATATGGTGCGCAAGGTGGCCAAGAGTGATGCCAGCACCGTTTTAATTCAAGGTGAGAGTGGCACCGGAAAGGAGTTGATTGCCCGGGCGATTCACATGGAAAGTGCGCGCAAAGACCAACCGTTCATGGCGATCAACTGTGCGGCTGTACCTGAGGCCCTGCTTGAGAGCGAACTGATGGGGCATGAGAAGGGCGCCTTCACTGATGCCAAGACTCAAAAAAGAGGTCTCTTTGAGATATCTGATGGCGGTACCATTTTCCTGGATGAAATCGGTGACATGGAAATGGGCATGCAGGCCAAGCTACTGCGGGTGTTGGAAGAACGTTCCTTTCGCCGTGTCGGTGGCACCAAGGAGATTCCGGTCGATGTCCGTATCGTTTCGGCCACCAATCAGGAACTACTGAAAAAAATTGAGGAAAAGACCTTCCGCAATGATCTCTACTACCGCCTTCAGGTGATTCCGATTTATCTGCCGTCACTGCGGGATCGACCGGAAGATATCATGCCTCTGGTTGACTTTTTTATCGCTCACTACAACCGTGAGTTCGGCAAAACGGTCAAAGGCGTTTCAAAAATGGCCTGCAAATTTCTCGAGGAGTATGAGTGGCCAGGGAATGTGCGTGAGTTACGCAACATTATTGAACGGGCGATTATTCTTGAGAACGAAGAAACTCTTATGCTGGAGCACCTGCCACGTGAGTTGATTTCGCGTACCGGTGAAGTTGCTTCCGGGCCGATGAATTTGCGCATCCCGGCGGAAGGGATTGATATTGAAGACGTGGAGCGGGAGTTGATCCGGCAAGCCCTTGAAGGCTCCGAGGGCAACCAATCAAAGGCTGCTAAAAGACTTAATTTGGGAATTGATGCTTTTCGCTATCGAATGAAAAAATTTGGTTTCATGAGCTGACTAATTCGACATCTTTGGCTCTATGAGAACTCGCCGATTCTACCTTCGAAGGAGTCCGGCTCGTTGAATTCCGGCCTTGCACTTAAGTTGCATGGTCGGTTTTTTTTGTGAATAAGTTCTGGTGGATTTGGTTCGGTGAGTTAACCGTGGCGTTCTTGGCAAAAGACCGAAGGCTGGTTTTGGTACTAAGGTTGCAAGAAGATTGATTGACGGATGGAGTGCTGAAAGTTAGATTTCTTTTCAAAAACGATTAAGGGTTTGAAATGATTGATCTTATTAAGAAAATAGTCGCATCTGCAGGAGGCGTCAAGATGAAGCGATCAAAAGCGATATTGTGCCTGGTCACGGTGATATCACTGTTGCTTAATGCTATTTGGCCTTGTCAGGTCATGGCGGTTGATGTGCCGGGGCTTGCTTCCCTTGGCCAACTGCGTACGCCAGGCATGAGTACGCCGGGAGCACTTGATGCTGACTCGGGTCCTGATGCGGCAGGTAACTTGTTTGTCGCTGAAATTAGTAACGGGCGGGTTTACAAGTTCGACCAATACGGTAGCCTGATGGCAACCTTTGATGCTGGTGGCAATGGTGCTGGGCTTGCGCTTAACGCTGACAGTTCAAGGCTGTACGTGGCACAAACGCAGAGTGTGGCCATCCTGGACACGGTTTCTGGCGCGAAACTCGGTTCTTTAACTGGTGTGGAGTTTGAGAGCGTCCGTGAGATTGATCTCGACAGCTCCGGCAACGTTTTTGTCGTAGATAGCTTTGCGAAGGTGGTTAAAGTCTTCAATAAAGCAGGGAACTATCTCTATTCGGTTAACGGTGCTGGTGCCAATACTGGCCCCTTCCAGCAGATCGGCAGCATGACGGTTTCGCCAAGCAACCAGCTGATTGTGGTTGACAACGACGCCACCAACGCACTGGTTTATGTCCTCACTTTCGGTCTGGATTCGAATTTTGAGCCGATTCTCTCGGGGATTGAGAGTTACTCTCGAACTACCGCCTTTGATGTCCCGACCAAAACGACAAAGACGCCATTGTTTGTCAGTGATGGGGTGGCTTACGATCATTTTTCCCGGGCCTATTTCTTCGAGTCGTTTCGCTCCGAGATCCGGGTGCTTGATGCCGGATTCGCATATCTTTCAACCTATGCCAATACCGAGACTGCTCCCGGCCTGCTTTCTAATATCAAGGATGCTGCGTTTGACGCGGTCAACAAGCGGCTGTTTATTTCCTGTGGCGGCGGTCGCATTGAAGTTTTCGGGATTGATGGCAGTCTGAGTCCGGTTCATGTCAATGAAGCTCCGTCTGTGCCTGGAACGCTCAGCCCAGCTGCCGGTAGCGAAACTTCCGCAAATCCGACTCTGATCATAACAAATGCAACCGATGATGATGGTGATGCGCTGACCTACCGCGTGGTCGTCAGTCAGGATGGCGCGATGGTCTTTGAAGCCGATGTGGACGAAGACCCAGCTGGCGGCGAGACCACCTCGGTAACGGTTGACACCGTGACGTTGACAGAAAATACAGCCTACTCCTGGACGGTTCAGGCTTTTGATAATGAGACTTCTTCGGCAGAGAGTTTTTCAGCGAATTTTGTAGTCAATGCCGTTGACGACCCACCATCCACACCTGAACTGGTTGCTCCGCTTGACGGAGCTTCTGCCGATGGCTTGGACGCCATGATCTGGGGTCAATCCCTTGACCCTGATCCGAACGACAGTGAAATTAGCTACCAAATCACCATTGCCCTTGACGAAGCTTTCGGTCAGGTTGTTGCTACGGAGTCGACGACAGCAACGGCCCTGGTTCTGGGGGGCTTTGCGGATTATGCCGAGTTGGTCGATGGTACTGGCTACTTCTGGCGCGTTGTGGCTCTGGACGATGATGAGACCGCTTCTGACGCAAGTGCTACAGGGCAGTTCGTTTACGATACGACTTCACTGACTATTACGGCAAATATGCCGGATGCCAAGGTTTTTCTCCTCGGCAACCACGGCTTTTCCGGTCGTGAAATCGGTGTTGCTCCGCTTGAACTGCGTGATTTTCCTGCCGGGATATTCTCTGTCGTGGTAGAGCGCTCTGGATTCGAGCCATTTGTTGCTCAGGTGAGTCTTGCCGAACAGGGGCGTGCTGACCTTTATGCCAAGCTGGTGCCAGCGATGGAGACCAATAGCCTTGTCGTGCGAGCACGGAGTATCAACGGGCGAACTGGTTTGACGGTGGATGGCAAGGCGAGTCCCTTCCTGGTTGATTTTGACAGCGACGGATTGCTCGACCTGCTGGTTGGTGATGCCGCTGGTCAGATTAATCTTTACCCCGCGTTGGAAGTGACAACCCGCGGTGGGCTCGTTTTTCAGCCTGGGATAACGCTCGATTTGCCGGTCCTCCCTGGTGCGGTTCCCTTTGTTGCCGATTGGGACAACGATGGACGCAAAGACCTGCTCGTGGGGGCGGCGGACGGTTCGGTTAAGTTGTTCCTCAATCTGGGTCTCGAAGAGGCTCCGGCCTTCGGGCTTGGTGCGGACCTTTCGGCTGGCGGCAGTGCTCTGAATGTCGGCGCGAATGCTGCTCCGGCTGTCATCGATTATAACAACGACGGTGCCAAGGATCTGCTAGTCGGCAATGCTGCCGGTCAAATTCAGCTCTGCCTGAATCTGAATGATGACAGCGACGCCGCTCCGCAACTGGCTGCTCCGGTTGAAATTCTGCTGGTTGGCAGTTCGGCGGTGCCTTTCCCGGTTGACTGGGACGCTGACGGTCAGAAAGACCTCCAGGTCACTTCCGGTGGTCAGGTCACGGTCTATTCTCAGGTTGATGGTGTCTACCTGCCGACCGAGGAGTTCAGTGACAGAAAAATACCGTTCCATGCGGCCTTCCCGATTGATCTGACGGGTGACAAGGGTAAGGAGCTGTTGGTTGGTGATGTCTCTGGCCAAATGAACTATATGACCGGTTCCAATAACGCTTACGTCGAGAGTTTCTCTGCCGCGTTGATGAGCAAAGTTGATGAACTGGCCGAACTGGTCGCCATTGAGGCTTTTGAGTTGCTGCCTGCCGTTGTTGCTATCGGAACATTGGTTGACGCAGGGGACTATGGTGTTGTTAAAGAAAATGCCAAGCTTTTAGTGTTGCAATTGGTCGCTGGTCCAGCCCAGGATTCTGCGGCTGAGTTGGCAGGACTCTTTTAATTAATAAGTTGTTTTACACGCAAAATGAATACTTGAAGGGTGTGGAAAAAATGAGTCATTTCGTGAAAATTATAGGTTTGTTGTTTGTGGTAATGCTGGCGCTGACGCCTTCGGCTTGGAGTAAGGGGCCAGCGAATGTAACCAATGGTTTGCATAACCTGTCAACGACCGGAGTCGGCCCTGGCTTTTTCCCGGGATTTCCAGAACCTTCTCTGTACGTTACAGACAGCGAAGAGGTCTGCGTCTTCTGTCATACTCCGCACGGTGGTGAAAGCAACCAACAGCTCTGGAATAAAGACATCTCGAGTTTGGAGGGTGCTGGGGTGTTTACCCATTATAGCAATGTGTTGCTCTCCGATGCCCTGAAGGGTCTACCGACTGACCGTGCGGTTAATCCAGAGTCTTTGCTCTGCTTGTCCTGCCATGACGGTAGCTTGTCGATTAACGCTGTTCACAACGTTTCGAATGCGAACGACGCATCTTTCTATACGACAGACGGAGCGAGTGGGCCAGACACCTTCATTGCTTCTACTTCTACACCCAATTCGAGGATTGGTGCTACTTTGAACGGTTCTGGTGTCGGTCTTGGTGGGTCTGGCGACCTTTCCGATGATCACCCAATCTCTTTCAGCTATAGCACCGTTCTGGCTGACACGATTTATACAGTTGGTAGTCGTACCGGTGAATTACGCTCTGTCAATGAGGCTGTAGCCTTGGGCGTCCGTTTTTTCTCTGGTACTGATGCCAACATCGAATGTTCTTCTTGCCATGATCCGCATGTAAATTATCTTGATAATCCGGAGTTTACACCGTTCCTGATTACGGCAAACACAAAGAGTGCGCTGTGCTTTGCTTGCCACAATAAGTAGAAGTTATAAAGGGAAATCTGATGCCCAATCGTGATATGGATATTTTCAGGAGTAGGCCAATGAGACAGAGAGCACTTTTTGCCGCCGCAATACTGGCGTTTGTTCTGTGCGCACCAATTTCAGCTAATGCGTATACCTTTGCCAAGTCACACTTCTTTGATTGTGACCAGTGTCATTTTGGCGGGATGGCGGATTACTCCGAAGTTGCAAATGGTGTTTGTCTCAAATGTCACACCGACAATCCTGATCCTGTAACGCTTGGGCTTAACCCTCCTGCTGCTGCACAGGATCTATCCTTTACTCCCTTCCAGATCGGCGACTCCAGTAATGCTGATGGCCGTCGCGTTGATAATCCCGCGGACTACCAAACCTCACACAGTTGGGGAGCGCAGACAGATGTCAACCCGAAGTTTGGTGCCCAGGCACCACTCTACATTGCAGAAAACAGGTATTTCTTCTCCCGCTACCAAACCTCGGTTGGCAAAATCACTTGTACCCGCTGCCATCAGCCGCACGGCACTGAAGACAACGATTCCTTGTTGGCTATGCAAGGGGATGTCGATGGTATGTGTCGTGCTTGTCATAAGCCTTGGGTCGATGTCTCGCAAGATGTCGCGAATCAGCATGGCCTGCTGAGCCATCCGTTGGTCTCCAATTACAACGCCGCAGTTAGTGCCGAACCCACTAAATATCGTTCTTTGACCTCTCCCGAATCAATTGCCAATCAAGGTACTGCAGGTGATGTGCAACTGGTCAATGGTGGCATCTCTTGTACCTCTTGTCATGGTGTTCACTTCACCGACTCAGATAATTCGACCGTTGATGGCGCCGCCAGTGCGACGGCCCACACTCTTACTAAAGGTAATGGCTCGATGCTGCGTGGTGATGGTTCGCAGATTATCGATGCTGGTACCGGTCTGCCCACCGGAGGTTCGGTTTGTCTTGTTTGCCACATCTATGAGAATGCGCTGCATGGTGATAACGGCGGGGCCAAGCCTGTAGGTTGTCTGGCGTGTCACGGCGGTCATAGCTATAATGATGGCCAGCCCACTTTATACATGCTGAATGACCCGACCAATGCCTATGCTCTCGCCACACCACCAACCACCCCGACAGAAGTAAGCACGGCTTGGGTAGGAACCTTTGGTACGATGGATGGTTTCTGCGAAAATTGCCATGGTGATATTTCCACTTGGACGGGTGCCGGTGTCGGTCGCGAGCACAGTGCTGATGACCTGAACCTATGTAACGTCTGCCATACCACTCATAGCGATGGTTCCTTCTCTGAGGCTGCTGGGTGTACGGATTGCCACGGTTGGCCGCCACGAGATGCAACCGGCGGTGGTCTTGATGCAACCGGCTATGCGATTTCTAGTATCGGTTACGCTGGCGAGCCTGCAACTAACTACAATTACAGTGTTGTTTCAGCTGATGTGAATGGTAATATTCCATACTTGAACGAAGCTAATACCGGCCACAAAACCCACGCTGGCGATCAAGCTGGCGAATATACGTTCAGTTGTTCTGAGTGTCATAAGGGCAATCTTCACAACGACAACGGCGGCGGTGCTAATAACAACCCGACCTTCCAGGATGTTTTCCTTGATACCGCCGATCTGCTGGCGTCGACTGCGAGCTTAACCCCTGGATACACCGGGGCCACCAATACTTGCGATACTGTCTACTGTCATAGTAACGGTCGCGTTCGTGGTGCTGTACCAACTCCTGACGCAACGATTCCGCAATGGGGCGGTGGCAATGGTGCCATCATTGACTGCGTATCCTGTCACGATGTGCCGACAGATGGTCTTTCCGCAGGTGCTACCGGCAACTCACCCACTCACCAGGCTCACCTTGCCTATGGCTTCGAATGTAATGTCTGTCA
This sequence comes from Desulfuromonadales bacterium, assembly GCA_030145195.1. Lineage (GTDB taxonomy): Bacteria > Desulfobacterota > Desulfuromonadia > Desulfuromonadales > BM103 > JAQYVY01. The sequence goes on along the minus strand of JAQYVY010000003.1, from coordinate 2,325 downwards.
TGATGCCACGGCAGACGGCAACAACACCTTCTCGGCGACTGCCGTCGGTGGCACCCACGTTGATGGTGTTGTTGATGTTGTCTTTGATGACGCAGATCCTCTGACCGAAGTTCCCGGTGTCGTTGATCCTGCAGATCGCTGGACAACCTCTGGAGCGACTTGCGCAGTTTACTGCCACTCCAACGGTAAAGGCGCAGCCAATGTTGCTGCCGACTGGGACGGAGCAACCGGCGGCGCTTGTGGTGATTGCCACGGGGCCCGGACTGGAGATACCAATACAATCAACTCGGGTTCTCACCCCAAGCACATCTCGGCTGGCCTGACTTGTGATGCCTGTCATCCTGCGGGCTCGGCAGACGGTAGTCATACTGAACATATTGACAAGAGCATTGATTTTATTGCCCAGACAGCTTGTAACGTTTGCCACGGTGCTACGAATGGGGACAACACGACAGGTCCGGACCGCCAACCAATCTGGGCCGACGATACCTCGGTCGATTGCGCCACCTGCCACACCGGTAGCGCGATTGCGCTCATCAACGGCAGCACCGCTAACGCACCGACTTCAGGTTTGCACAATGTGACCCCGACCGTTTCTGGTCAGAAGCACGATGACACGGTCACAGGTGGTTGTGAGGCCTGTCACGACACCCTGAGTGCTCAGCCGACACATATTGATACTTTCTTTACCGGCGGCAGTGGTCATACGATCCAGATGGGTCTGGCTTCTTTCTACACTCAAACAGCCAACGACGCTGGTACCTGTACCACCAATTGCCACACGACGCTGAGCGGCGACTGGGCACACGAGTGGAACAGCGCGGTCGGTTATTATACCGATTCGCTGACCTCTTGCGCCGGTTGTCACGGCGACTGGAACCAGAGCTGGAACACCGGTGTTGTTCACCGCGCTGGCGCCGAGTCGACGCACGGTAGCGGTACCGATTACCAGTGTAAAGATTGTCACGGGCTCGAAGCGACCAGCAACAACTACACCTTCGATTTCGATACGAACGCTTGGGGCGGCACCAGTAACCACGGTAATGCAACGATCGAAATCAGCAACGCAACCGCAACTTATGAGCCTACAACGGGTGTCTGTGCGACGTGTCACACCGCTGTCGGTCAAGACGGTGTGCATAACTTCGAAGATACAAGCTGGACCATCGCTACCATTGCTGGCGATCCAATCGAAGCCGGTTGCGGCTCCTGTCATACCGGTGGTAAGTCAGTCAGTTCTTCGAGTGGCGCACACGATAATCATGGTGCCAGTCTTTCTGATGAAACCACTTGTTACCCCTGTCACGGCAATAACAGCGGCAGCGGTTACACGGTTTACACCGGAACTCACAGCGACACCAACGTTAACCTTGTCGGCGTTACCTATTCCACCGCGACGCGTAATGAAGTCACCGGAACTTGCCTGACCTCCGGCTGTCATAACAACGTTGCGGGGGCTGATCAGTCTGCAGCCTGGAATGCGACAGCTCTGGCTTGTGACGATTGTCACTACTACACCTCCGGTTCTCCTCTCAGCGCCAGCAACGTGGCACCGATCCAGATTGGTGGTTCTCACAATGCTCACTTTGATGCTGCCGCTATTACCAGTTGTGACGATTGTCATGCAGATAACAGTGGCGATGTTGCCGATCCTCTGGGTCACATTGAGGCCGGGACTTTAGTAGAAAGATCCAACCCGACTGCGAATAACGCCACCATCAACGGTCTCGGTTTCGACGATGTTGCAGATACCTGTAACAACGTAGCCTGTCACAATCCAAGTGCTGGCGCGACGAACGTCTCCAACGCGTGGGGTACACCGAATATCGGTTGTGTCATGTGTCACGGTGATGATCAGTCCGGGACGAAGATGGCTTCTGGTAGCCATGTAGAGCATCTCAATTCAGCAACACTCTTCGGTGTTACGGTCGATTGCGATAGCTGTCACCCGGCGGTTGTTGATGCTGCTCACATGGACACCACCAAGCAGATCACGGTATCGCAGAACAGCACCCCGACAGTAATCGCTTCAGCAACTGCGATCGCTCTTAACGGTTGCGGCACCAACGACTGTCACAACGACGGCACCAGCCTGACAACAGGCACCCCGGCCGCTTACACCTGGGGTACGCCGGTTGCTGATTGCGTGACCTGTCACGATAATTCAACGACAACGTTTAGCAACGCTCATAACGAGCACATGGACAACAGCTACACCGGCGCGGCTTGTACCGATTGTCATACGGCTGCCAGTGCAAGTAGTCATATTGATAATAACGTTACCATCGATGTCGCCAAGGCAACCTACTCGTTAGGCGCTTCGGT
>JAQYVY010000091.1 GCA_030145195.1 Desulfuromonadales bacterium | reverse complement strand
GCTTCGATATCGCGTTGAGCAAGTTTGCCTGTTGTGGGGGTTATAAAGTTGATCTGCGGCGCTGCCCCACTTGCGAGAATCTCGCCAATATCTTTTTTAACGGGCGCTTGCGCAAGCATCTCGGAGAAAGACCCCTGAATCTTGGCCTGAACCAGATCAGGGCGATAATAGGTGTCGTAGAGTTGAGAAGCAGGATAGAACAAAGCCGTTTTTTCAACGCCCTGATTGACATGCCAACCGAACAGGCTAGCGCCATTTTCCGAGCAGGCGAAATAACCTTCCGGCGTCCAGGCCACCCATTCACCATCCGGGGAGGAGAAGATAGACAGTAAAAGTTTCCCCTCGGAGAGGTTCCATAAGCGAACAGTTTGATCCAGTGACCCGGAAACAAGCAGTTGATTGTCAGGGGAAACTGCCATACTGGTGATTTTGGCGGCATGACCAGACATTCTCTTTATTGGATAGTTAAGCGAATCCTTTACCTGCGCCGTTTCATACAATGAGATATCCAAGGCAAAGGGGTGGCATGACATAAACAAACGGCCATCATGAGTTAGGGAGCGGGCAGTCTTCGTGTACTGATGGTAGTCAATTCTGGTTTTGTTGCCTTTGAAAACGAGAGACTCTACCTCCTTGGCGATCAGCTTATCCTTTTCTGCCACGATCGAGGCTTTCCCCGCCTTGTCAGTCTCCCTGAAATAAGAGTCTTCTGCAGTAACTTTTTTCACGCCCGCAGATAGATCAGCAAAAGAAATTTCGCTGGACAATTCTCCATCCCATCCCCACGCAATGGCATGACCATCTTTGGCGAAACCAACGGATTTGATCGATTGGCCACTCCCGGACATAGTTTTTGTCATGTTGTTTGTACGAAGGTCGAAGAGGGAAACTTCTGTTCTGGAGAGACTTGACATTGCAACAGTGTGATTGTCAGGAGAAACTGAAAGTTGACGACCCTCATGGATATATTCGATCTCCCTGGTCGACAAAATATCTCCTGAAACGAAATCAACAACATGTACAGAAGAAGTTTCTTTCTGAGCATCTTGCGTTAGTGCAACATACCTCAGGGCATCTGGAAAGATTGCTATATCTCTAACCATCCTACCGGTAATGCCCGCCGAAAAGGTTGTAAGAGTCTTTATCTCTTGACCGGTTTGTGCGTCAAAAAGATTGGCTAAAGTGCCTGATGCAGAAAATGCCCCAGCGACAAGATATTTACTATCGGGAGTAAAAGCAGCTGTCATACTGACGTTATCGGTCTCTATGATCATACTGCCCGAATCAATGTCCCATAATTGCAGTATCTGTCCACCTTTTGCAGTGGAGCCAATAACGGCTATCCTTTTTCCATCGGGAGACATTTCTGAGAACAGTGCATATTTAATATCAGGTTTGATCGTCTGAATGACATGACCACTCTCGACATCCCAGACACAAATCATTTTGAGCGAAAAGGCCATCAAACGGCTTCCATCTTTAGAGAATTCGAGGCTAGCTGGGTTTTCCTGATTCAGGGGCAGGGACCGGACAATTTCACCTGACGCGAAATCAATGAGGCGAACACCCCATTCACTAGGATGGGCAGCGACAGCAAGCCATTTACTATCATTTGAAAGCGCAGAAAGCGAACTGCCTTTCCCATCCGCACCGAGTTGAGTTCGGATCGTTCTTACTGAGTTTCCGGTTGCGACGTCCCAGACGCGAATTGTTTTGTCAAATGAGGTCGTCACAAGTTGACTGCCATCAGAGGTGAATTCTGATTTCAGGACGCCACCTATGTGCCCGCCGTTGTCAATAATAAGAACTGGCTCGTCATCGGAACTAAAAACTGGGCAGGCAAATGTCAAAAACAACATTAGGGACAACAACAAACGGTTCAAACACATGGAATATCACCTCAACGTTTAAATTTTAATACAAAATCAATGCACTCTACCATCACAGATATTTTGCTCAAAGAATTAATCAAAGGCACCTCTAACCCTGTCGACTCTACTGCAGGAAATCTCAAATAAAAAGCCTCCGACTAAGGAGGCTTGGATTAGCACGAAAAACACTACTTCGATTTCACACCCAGTGTAAAAACCTTCGCGGTGGGGACACCGCTCCTACAAAATCACCACCTTCACTCCCTGTAGGAGCGGTCTCCGTACCGCGAACGAATACCACCAAAAACCGATAAACCTTCGCGGTGGGGACACCGCTCCTACAAAATCACCACCATCACCCCTGTGGGAGCGGTCTCCGTACCGCGAAGGTTTACCATTACCATCGCTCCCTGTGGGAGCGGTCTCCGTACCGCGAAGATTTACCACTACCAGCGCCCCCTGTGGGAGCGGTCTCCGCACCGCGAACAGATCAACGCAACACCGCCAACACCTTATCACGCTGGCCCATCACCTGCGGCTGTTGGGTGGTGCCTTTGAGCTTACGCGCCATCCAGGGGACCTTGTCTTCAAGGTAAGCCGACATCTCAGCCACGGTGATCTGCTTGTTGTTGTCAGCATCTGACTCACCCTGCAAGCCTTTGAGGAAATAGTAGGTGAAGAGACTATGACGCTTGGCCGGGTACCAGGTTGAGACCTGATCAGCTTGGCCGCTGGTGAAAACCAAAGCATTATCGGGACCAGTCAGGCTGCGATCAACCTTGACCATGGCCGGGCTGATCCCCTTGAACAGATCGCCACCTTCCGGGAACCCGGAAAAGCAGGCGTCGAGGACAACGGTCAACTCTTTGACCGGCAGCTTGGCCAAGTTGTCGTAAAAGGTTTTGAGCCGATAGCCGCTGGTCTTGAGATATTGTGGGTTGGCGTCCACCGGCACAAAGTAGGCCTCGCCGGTGTCGAGATCGGGAGCGCCATGACCGACGTAGTACACAAACACCCGTGATTGGCCTTCCTTGATGTAATTGAACAGCCGGCCGCGGTGGCTGCGGTCGTTGCCGAAGATTTCGTTGAACTTGGCATAGCCGGCATTTTCTTCGTAGATAATCAGATCATTATCATAGCCCATGGTGCGGGTCAGGTACTGGCGCATGATGCGCGCATCGCGCTCGGCGTAGTCAACGTTCTGTACATTGCTGTAACTGCGGTTACCGATCACCACTGCGATATCGTATGGGCCAGCTTTCTTGCCCTGGGGGATATTCTGGTCGACATCGACGTTCAGATCAACATCCGTATCCGCAGACGACAGGTTCCCAGAAAGCCCGGCCAGCAGCTGATCGGTGCGGCCGCTACCAGAAGATTTGCGAGCGGAACGAACCACCGCGTCGGGCACTTCGATGGTGCTCACATCGGAGATTAGCGCATCGAATAGCTTGTCGGACGCTTCTTTGAGCACCGCAACTTGAGGATACTGTTCAGCCAACGTCCTGGCGCGCTTGGCCGAATCGGCCGTCTTTCCGGCCTGAAAATCAGCGTAGAGACCAGCAGCGACCTGCCCGGCGACTTCATCACCGAGCTCGCGCAACTCACGATCGGAGGGGTTTTGTTGCTGGGCGCGGCTCACCTCGGCCAGGGCTTTCTCACCCTCACCGGCCACAACCAGCAACTGGATGCGAGTACGGGCTGCTTTCGGCTCGAAATCAAGTTTAGCCAGGTTGGCCAAGGCGGTGCCCTGCTGCCCGGCCTTAACCTTCTCCACTTGAGCTGCGAGGTAGCTATCAAGCAGACCATCGTAACTGGACTGCAAGCGCTTCTCGGAGGACTTAGCCAACGCGGCATGCAAGCCCTCAAGAGCCTGCACCTGTTGACCGGTGGCAAAGCGGGCACGAGCCAGAGTCTCTTGAATGGCAGCAGAACTATCAATTTTGACGGCCTTTTCAGCATAGCGTAGCGCATCAGCGCTATTGCCCTGTTGTTCCAGGATCACTTGCGCCAGATTATTGAGCGCCCCGGCGTTGCGGCTGTCTTTCTGCACTGCTGCTGCCAAAGCCTGCTGCGCCTTGTCCAGATGGCCGTAGCGGTAGTAGGCAACACCGAGATTAAAGGCGTTGTCGGCAGCATCCGAGCAGAGGTTGTTGGCCTTGATGAAGAGCTTGAGGCCTGCCGCCTGATCATTTTTGAAGGTGGTGATAGCTTTTTTGGAGATGTCTCCGGCCAGGCCGCAGAATTCGGATGCGAAGGCAAGGCCGGTTAAGGCCAGAAGAATGGTGCCAATGAGCAGCAGTTGTCGAATCAACATAAAACCTCCGTCATTTTATCTTTAGAATCTTCGCGGTCAGGAGACCGCTCCTACAAAAACCGGCGTCTTCCCTGTAGGAGCGGTCTCCGCACCGCGAACAAATACCACCAACAAACATTAAAACCTTCGCGACCAGGAGGTCGCTCCTACAAAATCACCACCTGTAGTGGTCAACTATTTCCGGACAGTAAGTTAAGTTTTTCTTCTGCCACAGTTGGTGCTATCCCACCATTTCGCTGATGTGGCCGGTAACAGTTGTAATAATCCATCAGATAACAGCCTGTATCCCTTTTGGCCTCAGGGAAG
>JAQYVY010000090.1 GCA_030145195.1 Desulfuromonadales bacterium | reverse complement strand
GCCCTCGGCGACCATCTCGACTTGGTCAATCCCCTGGATCAGATGGAAACCATACGGTCCCACCAACAGCCCTGTGATCAGATAGCCAACAATCGGTGATTGACGCAGCAGGCTGAAGAGGTAGGCGTTAATCAGCGCCAGACCCAGAAGGACGAGGATGTCTTGCAACGCGGTCAGTTCATGCATGGTCGATCCTAAAATTAAGTGTTCCGTCGAAAAAGGGGGAGGGACTCTCCATCTTAACCCCAGTGCTCATGCCGCTGTCAGTATGATCCCAGTCAATGAACAAATCAAAGTTAAGATTCTACCAGAAGTAAAACCAATATCTGCGGTAAAACCATGATAACCAACCGAAAAAGGAGATTATCCCTGCTGTTTGCGTTGCCGTTTGATGGCCCACCAGGTGAATGTCGCCACGATCAAGACAAGCAAATACGTCAGTATGTAACACCACTCCGCTGGGCCTGAGTGGCCGATTGATTCGATAGCGAAAGTATTTTCAAGCCACGACCAAAGTGGGATCATGAAGATTGTCACTGCGATGGCGACCGGCATGGCGGTGATGCAGAGGACCATGCCGATGCCAGCCCAAGAAAGCCTGGTTAGCATGCTGACTTCCTTGGGTTAAGCAGCTGATTCGAGTCAGAGGGAGCCTCGTCTCGGTTGGTTCCGGTATAATCTCTAACGACTTCAGCCACCCGGATTCGATAGGAGTGGAATAGCGCTTCGTTGCCTTGCTTTTGCGCAGCGCGATGTTCCAGCCGATTGCGCCATTTTTCTATGGCTGATTCATCTTGCCAGAAAGAAAGACTGAGAATCTTGCCGTCTTCCGTAAGGCTCTGAAATCGCTCAATCGAGAGAAAGCCCTGTTGGTTTTCGAGGAAAATGCGCAACTCTGCGGCGATTTTGAGGTAATCCGCTTTGCCTGCGGCGGTTGGTATGACTTCAAAGATGACAGCAAACATGGATCGCTCCTCGATGTTAACGGGAGTATACATTAAACAAAACAAAAACTGATCAAGCAATTTATTAATACGAAGCGGTCGATTTATCGCAGAGAAGGGTCATCGTTGAAGAGCTTTTAAATACAAGGTTTTTTTTGTTGTGTCCGCAACCTGAAAGGCCAGGTCAAAAAATGACCTGGCCTTTTTCAGTTGTGCTACGGGAAGTGCTCTACCAGTTTTCACCACTATGACAGCCCGGGCTTGAACACCTGCCAGCGGAATAGCTCAGACTGCTCTTGATGGTGTTCGCCGAAGACTGTTCGAAGGTTCGGGTGGCCAGATTGCCAAAATGGCCGTTGCGAAGTTTACCGGTATCATGGCAAGCGGTACAACTGAGTCCCTCGGAGCTGACGTGTCTTCTATGCTCGCCGGAGGAGTAGCCGTTGTACTCGCCGGTGCCAGATTTGTGGCACGATTTGCATTGCGTGTCCACATTGATGGATCCGGTCTGCCAGTTGGGGGTAGAGACACCCCCATGGCAACTGATATTGGCGCAAGTACCATCCATGTTGTCTGTCGCTAAGCCGCTTTTGGCATTCCAGGTTGCGGTAAAGCCGAGGTCGATCCAGTCGTTATGTGCGGCTCCGTTGTGGCAAACGGCGCAGGTCCCGGCGGCATCCGGCAGGGACTCGTGTACGGCATGGGCTCCAACCGCATTCGGGAAAGTATTCCCGGACGGCGGTTGACCGTGGCATGAGTTGCAGGCTCCCGCATAGGGATCGTTTGCTTCGAAGGTGTTGAGCCATGCCGCCAGATTGCCAACTTCTTCGACAGACAGGCTGATACCTTTGTGACCAGCGTTGAGCTTGCTGGTCGCTGCGCTGCCCGCGGCAGCGATGTCAGGTGCTGAGCCGCTGGAGTCATAGCTGTTAACTTGGTGGCAACCGGCACACTCTTCATCATAGACCTCTTGACCCGTACGGGTGACCACTGGTGGTGGAGCCGGAGTCCAGCCGTCAAGCCAGTTGGAGAGGTTGTTCTGCTCACCACTGCTCATGCTGCCGCCGTGGCCAGTTCCGGTTTTGGCAAAGGCCGCATCGCCAGCACCGGCCAGGTCGATGTTACCCACCGGGTCATAACCGTTGAGCTTGTGGCAACCGGCGCAGTTGTCGTTATAGACTTTCTCACCGTTACGGTCGACGATCGGTGGGGGCACTGGAGCCCAACTATCGATCCAGTCGGCCAGAGCCGTTTGCTCCCCGGCAGTCATGTTGCCGCCGTGGCCGGTGTTGGCCTTTGTGATGGCGGCATTGCCCTGGCTGGCGAGATCGATGTTGCCGACTTCGTCATAACCGTTGAGCTTGTGGCAAGCCGCACAGTTGTCGTTATAAACCGTCTCGCCGTTGCGGTCGACTGCCGGCGGCGGGGTCGGCATCCAAGTGTCCAGCCAATCGGCCAGAGTGGTCAGTTCCTGGGTCGACACAGTTCCACCATGCCCTCCGGCGATCTTGGTGACCGCGTTGCTGCCCAGGCCTGCCAGGTCGATGCTGCCAGCCTCATCGTAACCGGTGAGCTTGTGGCAAGTGCCGCAATTATCGTTATAAGTGGTCTCCCCGTTGCGCGCTACTGTCGGGGGTAAAGGGCTGGCAAAGGTGTCAGCAAAATCAGCCAGGGCACTCAACTCCGCCGTTAAAAGGTTCTTGTTCATGTGCCCTGCTTCGATCTTGGTGATGAGGTTGGTCCCCTTTCCCGCCAGATCAACGTTGCCGCTCTGGTCATGACTGCCCAAGGCGTGACAACCTGCGCACTCTTGGTCGTAGACGACCGGACCTGTGCGGTTTGGTGGCGGCTCAACCGGTGGCGTGGTTTGACCGCCCAAGACCTCGGCAACGGCTTGAACTTCAGACGTAGTCAGGGACAGTTTGCTCATACCACCCGCGTTGCCATTGATCGCAGCCTGGATCCCAGCGGCCGAACGATTGTTGATGTCAGAATGGATCAGGTCGCCATGGCAGCCCTGGCACTCAGCAGCATAGAGCGCATCGCCAGGGGTCGCTGGGGTGGGAACGGGATCGGGGCCACCGGAACCATCACCCTGGCGGCCTTCGTAAATGACTAGAGCGGTCTGCTCAAGCGAGGCGAGGGCTGACTCTGTTTGTTGTTGGAGCCACTCCGCCGAAAGATTCTGCCCTCCATTGTTAAGCTCCTCGCGGATCTGACTGACGACTGTGCCAAGAACGCTGACAGTCGCATTGCCCAGGTCGCCCATGGTGAAGTCGCTGGCGATGGTTTTGGTCAGTGCTTGATGTTGCGCGGCATTAAGGGTGCTTTGGACCATGTTCACAACATCGGCCATATCCAGTTCGGAAGCAGAGAGAGAACCACTCTGACCGCTGAAGTCGAAGTTCCCCGTTGCTTCCATGTAGGTGTTGGCAGCCATATTGGCCTGCAGGGCCGTCAGCATCTGGTCGTTTATCCCGGTGGATCGATCCACCAGATCTGCCATCGGGTCTCGCAGCAGGTCGTCTTTCGTCAAGCCCGATAAACCTGCGGCTGTCATCAGTTGGACCACTTCAGCAGAGGACATGCCGTTGGCGAGCAGGGTCGTCAGAGGGGAGATGACGATTGGATCACTGTCGTCATCCGAAATAGCTCGCTTAAGCATGCCCTGGTAGGGAGCGTTGCCGTGCATACCTTTGGAGGAAATCTTCAGGCGGATCAGAGATTCCTCGGCAAGTGGTTTGGCAAAAGAGAATCGACCTTGACTATCCGAAGCGGTGGAACTGCGTTGCAGAATCTCCATGTCTGACGAGAGTTCTTCAAATTGTGCATTGACGATGTATGGGTCGACGGCGATACCGGTGATGCCTGTGGCCCCAACTGTTTCTGCACCATCTGGTGAAGAGTCCCCACCGCCCCCGGAGCCACCACAGGCGGCGATGAATAACGATGTCAGGAGAATTAATGTTTTGAGTAAATTCATATTATTGTTCCTTTGGAAAGGCGATCAGGTGGCCGAGGGAAGACACTTATAAGATCCAGGTCGAATCAACTTCAGTCCCGAGGATGTTCCTGATCGAGGCAGCCTGCGACATGTTTTCGACTGGATGGGCCTATCTAAAGGCAATAAGTCTGCCAAGAAAGATTCAGAAAAAGCCAAGGATTAAAATGTTGAATCATCTCGGGTTGTTGAATGGCTGGTGCTTGGGAAGCGAAATCGACTTAGATAGCAGCGAAGCTGGCCGGAGTATTGACAGTGGGCTCTATTTGGGTCGTAGCCCCACGCGAAACAGCGATGAGAGAAGGCTTATGAGACGGGATACATTTGTGCAGTTTTGCGCGAAGAGGTTCGTCTTGCAATGGATGAATAAAAGCTGTTTATCCGAAGGTCTTTTCTGTCATGCCATTAAAAAGGGCGACCTCATTGGCCGCCCTTTTTGTCTCCTGAATGAGGCTGTTATTTGCCCCATTTTTCCTTGATCCGCTGCACCGCGGTGGTGACGTTGGCACAGTCGCCAAAAGCGGAGAGCCGGAAGTAGCCCTCACCAGAGTGGCCGAAGCCGCTGCCGGGGGTGCCGACCACGTGGCACTCGTTGAGGAGCTTGTCGAAGAAGTCCCAGCTGGTCATGCCTTCGGGAGTTTCCAAC
>JAQYVY010000089.1 GCA_030145195.1 Desulfuromonadales bacterium | reverse complement strand
AACCAGAATGTCGCCTAGCTTTTGGTGACGGTTCTCAGCCTGAATCGCCAGTGCTGCAGTGAGTTCCTCCTTGCGGATTTGCCCGAGTTCGACCAGCAAGTCACCGAGACGGATGTTGACGCGTTGTTTCTTGAGAACATGGTTCAGTTGCTGATTGGTCAGGAGCCGCAATTCTTTGAGCACTTCAATCAGTGACCGGACGGAGACCAGCTTGTTCTGTACCCGCTTGGCATAGATCAGTTGGCCGTCGGTAATAATTCCCTGCTGCACCAAAAGACCAGCGATGACATCATGATCTCCGTCTGTAGGCGATGGGGGCGAAGTCGTAACGGTCAGCTTTGAGGGGTGGGGGTCGTTCAAGGGTTTGTCAGTCATGGGAAAATCCATTGCATAAGAGTCATTCGTTATGATCTGAGTTCATGAGTAATGACCTGGTCACAGTGTGAGGCCTCAACATGCTGGCACTCATGCGTCCACGCCTGAGATGAAAACAAACAGCCTCTTTTACCAAACAACAGAAGTGATACTATCAGGATTCCCTCAAAAGGCAAAACCTGTTATTGCATGGGCTCAGGGCCAGAGCAGGCGCAGAGCAAAGATTAACACGGTCAGGGTGACTAATCGTTTGATCCAATCGTGACCTTTTTCGACCGCAACCTGCGAGGCAAACCAGCCACCCAGAGAGTTGCCAACGGCGAGGGCCAGTCCGAGGACATAATCAACCTGGCCGTGAACGACAAAGACTGCCAGAGCAATGATGGTGAAGGCAAAGATAACCAGAACCTTGACGGCGTTGATTCGGACCAGGTCCAGGCCGTGCATTAGCAGCCCGGTAATTATCAGGAAACCAACGCCCGCCTGAACAAACCCTCCGTATATGCCGATGCCCAGAAAACTGACCATCAGCACCACGAGTCGTAACGGTGTCATCGGTCTTTCCGTGCTTCGCAAATGTTTCATCGGGTCGGTGATCATGAAGATCAAAACCAGGACCATGACTAAAGCGAGTAACCGACGGAAGAGCATTTCATCGACATTGATCGCTAGGTTCGCCCCGATATAGCTACCAATCAGGGCTGGCGGGGTGCAAAGTAGCGCGAGCCGGAGGGGGAAAACCCCCTGTCGCTTGAAGCCGGTGATGGCAAAAACATTCTGACATAAAATGGCAATACGGTTAGTCCCGTTGGCGGTCGCCGCAGGTAGGCCGAAAAAAATTAACAACGGCAAGGTCAGCAATGAACCGCCGCCAGCCAGGACATTAAGGAAGCCCGCCACGGTTCCAGCCAGAATCAGGGCCGGAATTTGCCAGAAGTAGGGATCCACTACGCGACCTTTGCCCCTAACAGTTCCCGAATAACCTCGCCGGCCATGGTCAATCCAAAGAGGGGCGGGATCACCGATGAGCTGCCGAGCGGTGCGCGTTGGGCCTGGTAATGTTCGACATTTTCCCTGGAAGAGTCATGCCGGCCCTCGGCCAAAGGGCGGAATCCTTCCGTCGAGTAAACGGTTTTAACGCCGCCATGAATGCCGCGGCGACGCAGCTCCCGACGCAGAATTCGCGCTAAGCGACACTTGTTGGTGTCAGCGAGGTCAGCAACGAGGATGCACGTCGGGTCAATTTTGTTAGCAGCCCCCATGGAACAGATGAGGGGTAAATTCTTCGCTACGCAGCTTTCAATTAGGTGGAGTTTGGCTGTGATGTGGTCAATGCAGTCGAGAACGTAATCGTATCCGCGATGCAATAGCTCCTCAGAATTCTCCTGACTGTAGAAGGCCTGTAACGGCTCAACCTGAACCTCAGGATTAATCAACCGGCAACGCTCCGCCATAGCCAGGGCCTTCGGCTGGCCGATGGTCCCTTCCTGGGCATGGATCTGTCGGTTGCAGTTGGTGATGTCAATCTGATCAAAGTCGATTAGGGTTAAGCGCCCAATGCCGCCACGCACCAAGGCTTCCGCTGCAAAACTGCCGACACCACCTAAGCCGAAGACGGCAACGGAAGCCTGCTTGAGCTGTGCCATGCCGAGTTCGCCAACCAGGCGGTTGAGCCGATCAAAACGATCAGGATTACTCATAACGTGTTCCTTCAATTCGCTTGGTTCCAGACCGCTCTGGAGGAATATCAAACAATCTTTGCAACCTCCGCGGCGAGTGACAGGCCAAGGATGCGGCAGGCATTGGCGGTTGTTTTGTGCGCAGTTTCTTCGAGGCTCCAGCCGCGTAAGGCGGCAACCCGTTCGGCAATCAGGCCAAGATGTTCTGGCCGGTTTGGTTGCTGCCGATACGGTTCCGGCGTCTGGAAGGGTGCGTCGGTTTCAAGGACCAGAGCCTCAGCAGGAATCCCGCGAACGACTTCAGGGAGCCTCCTGGCGGTTGGGAAGGTTACGACTCCTCCGATGCCAAGAACGAAGCCCAGATCAATAATTTTTCGGGCTGTCTCAAGGCTGCCGGAAAAGGCATGAAAGATGCCGCGAACCTTTCCGGCCCCTTCCCGCTGCAAGAGTTCCAGCAGCCGCTCCGTACTTTGGCGCGCGTGGATCAGTAAGGGCTTTTCCATTTCTCGTGCGACCTGAATCATCTGGATAAAAAGCTCTTCCTGCAGTTGCCAGGAGTTTTTGATCTGACGATCAAGCCCGACCTCGCCCAGCGCAATAGACCGGGGGTGTTGCAGGAGAAGCCGCAACGCGTCCAGTTGCGATTTCTGATAGCTGGCAGATGCCTGGGGGTGAATCCCGGGGGCGGCATAAACCCCTGCATGCAACTCGGTGGTTGCCATCAAATCCGCCCAGCGGTCAGGTGAGACCCCAGGCACGACCCAGGCGACCACTCCCGCCTTGCAAGACTCAGAAAGCATGAGCCCGGGAGAGGTCAGAAGGTCAAGATGAATATGGGTGTCAATATAAGCTGTCACGGTCTGCAGATCGTATCACAACCGATTAAGAGCAACCAGCCCCTGTGAAATTGCCTTGCCGGTTTTTGCTTGCTTGTGATAATCGTAAGTATCGAAATTTAATCGAGACCTCGAGATTGAGGTTTCTTTTTAGCTATGGAGGTCGACATGCAGGGTGCTGCGCGTGGCAGCTCTACTAATCTTCGCAGGCTGTTTCTGTTTAACCACGGAGTCGGGCTACTTGTCGGGGTGATCTTCCCTTTTTTTGCGGCCCTGATGCTTGGTCCGTCAGCCCTGAATCCGGCCTTTTTTGCCGCTTGTATCGTTGCCGGAGTCTGTCTCGGGGCGGCTTCGTTTTGGTTTGTCCGGCAGACTTTGAAGCGGCAACTGGGTCAGCAGCTGCGAGTCCTGCAAGAATTACTCGGTGAGAAGGCTGATCGTTCTCCGACGCAAACCATTGAGGGCCTTTATGATGCGGTGAATAATTCCACTCTGGAGGTTCGTAACCTGTTGAAACACCTCCAACGCACTATTGACGATTTTATCCCGCATTACCAGACGTTATCAGATGCCAGCCGCTATCTCTCCGCACGTTCCGAGGATGGTTTGCAGGCGGCAAAAGATGCTCGTAGCGATGTCGACGGCATGTATCGAAAGCAACAAGGGGTCATGGCCCAAATTGAAGCCCTGAACAGCCGTTCGCAGGATGAAGCCGCGCTTTCAAGGGAACTTTCGGCCTCGCTTGAAGAGATGGCTGGCGCACTGGAGCATTCGACCCAGAAGTTTCTAGAAACCACGCACAATGTTGATGAGATGGTCAACTCAATCCAAAGTGCCGCCGCTCAGGCAGAGCAGGTGACGCATATTACGGAAGGTACAGCTCATGACCTGGATAGTATCGGTGAAGCTCTGGATAAGCTGCGAGCGGGTATCGCCGACAATGCTGAGAACTCAGCGACTGTCAAGGAGGATGCCGAACAGGGGGTGAAAATTGTCAGCTCCTTCACTCTTGAGATGGGGCGCATTGACGAAGAAAGTGGGAAGGCCATCACCGCCATGCAGCGTTTGAACCGCCAAACAGCTGAGGTCTCTAAGATTATCGAAGTCATTAAGGATCTGGTTTCAGATACGGAACTGTTAGCGTTCAACGCGGCGATTATTGCTGCCAAGGCTGGTGACGAGGGTCGTGGTTTCTCGGTTGTTGCGGAAGAGATCCGGGACCTTGCCGACCGGACAACGGTCAGCGCGGATGAAATAGAAATGATTGTCAAAACGATCCGACAGGACACGGAGCAGGTCAATGCCTCAGTCGAATCGACTGGACACTTCATTGGCCGGGGTAAAGATCTGTCGCGTTCAACAGAAGAGGCTCTGCGTAAGATAGTCGGCAGTTCGAGCGAGGCGGCGACTGTGTCGTATGAATTGTCGCGGGATTCCGCGGAGCAGGGAGTGAGGGCGCGCAGCCTTATCGAGCAGGCGGGCACCAGTCTGCGTTCGGTGCGGGCTATTGTCGAGACGATGGAGCAGCAGAGTGTGGCCATTGATTGTATTCAGGTCGGGGTTGGTGAAATGAAATCTGCTGCTGACCAGATTGCTCGTGGTTTCGACGAACAGGTCAAGGCAAATCGTGAGTTTGATCAGGGTTTGACGGCACGAGAGGAACAGATATTGACAATCTTTGATGCGACCCGGTTTCAGATGGAAACCGTGGAGCGCATTTTTGAGCACTTT
>JAQYVY010000048.1 GCA_030145195.1 Desulfuromonadales bacterium | reverse complement strand
GTCAGTGTGTCCGGCAAGCAAGAATTTTGTCTCCGGGTACTTGCGAATGAACGCTGCAGCTTCACGCAGTTTCTCATGATATTGCGGTCTGATTTGAGCTTTATCGAAGTCAAACTCAATCTGGATAGAGAACTTGATCGGGCAGCCATCCGCATCAACAATTACGCCTTGCGGGGTATTCGGGCACTTATCACGGCTGTTGAGCACGCCATCGAGATCATCGTCGCCGTCAACAAACTTTTTGGGTGGCGGCGGTTGTTTTTTTTCAACGGGTGGGCAACCAACCGCATCCACCAAGACGCCGAAAGGTGTGTCGGGGCACTTGTCGCGGATGTCAGGGATGCCGTCTCCGTCACTGTCCAGCGGCTTGGGTGGCGGAGGGGTTACGCCGCCGAATTGCCAGTAAAGGCCAGCCATGGCCATGAAGTTATTGTCGACTTTGTCAGAAGTGCTACCAGTACGATCCCACTCGCGGTCTGAATGGAAGTCTATGATGTGACGTAGATCCAGGCGCAATGCCGTCGTGTCGTTGATGAAGAATTTGGTCCCGACTCCCCAGTTCATCATGTAGTCTTCGTCGTCATCGAAACCGTCAACATCGAAAACCATGCCGCCGAAGCCAGCGGTGACGTAAGGAACCAGTTTGCCGTCTGGGTTGAAGTGGTAAAGTGCATTCAGTCCGATCGTCCAGATATCAACGTCTTCCTGTTTGCTCAGACCATCGACCGTGGTGTCAGTCCAAGTTTGGCGGAAATCGAGTTCTACCGCCCAGCGTTTGCTGACATTGTAACCCAGAGCGAGTCCACCGACAAAGTCGTCATCGGTGTTTTGCCCACCTTCGAAAATGTGGTAGCCAACCAATGGTGACAGGCTGAACGCCTCTTCACGTTGCCCCGCTTGAACCGTTCCTGCTAACCACGTTGCCGCAATTAGTGCTACGACAAGACCAACCCGCAGTAGTTTCATCACATGCCTCCCTAAAAATAGAAAAAAGATAAACCCCTCAAACAAAAAGGATTGTCTAATTTGCTAATTTTAACAGCTGGTTTCAAGTCTGCAACAGCAAGATCGCATTTTATGTGTTGAAAAACGTTATAGTAAAACCTGCAAAAATTTAAATCGAAATAGTCACATGATGCGAACAAATATTTGAGTGGGGCTCAGTCCAAGTGGGTGGACGATATAAAGGACAACTTTTGCGGGACTGTTCCCCCTCCGGGCGTTTTGGGCGCTCGGAGATTATTTCTTCGGTGGCCGACTGGCGTAAATTAGCAGCTTGCGGTCGGTGTAGGCCTCCACCTCGCCAGCAAAGGTTTCTATCTGGAAGAAGTCCTGCACCTTGTCTGGAGCATCAACAAAAAACTTGTTCAGTTGTGCAACACTGTCTCGATTCAAACCAGCACGTTTGGCCCAAGTTGGGAAATCGTGGGTTTTCGAGGTGATCGCCGTTTCGTGCAGGATGAAGCCAGCTTCTTGAACCATTTCGCTCCAGGTGGCCTCAGTGTATGCCTGGATATGGGTCGGGTCGCGCATCTGCTCCATGGTTTGATACCATTCCGCAATTTCTGGATCTTCCGGCAAGAGTGTGTCGACAATGGACATACGACCACCACGACGCAAGACGCGATGAAATTCGCTTAAAGCGCGAGGGACATCGGGGAAGTGGTGGGGCGCGACGCGGCAGGTCAGGAGAGTGAAAGCTCCCGCCGGGAAGGGTAAGTCCTCAGCATCAGCTTCGCGGAAAGTGACATTGTCGACGCCGCCTTCTTCGCTGACGTGCTCCTGAGCTTTTTTCAGCATGACCATGGTTAAATCTGAAGCGACCACACTTCGCACCAGTGGTGAGAAGCGCAAGGCCGTATGACCGCCACCACAGGCGACATCAAGCATGTTGTCGTCTGGCATTGGTTTCAGCAGGCGCACCATGATTTCCAGGTCATCGCCGGTGGCAAACCCCTTGTCGTGAATATATCCATCGGCCGCACGACCGAATTGTTCCCTGACTTTGTTCTTGAATTCACGCGACATTATATATCCTCCTTGATAACAGGGCGATTATAGCATCAGTTTTGGAAAAAGCTTGTCAGGAAAATACACTTCTGCTAATAAAAATGCATCTTTCGGAGAAAATATATGCATAACATTCCGCTCGGCAAGACAAATCTGCTTATTAATCCACTGGTTTTCGGTACTCTTCCACTGGGGCCGTTGCAGTCAAACCTGAGTGTCGATAAAGGCGGACGACTGATCCGTTATGCGGTTGAGCGTGGTCTTAATCTGATCGATACGGCAGAACTATACGGCACCTTCGCCACTATTCGGGCTGGCCTCGCTGATTGCACCGAAAAAGTCTACATTGCCAGCAAGACGCACGCAGCCGATGCGGCAACGGCTCGCAAGCATGTCGAAAAAGCCCTGCGTGAGCTGGGACGTGAGCATCTCGATATTGTGCATGTTCATGCCGCCCGCCTTGCCGACCCCTTTGTCGATAGAGCCGACGTTTTTGCGGAACTGCTGATGATGCAGGCTCAAGGCTTGATTGGTCACGTTGGACTCTCCACGCACTATATCTCTGCTGTTCGCAAGTCGGTTGAATTCCCCGAGATTGCCGTTATTCATCCCCTGATCAATCAGGTCGGTCGTGGCTTGCTTGATGGCTCGGCGCAAGAAATGGCGGCGGCCATCGCTGCTGCTGCGGCGGCCGGAAAAGGTGTTTATGCCATGAAGGCCCTGGCTGGGGGCAACTTGATCCCTTCTGCTCGACAGGCCATAGGTTATGTCCGTGACTTGCCGGGGGTGCATGCTCTGGCACTGGGGATGTTGAGTGAAGCCGAGATCGATGCCAACTTGGCTTTTATGCAAGGTGAAGCTGTCTCGTCTGCGACTTGGGATTCTTTGGAGCAGCGTCGTCGTCACTTGCAGATCATGAAACCGTTTTGTACCGGCTGCGGCTCTTGTGTCGAGGTCTGCACTGAGGATGGCTTGCGTCTGGTTGCCGGTAAGGCCGAGGTTGACGACGAGACTTGCGTGCTTTGTGGCTATTGTGCCGCGGCTTGCCCTGAATTTATCATCCGAGTCGTTTAGTTTTTTTGAATAGACCGGTTGATTGGGAACGGCTCTTGCTAGTACCTGCTCTAGGTTATCGTAGCGCGAGCCGTTTTTAATAGTTTGATGACGGCCTTAATCCTCTCTTTAGCTCTGTCTTGATGCTTTGCCTGCTGCTTGTCATTGCAGCAAATGGCCGACAGAAAATCGTCCTGGCAAGCTCGGTCAGACAAAAAGTTGACCTTTCCCTGGAAATGTATTGATGAACGACTTACCAAACATGATGCTTGATATCGCCAAGGCGCTTGGCGAGGAATTCCTCTATATCCTTCCCTATCTGGCGATTGGTGTCCTCTTCGAAGCCATTATTCGTACGCTCAAGTGGCATGTCAAGATACGCAAGGCTTTAACGCACTATGGAATCCTGGCTATTCCGATGGCGACATTGCTTGGCGTGGCCAGTCCCCTCTGCGCTTGCGCGACTCTGCCGCTGGTGATCTCCCTGCTGGTTGCCGGTCTGCCTCTGGCTCCAGCGATGGCCCTGCTGGTGACATCGCCTTTGATGAGTCCTGCGTCGTTCACCATGCTCTCCGGGATGTTGGGAACCAACTGGGCTTTAACTGTGCTGGTTTGTGCCGTTCTGCTTGGTCTCTTCGCTGGTTACGCGACCCACTTTTTGCGAAGAAAAGGCTTTGCAGAAGAGGATGTTTTTCGCAAGGCGTTGCCTCAGGGTGATTTCCACGACCCTGATTATCCGGTTGAAGAATTGCGCTGTGAGTGTGGTCAGCAACTTTCGCACCGGGTCAATCGCTGTACGCACAACAAACTTCTGGTCTTTTTGGCGCGATTCTGGGAAGGCAGTTTGAAAATCAGTAAGTTTGTTTTGATTGGTTTAGTGATCGAGGTGGTTGCTTTGAAGACCATTCCTGATGCCGAGAATTGGATTATCGGGATGCTCGGAGGCGATGGGATTGTCCCAATCTTTGCTCTGACCCTGGCCGCTATCCCGCTACATTTGCCGCAGGTCACTGCCTCTTCATTGTTGTTCGGCTTGTACATGCCTGAGCCTGGGCAGGCGATTGCGTTGGCCAAAGGTGCTGGCATCGCCATGCTGGTTGGTGGTCCGGTTACGGCTCTGCCAGTCATGGCTGTGTTCATTTCCATGTTCAAGCCGCGCGTTCTCATGCTGTATATCACGCTCTGTGTCGGCGGTACGATTGCGCTGGCGCTGATCTTCAGAGCTTTGCCAATATCTATTTGAGCCTGTCGCTACTCAGCCTGTTCTTCTGCCAGACGATTTTCCAGAAAAGCGATGAGTTGCGTCACCGGTTGAGTGAGCTCCGGCGGCACTTCCGGCAGCTCGTGGAGACTGGTTGCCAGTCTTCGTGCGGCAGAGAGCGCACTCTTGCAGCGGTGAACGGTTAACTGCTCTGGTCGGTGGCTGTGTGAAATGTCACGAAACTGTTTGGCGACCGTCGGATGGCTGCGTTCCTCTTCGACCACCGCTTGTCTCAACTCACCATACTCCGCCATGCTGAAATGATCACCTTCCTCGGCTTTGCGTAATAGGTCGATGGAGCGATAGTCCGGGAGTGGTCGTTCCTGGCGTCGTTGCAGCAGGTCCGGTTCTTTTCGTTCGAGAAAGCGATAAGCGAGTAGTAGCTTCTCCGCGGTCTGGCGGCGAATTCGAACCTCTTTGGTGCAGTAGTCCTCAAACGAGGTGAAGCCCCATTCCGAATAGTGGCTACTGTTGCTGACCCGAGCCAGCCATTCACCAAGTTCGACCCAGGATGCTTTGAATTGCTTGGCCGAGACCAGAACCTGGTAACGCTCGGAGTCGGTCGGCAGCTGCTGCATGAGCTGTTCTATATGTTGAGCACCCTTGGTTGGTAGTTTCTCTTCCATGGTTGTTTCCTCCTGAATGGTACATTTTATCACAAGCCAAATGAGAGCAGAATGTTTTTACTTGGGCTGTGTCTCTGCCCGGTGTATACCTGCTTTCTGGGGGTTAGACCCAAGGCAAAAAAATGGACCTTGTCTCTGAGACATTAAAAGCTAAGGAAAAAAATAACGCAAAGACGCGAAGAAAAGCTTGTTAAGGCGCAAAGGGGGAATCTTTTGTTTTGGACAACCGTTGTCTTTGCGCTCTTTCTTTAAACCTTTGCGACTTTGCGATATGTGCTTATAGCTTTTGTCCGATTCGTAGACTTTTTTTGACTAATCTTTTCGACAAAGCATCGAGGCAGGTTTGAAACAATGAAAGAAGCCAAACGTTTACGTTGTACCGTCGGCGCAGAAACCGCCCGTATGCTCAACCTGGGTCATCCCTGGGTGATTGCTGATCGTTTCACGGCAAAGTGGCCGAAAGCGCCTTGTGGCACTTTGATCGAGCTAGTGGAAGAGGGTGGCAAGTCGCTCGGCACTGCACTTTATGATCCCGGCGCAAGGATTGTCGCCCGACGACTTTCGCCAGGCTGGATCGAACTGGATCGACATTGGCTGGCGGGGAAGATGCGTCAGGCGCTGGAGAGTCGACAATGGATCGATGCGGGCGACACGACGGTGCTGCGTCTGGTCAATAGCGAAGGTGATCAGTTACCAGGCTTGACCGTTGATCGTTATGGCGACTTCTTGATGGTGCAGTATTTTACTGCGGCTTGGGAGGGCTATCTCGATCAGATGGCTGTTGCTTTGCAAGACCTCTGTAACCCGCAGGGGATTTACGTCAAGTTCCGCCCCCAGGAAACCCGCCGACTGGCTGCCGGGAAGCAACAGGCTCCAGCACAGGGTCGGTTGTTGGTTGGCCAGGCGGCACCAGCAGATTTGGCGGTGCGGGAAAGTGGGCTGCTTTATCGGGTTGATCTGGTGCATGATCTGAACACCGGCTTGTTCCACGACCAGAGGCGGAATCGCCTGGACTTTCGTGCCTTGTCGGCCGGTTCTGCAGTGCTAAATCTGTTTGCATACACTGGAGCTTTTTCCGTGGCGGCTGCCGCTGGCGGTGCCAGCAAGGTGACCAGCGTTGATGTTTCCGGGCGTTATCTCGATTGGGCCCAGGAGAATTTTCGACTCAACGGGATTGAGCCGAAGCACCACGAGTTTGTCACGGGTGATTGTTTTGTCGAACTGGAGCGATTGGCTCAGAACGGGCGCACTTTCGATGTGGTCTTGATGGATCCACCGAGTTTTTCTACGACCAAGAAGAGCCGCTTTACAACCAGTGGCGGCACTGCAGAGTTGGTCAGCAAAGCCCTTGCGCTACTTGCCCCCGGTGGCTTGCTGATCACCTCATCCAATCTGCAGAAGATGTCGCAGGCTGAATATCTCAAGGAATTGCGCAAGGGTAGCCTGGCCGCCGGATGTAGTCTGCAAATTCTCAAAGTCGCTGGCCAGGCAGATGATTTTCCTTTTACAGCGGCTTTTCCGGAGGGGAATTATCTCAAATATGTGGTTTCAGTCGTGAAGGATGTACTCTGAATCACTGAGTTTTCGGTTGAATTCATCTGCGGTGCTGAGTTTGTCGCCACCTTTCTTCTTCGGCGCGGTTTCTCCAACCTGGGGTTTGAAGACCTCCCAGTAGATGAATTCGTAGCCGCTTAACTTCTCCTGCTGGAGAACCTGGTGCCCCAGCGGCAGAATGATAAAGGGCCGAGACTGTTCCCCTCCGACCGAGCCATGTCCTCCAACTTGATCGTCAAAACAGGCAATTCCCTCTTCATCCAAAGCCCCGAACAAAACTAGATCGCCGCAGCGTGGTCCTTGACCGAAGCGGTAGAGTTGCGCTAACAGGTCGTAAGGGGCACCGTAGGGGCGAAGGAACTCTAACTCTTCCTGATGAAATCGTGGGTTCTCCGTGAGATGTATGTGCCCGCGCTGGTGGAAGATGCAAATCTCGTTTTCCTCTTTTCCTTTCGCTAGAACGAAGCCGATGCCTCTGTGCTTTTTCAGAAAACGCAACAGCAGTGGTTGGGCCTGCTCAATTTCTTGCCAATTTAACCGGTGAGGAGAGCCGGTGATATAGAGATGGGCCAGTGAACTGGAGTAGGTGATGACGACCCCCCCTTCCGGGTCGATCTTGAGGGTCTCCGGCACCAGGTCTTGGATTTTTCGTTGTAGGTAGTTTTTGGTGCGCCGATAGGCGCGCTTGCGCCAACCGCGGTCACGCGCTTCTAGCTCGTCTTGTAAAAAGCCAAGGTGGAGGCTGGTGAATTCCTGTGCGCCTGAAGAGACGCTGGCCGTTTGGTTCTCGCGCAAAAAACCACTCACGGCATCGCCCAGAGTCGCGCCGAAGCGGTTCTGGAACGGGTAGCCGGGAGTTTGGCCGTGGTCGGAAAGAATCACCAGCAGGTAGTCGGCGCCGGCAATGTGGTCGACGGCACGGATGATTTCGCCGATGCGCCGATCGATGTAGCGCAGGTTCTTCAGGGCTGGCCAGCTGGTCGGTCCAAAGTGATGGGCGATTTCATCATAGCCGCTGTAGGTGGTGTAGATCCGTGGCACCCCGGCGTAAATATCTGCAAGAACTCCAAACGTCTGCAGCTCGCGTAGGATGACATTGCAGATGGTGCGAATGATCGGGAAGAGTCCTTCCTGGGTGCGCCAGACTTTTTTGCGACGGTGGTACCATTCATCCCGACGGTTGACATAGAATTCTGCCAACGTAGCAAAGAACATGCGGATGACTCGAAAAGGATTAAGCAGTAATAACAGGAGGATACGCAACCCACCCATTCGTCCAAACAGGGTCTGCGGATGCGGCGAAGAGACCGTGAAAACGCTGCGAGCTGCACCGCCGTCAAGGATGTTGGAGTAGGAGGAGCCCCCGGCGAGCAGGCCGGTTTCGTTGGCGAAGAGTTCCTCGCGAAAGATCTGGACGTGGTCCAGGTCGTTGCAGGAGATAATCTGTCCGGTTGCTTTCTCAAACCAGCGAAAGGCCGGGATGCCGTGGTCATGACCGTAGAAGATGACCGACTGGGCTGCCGGCGTGGTGCTCGGCAACCCAGCGCTATATTCGGTGAGTTTGTGCCCGCGGCGCAGGTAGCGTTCAAGGTTGGGGAGGTAGCCACGGTCGAGGGCTTCTTGTAGAAACGGGAAGGCCAGACCGTCGATCTGTACGCCAACAAAACCCTTCTGTCGGCCTTCTCTCAAATTCTCCCGTCGTTCGTTACGAAAGGGGAAGAACTTGAGGCCGTAGAAGAAGGTGAATAGCTTGTTTTTCAGTGCGCGGGGCGCCATAGGACCTCTCTAGGACCTGAATCCGTGAGTCCCATCATAGCAAACGCCCCGCACTTGCGGAACGTTATTCTTCGACTGTGACCTTTTGGATTGTAATCGTTTCAACCGGCACATCCTGATGCATGCCGCTGTTGCCGGTTTTGACCTGGCGAATCGCATCGACCGTTTCCATCCCTGCTGTGACTTTGCCGAATACGGCATAGCCGTAGCCTTGCGGGGTCGGCGCCTTGTGGTCAAGAAAGTCATTGTCGCCGACATTGATGAAAAACTGACTGGTGGCGCTGTCAACCACCTGAGTGCGAGCCATGGCGAGGGTGCCACGCAGATTCTTCAGGCCATTGGCGGCTTCATTTTTGATCTGAGGCTTCTTGCTGGGCTTGTCGCTCATGTCGGCGGTTAGGCCGCCGCACTGAATCATGAAGCCGTCGATCACACGGTGAAAGATGGTGCCCTCATAAAAGCCATCCTTGGCATAGTCGATAAAGTTGGCGGTGCTTATCGGTGCATTGGTGGCGTCGAGTTCGATTACAATCTCACCCATGCTGGTTTCCAAACGTACAACGGGGTTGTTCTCAGGCATGCTGTTCTCCTTGGGAAAAATCAAATTTGCGCAGATATAACACGGGCTGTGGCCAAGGGCAAGACCCGCCTGAAGTAGAGTGAAAGTGTGTGTCAGGCTGGATCGGTGGTTGCTGCTGCACTGTCTGCCTGCTGCGTCGTGACATTCTTTACCCAGTCAATGACCAGGGTGTAGCTTACGGCGAGAACCATCGGACCGATGAACAGACCGATAAAGCCGAAGGCGATCAGACCGCCGATAACCCCGACCAGAATCAGGATCAATGGCAGATTAGCGCCGCGTTTAATCAGGACCGGACGCAGGAAGCTGTCGAGAAAACCGACCAGCAGTGACCAGATCAAGAGGGCACTGCCCCAGGCGGTGCTGTCTTGCCAGAAGAGCCAGATAACGCATGGGATCAGAACCGGGAAAGGGCCAATCTGTGCCACCGCCAGGATGAAGATCAGAGCGGTCAGGAGGGTCGCAAATTTCAAGCCAGCAACGGCCAGGCCGAGTCCGGCGAGAATGGATTGCACCAAGGCGGTGACGACCACGCCGAGAGCAACGGCACGGATCGCCTGAGCCGCGAGAATCGTGGCTCCTTCACCACGATCACCGGCCAGCCGACGGGCAAATTGACGGATTCCCGCGGCAGCGGTTTCGCCGTTGCGGTACAAGATAGCCGCTACCACCACGGTCAGTAGAAAGTGGACGAACATGACTCCAAAGCTGCCCGCTTGTGATGCCAGCCAACTGGCGACCTGGCTGGCAAAAGGTGCCAACCGTTTGGTTAACTCTTCAGGGCCTTCGGCCAGAATCTCTTGCCAACCTGTCACCAAGCTGTCACCGACCAGAGGAAAATTGCCCAGCCAGTTTGGTGGCGGAGGAATCTCAAGGCCAGACAGGAGCTTGACACCGTTGACGAGTTGATTGGAGTTTTCGACGAGGGTGCCGATGGCCAGCGAGCAGGGGATAATAAAAAGGAGCAGCAGTGCAGCAATCATCACCGCAACCGCCAGAGATCGTTTTCCCCAGAGCCGGGCTTCTGCCGCGAGCATGAGCGGCCAGGTGGCGATAACAATCATGGTCGCCCAAATGATGGCTGGCAGAAAGGGTCGCATGATCCAGAAACAGGTCAAGATCAATGCGGCGAGAAAGAGGATCGCCAGGGTTTTTCTAGCAAGGTCGCTTTGGACGTCATCTGTCATGTCTCTACCTGTTTAAGAGGAAAGGTTTTTTGCTGCCCACCAACGTTTTAGTCTATTCTTTCTGGTGATTCTCTCATAAAACAGGCTGGATTGCATGTGCCGATTTAGCGATGATAGACGGTATTTAGGCTGCAGAAACTTCAGATTCGTTGTCTGCCCTGAGGGCTCTGGGATCCGTCAATATCACCCGAAAAGTTGCGCCACCGCCTGGGGTCTCCTCCGCAATAATCTGCCCATTGTAGAATTGAGCGATCTTTTTAGCCGAGGCCAGTCCAATGCCGGTGCCTGGTTTTTGGATGGTGTCAGCGCCACGGTAAAAGACATTGAAGATGAGTTCGCGTTCTTGTTCCGGTATCCCTTTGCCATGATCTGCGACATAGAGGTGGAGGGCTCGCCCGACTCTCTCTCCTTCTATGGTAATCGGTTTTTCTGGATTTGCACCGTAGCGAATGGCGTTGCCGATCAGATTTGAAAACAGTTGATAGATCAGAGTGGGGTGGGCCAGCATCTCCGGCATTTCCCGGACTTCGACACTGCAGCCTGCAGCGTAAATCTCTGGGCCGAGGTCGTCAACTACGTGGGCCGCAATCAGACCAAGCTGGATTGTTTCCGGATTGGTTTCGATCCGACCAACACTTGCCAAAGACAGCAGGTTGTTTAACAGCTCGGCCATATGATGGCCCTGAGTGCTAATGTTGTCCAGAAGTCCCAGATGTTCTTTCACGAGCTGGCCGTTGAGCTCCATTTTAAGGAATTCGGCTCCGCCAGTAATCACTGTCAACGGAGATCTCAAGTCATGAGATACCGTGCGCACAAAGGTGTCTAGTTCTTGGTTGGCATGGCGAAGTTCTTCTTCAGTGCGACGTCGCTGTGCCAGCTCGGTATCCAGGGTCTGGTTGGAGGTTGTCAACTCCCGAAAGAGCGTATTAAACGGATCTTGCAGTGCACCGAGTGCCAGAGCTCTGTAAACCAGAATTACAGAGGAAAATTTAAGGATGTGCCCAATGACGTTGGTGATACCGTAAACATCACTATAAAGAGTGAAGGCCATTTCCGAGGCAATCGTCAGAGCGATGGACCAGAGCAGAAGCCGCAACAGTGGATTCGGCATCAAGCCTCGGCTGTTCCAGAAGAGACCGCCACTTAAGGCCAGTACAAAGCAGACGACATACTCCGCTGTGACTTTGAACGGCGTCAGCCCCTGTCCTTCTATGAAGCAAGAAGGGAACAGCCGCATGGGCCAGATGGAGAGGGCCAGAACTAAGCCGACAGTGATGTAGGTGGTTATGGCAACGGCCACGTTGAGACGAAGCTTTCGCCTGAGTAGCAGCGCTGCCAGCAGGTAGCTGATACTCTCCAGAAAACGTGCGGCAATCCAGAACTGGGTTGGTGGATCGACGCCGGCGTCAGGGAAGACACCCATACCCTTGTAGGACAAGGTGTGCAGCAGGTCAATGCTGCCGATGACGAGAAACGAAATTGCCAGCAGGGTCAGCGGCTCATTGTTGGTGATTTTGCGGGTGTTCCAGCCAATGCTGAAGAGGGTGATTGCGACGACTATGCTGGAGAGTTCTACCAGGCTGTGGAATAGCAGGTAGTTGCTGCGGCTAAGCAGAAAAAGGGTCGCGGTTGCCAGTAGTGCGGCGACGTAAAAAAAAGCAGTCGGGATTTGGCGGTTTTTAGAGGGTGCTGCAATCTGGGTCAACTCTTCTGTCATGCTGCTGGCTCCAGCTAGCAAGGTGAGTGATTTATTGAATATTCCTATGTGTTTAACCATTCATTGAGAGAAATGTCAAGATGGTTCGATCTTGGCGGGCATGGTCGTGAGTCTTTAATTAGCCTCGTATTCTTTTCGTTTTCCCCCTCCCTCTATATGAAACTCAATTGATGCGGTTTGTCCCGGAAAGTTTTTGAGTCCACGTCGGCAGGATGAACCCTCTGCTGCCTCTCAGGGCTGTACTACAGAGACGTTGTGTAGAACATAAAACAAAATAACTGCTTGCAACTGTAGTACAGTTGTGTTAAACCATATCTAGCCTGTCGGGTACGGATGGTCTGGTTCGCAGATTTTCTCTTCTCTGGTCGTAGATTGGCCAGGCCGTCGGTTTTTTTGATTCTGCGCCTGCACGATGGAAGGGACTTAGTGATGTCTAGATATCAGCAGGGTTTGGAGGTGTGAATGAAGGAGAAAGCCGCGAGAAGTCTCGTTAAGTCCATCTCCTGGCGCATAACTGGCACCCTGGACACCATGGTGATTGCTTTCTTTGTGACGGGGAATGTTTCAATGGCCTTGTCGATCGGGACTGTCGAGGTCTTTACCAAGATGCTGCTCTATTACTTGCACGAACGGGCTTGGAACAAAGCCGAGTTTGGCCGGATTGAAGAAAAGCCGATTGAGTACCATATCTAGGAGGCAAGCATGAAAAACCAGGTCGACAGGCTAAATCAACAGTTTCAGGATGCGCGCGATGTCCAGGCTGTCCTGGATTATTTTTTGAACCATTTTAGTGGCAAAATCGGTTTTGCCTCCAGTATGGGTGCTGAAGATCAAGTCCTGACTGATTTGATTCAAAAAACAAATTCACAGACAAAGGTGTTCACCCTGGATACCGGTCGTCTGCCTGATGAAACCTATGATTTGATAGATCAAACTCGCAACCGTTACCCTGATCTTCGTCTTCAGGTTTATTTCCCCCGACCAGACAATGTCGAGATGATGGTCGCGGAAAAGGGTGTGAATCTTTTCTACGAGAGCATTGCTGATCGCAAGCTGTGTTGCTTCTACCGTAAGGTGGAGCCTCTTCGGCGCGCCCTTCAAGGCCTCGATGGCTGGATCACCGGTTTGCGACGCGAGCAGTCGGTGACCCGTCAGCAACTTAAGTTGGTCGAGTTTGATGAAGATAATGCTCTCCTGAAAATAAACCCTCTCATCCATTGGACGGAGGACGAAGTCTGGAAATACCTCAGGCAGAATCGGGTGCCCTACAACCGCCTGCATGATTCAAACTACAGCAGTATCGGTTGTGCGCCCTGTACCAGAGCCGTTCCTCAAGGGGGGGCGCTTAGAGATGGCCGTTGGTGGTGGGAAAATCCGGAACATAAAGAGTGCGGACTGCACCGAAAAAATCAGGAGCTGACACTTGAAAAAGTCTGAAAAGTTAAGTCATTTGAAACGTCTGGAAGCCGAGGCAATCCACATTATGCGTGAGGTTGTCAGTGAATTCGATAACCCGGCCATGCTCTATTCCGTGGGCAAGGATTCTGCGGTTATGTTGCATCTGGCGATGAAGGCATTTTATCCGGCCAAGCCGCCTTTCCCTCTGGTGCATGTTGATACGACCTGGAAGTTCAAGGAGATGATCCGTTTTCGTGATCAAAGGGTCAAGGAGTTGGGCCTGGAGTTGCTGGTTCATACCAACCCGCAAGGGGTTGCTGAAAATATTAACCCTTTTGATCACGGCAGCAGGGTTTATACCGACGTAATGAAAACCGAGGGTCTTAAACAGGTGCTGAACAAGTATCAGTTTGACGCCGTGTTTGGCGGTGCGAGGCGAGATGAGGAGAAGAGCCGGGCCAAGGAGCGGATCTATTCTTTTCGTGACAAAAATCATCGTTGGGATCCGAAAAACCAACGTCCAGAACTGTGGAACCTCTACAATGGCAAGGTGAGAAAGGGCGAGAGCATCAGGGTCTTCCCTCTCTCCAACTGGACCGAGTTGGATGTCTGGCAATACATTCATTTGGAAAATATTCCGATCGTGCCTCTCTATTTTGCTCAAAAGCACCCGGTGGTAGAGCGTGAGGGGATGAAGATCATGGTTGATGATGAACGTTTTAGGCTGAAAGAGGGTGAAGTCGCCAGCATGGAAGAGGTCCGTTTTCGTACCTTGGGTTGCTACCCTTTGACCGGCGCGGTAGCGTCCAGTGCTACAACCTTGCCTGCGATTATCCAGGAAATGTTGTTGACTAAAACCAGTGAAAGGCAAGGGCGACTAATCGATAATGATGAGTCTGGATCCATGGAGAAAAAGAAAGTGGAGGGCTATTTCTAATGACCGCTCAAGCCAGTTTGATTGAAACCGATATTGAAGAATACCTGCAGCGTCATGAGTCCAAGGAGTTGCTGCGTTTTATCACCTGCGGCAGCGTCGACGATGGCAAAAGTACCCTGATCGGACGCTTGCTGCACGATTCCAAGCAAATCTATGAAGACCAGCTGGAGGCTATCACCAGGGACAGCAAAAAAGTCGGAACCACCGGTGATGAGGTTGACCTTGCCCTGCTGGTGGACGGTTTGCAGAGTGAACGCGAACAGGGGATTACTATTGATGTCGCCTATCGCTACTTTTCAACCGACAAACGAAAATTCATTATTGCCGATACGCCTGGCCACGAACAATACACGCGTAATATGGCGACCGGGGCCTCAACTTCAGATTTGGCCATCATTCTGATCGATGCACGTTACGGCGTGCAGACCCAGACCCGTCGGCATTCGTTTATCGTACGGATGCTGGGAATCCGGCATATCGTGGTGGCAATCAACAAAATGGATCTGGTTGATTTCTCGGAGCAAGCCTTTGATGCAATTAAGGCGGAGTACCTCACGTTCGCCCAGGGGCTCGGTTTGCAGGATATTGTTTTTACCCCGATTGCAGCCTTGTCTGGCGACAATGTGGTCACCTTGAGTGAGAAAACTTCGTGGTTTAAGGGCGAATCGCTACTGACAACGCTGGAAAGTGTTTCTTTGCATGACGAGAAGAGTTTTGACAGCTTCAGATTCCCGGTGCAGTATGTCAACCGTCCGAATCATAATTTCAGGGGATTTAGCGGCACGGTTGCTTCTGGACAGGTCGCGGTGGGGGATGACGTGACCGTTTTGCCGTCACGCAAAAGTTCGCGGGTCAAATCAATCGTCACCTACGATGGTCAATTGACCGAGGCCTTTATGTTCCAGGCGGTGACTTTGACCCTGGAAGATGAAATCGACATCAGTCGCGGCGATATGATCGTTAAAACCGACGATATCCCCGATGTCGGTACCGATCTGGATGCAGATATTGTCTGGATGGGTGAAGAACCGTTGCGGCTGGATAAAACCTATTGCCTCAAGCGGGCCTCGACTGTACTCAATGCCACTATCACCTCGATTCATTACAAAAAAGATGTCAATACGTTGGAAGAGGGTGCCGCCGAGCAGTTGGAATTAAACGAAATCGGCCGCTGCCGATTGCACCTCAACGCGCCTCTGGCGCTGGATCGTTACGATGACAATAAAAGTACTGGTAGCTTTATTCTGATTGACCGGATCAACAACAACACTGTTGGCGGCGGGATGATCGTGCGGAAGGCTCAGGATGTGGTCATTGCAGAGCAAGGTCCGACTGCCTTTGAGGTTGAGCTGAATGCTCTGGTGCGAAAACATTTTCCGGAATGGCAGGCCAAAGCAATTTTTCAGGAGTAGAGATGACAGACGAAACCAAAGCCCAGCGGGTCGAGCGGCTCAAACAGGAGAAGTGCGGTCTCGATGTTCTGGATGACCTGGCCCGCTATGCTAACAGCGAAGAGCCGATAGATGCCGATACCATTGATCGGATGAAATACTACGGTTTGTATACCCAGAAGCAGCATGATGTGACTGACGCCACCCAGTACCTCTTGTTGCGACTGAAGTTGGTGGCTGGAAAACTGACACGCGAGCAGTTGCAGACCGTAATCGATGTCTCTACGGACTTCGGGCGAGGTAGTGCCGATTTTACGACGCGGCAAAACATTCAAATTCACTGGGTCGAGTGTCGCAACTTGCCCGAAATCTTTGCCCGTCTGGAACAGGTCGGGTTGACCTCACGGATGGGTTCTGGTGATTGCATGCGCAATATCATCACCTGCCCGTTATCGGGGGGCGTTGCAGACGAATTGATTGATGTGACCGCGGTGGTGCATGAAGTAAACCGCTATTTCGATGGTAACCGCGAGTTTATCAACCTGCCGCGCAAATTCAAAATTGCCATCTCAGGTTGTGCCAGCCATTGTGTGCGCCACGAAATCCAGGACCTGAGTTTTGTCGCGCAACAACAGGGCGATGAGGTGGTTTTTGATGTGACCGTAGGTGGTGGCCTGAGTGGTGGCAAGCAGATCGCCAAACGGCTGAATGTGTCTTGTCGTAAAGAACAGATTCTGGAGATAACTAAGGCGGTTGTGGGGCTTTTTCGCGACCATGGTAACAGAACGAACCGGGCTCAGGCCCGAACCCGTCATCTGCTTGCGGATTGGGGCGTCGAGCGCTTCCGTCAGTCTTTGGCAGAACGCCTGGGATATGCTCTGGCAAGTGGTCCGGAACCGGTTCTGACACCATCAGCGCATCGTCATCATGTTGGGGTTTTTCCTGCCCGCAAGCCTGACTGTGTCTGTGTCGGCGGCAAGTCTATCGGTGGCCGGGTCGGGGTTGAAAGGCTACGAGGGCTTCATCGGCTGATGGTTAAGCACGAGATACCGATGCTACGGCTGACTCCCAGCCAGGACTTTGCCCTGCTCGATGTGCCAAAGACCGAAATAACAGAGTTATCTCAAGCACTTGATGCGCTGGGCCTGCCGGTCGCGCCGGCACCTTTTCGGTTGCGCAACCTGGTTTGTGTCGGCAATGAGTATTGTAAATTCGGTGTCAGTGAAACCAAGCAGTTTGCCCGCAAGTTGCTCGCGGAGCTGGAGCAAAGATGTCCGGATTTTGACGCGCCGCTCAGTTTCGGTATCTCCGGTTGTTCTCATGGGTGCTCTCACCCCCATCTAGCTGATATCGGCCTGGTCGGGTGCATGACAACGGATGCAACTGGTCAGAGAGTCGCCGGTTATGAGCTTTATGTTGGTGGTTTTGTGCACGGCGTTGAGAGCCGTTTTGCCGAAAAGACCGGTGTCAAACTGGCACCGGAGCAAGTTGCTCCTTATCTTGAAACGTTGCTCAAAGGCTATTCAGGAAGCGCCCAACAACAAGGCGTCGGCGACTATTTACGGCAATGTGCCCACGGCTGATTTAGGGAGTCCGCGTGTCAACTTTACCTGTCTTGCTGAAAGATCCCAAAATCCTGATTGTCGGTGGCGGCGCTGTGGCCTACCAGAAAGCCCTGGTGCTCAGCGATAATCAGGTTCGGTTCACGCTGTTGGCGGAAACTTTTGCGGACGAATTCGCCAGGTTTGATTTGTCTGTCGACAGGATCAATAAAAGCCTGGCTGAATCCGACCTCAAGCCGTTCAATATTATTGTCGATGCAACGGGTAATCCCGCTGTTGCCAAGCGGCTTCTGGCAGAAAAACGTCAACGCTTTGTGTTGGTCAATATCGTTGATCTTCCGGAGCAGTGTGATTTCTACTTTTCGGCTCTGCTCAATTACGGCTCACTGAAAATTGCAGTCTCAACCGATGGAGCCAGCCCGACTATTGGCCAGGTGGTGCGCGATAAAATCAAGGATCTGATTCCGGCCGATTTCGCCGAACTGGTGGCGGTCAAGGCGTCTGAACGGCGTCGAGGAAAGATCGATGTTATCGCGACCCGCGAACAGGCGTTAAGCCGAATGGCACAAGTGTTCCTTGTTGGATGCGGTCCCGGTGATGTCAATCTGTTGACCCTTCAGGCCTATGACCGGATTCAGCAGGTGGATGTGGTGCTGTATGATCATCTCATCCCGCAACAGATCATGGATGTTGTCCCCGAGGCCACACAAAGAGTTTACGTGGGCAAGCAGAAAGACGTGCATAGTCAAAATCAAGATGAAATTAACCGGCTCATCCTTGATTTTGCCAAGCAGGGTCTACAGGTAGCGCGACTCAAAAGTGGCGATCCCTATGTCTTCGGTCGGGGCGCTGAGGAAGCTGAGTTTCTGGCGCACCATGGGGTGCGCGTTCAGGTGCTTTCGGGGATTAGCTCGGCGCTGTCGGCACCCGCATGTGCCGGGATTCCCTTGACAGCACGGGGCTATGCCACCAACGTCTCGATTGTCTCAGCGCATCTCTCCGGTCGTCGGATCAATACCGATTGGTTCCCCCTGTTGCAGGTGCCGAATCATACAACGGTGGTGCTTATGGGGCTGAGCTTCGCAAAGGAAATTGCAGAACTGGCCTTGGCTTCCGGTGTTTCTTCGGAAATGCCGGTCGCGATTGTTTCTAACGCCTCACGACAATCCCAAAGCACCATTATTACCACCCTGGTAGATTTGCCTGTAGAGAGCTTGCGTGCCGAGCGGCCTGCAGTGCTGGTGTTCGGTGAGGTGGTGAGGCTGCATCACGTATTGCCGCATTCCCAATAAGATAAGGGCTGAAATCAATGTGATCTCAGCCCTTATTAAAAGAGCGTGGTGACATAAAAAATGCCCCACTCACCGGAGGGGATGGGAGCAGGGCCAAGCCTCTGTGCAATCCATAGAATGGATGCAACAAGAGGGATATAACGTTTTTGTGTTTAAAAGATTATCTAGACTCTTGGTGAGAGTCAATATTTTTTATTCTCAAACGACCTGAGTCACCGGTGCAACGATTTATGGATTGCCCTCAACTGCTGTGATTGTTTGCGATTTACCGTGGCAGTCGTGTCCCAAAAGCCCAACTGAAAACAAAACAGGGAGTCGGCCAAATTGGCTAACTCCCTGTTATTGTTTTGGTGAATGTCGGAATCGAAAAAAATCTAACCATTTTAAATTACGGAATTAAAGCAACGCCTGTTTTTCAATATACCCCGAAATGTACACCCGTATGGTCTCCGGCTAACTATCCAAGACTCGTCTTTTGCTCCAATGCTTCAATCATCGTTGCTAAGCGGGAGGGGTTGTTTGCCGTTTGTCGTAGCGGCTCCAAAAGCTGGTTTTGCGGCCGTGCTTCTGTTGTAGGCATCTGAAATAGGTGGCGTGCGGTTCGATGCCGCGCCAGTCGTTGACGGTTTTTGCCAGCAGGTCGAGTTTGCGCAGGTAGCGCACGCCATGGCCGTAGGTTTTTGTTTGGGCTCGGCGCAGGATTGAATCGAGCAGGGCGCACCTTCCCAATGGGTCAGCCCCATGTTGTCCTTGCGATGATCGGCGCGGTCCACAGTGACCTCCGCTGCCGTCTGGCCGTGGATGGCATAGTGCATCTTGTTCTGCACGGCGGCGAAAAACCGTTTGGTGACGGTGGCGGTCGGGTCGTAGTCCAGCGCGGTGGCGTAGATGTCGGTGATCTTCTGGTAAAACTTGCGCTCGGAAAGCCGGATCTCGCGGATCTTTTCGAGCTGGCGCTCAAAGAACTCATCCGTCAGGTTGCCGCTCTGTTTCAGGCGTTCCACCTCCATGGTCCAGCCCTGGATGGTATAGTCCTTGACGATCTGGTTGGCCCATTTGCGGAACTGTACGGCACGTTCGTTTTCAATCTTGAAGCCGACGGCGATGATGGCCTGCAGGCTGTAGTGCTTGACCTGGTAGTTTTTGCCATCGGCGGCAGTTGTTAAGTACTGCTTAATGACTGCCGCCTCCTCAAGTTCATTGTCTGCGAAAATGCGTTTCAGATGCTGGTTAATCGCGGGAACTGAAACATCGTAGAGGGTCGCCATCATTTTCTGTGTAAGCCAGATGTTTTCGTCCTCGTAGCGCATTTCCACGCTGGCCTCCGAACCTCCTCCCGCCGCGATAAAGGTCAGATATTCCGCTGCCGAGGAACGGACGAGGGATAGTTCCTGATTTTTGGACGATTGTGGCTTCTTGTTTTTACTCATCCCTGGATACCTCTTTTTTGCACGCGAAGTAGCGCTTTCTGCTGACGTTCTGAGAAAGCGAGTCAAACACCATCGCGATCAAGAAAAATGGGAGAAATCTTGTCAACTTCGGAGTGGATTAGGTCTGCCAATTTACTGACAATAAAGAAGAAAAAGTGTGTGCAAAAAAAATAGATTTTCCGACTGGGAAAAAACGACAAAAAAAACGACAAAAAAGAGGAGAAAAATCATGCAAGAAAAACACAATTCTTACGAACAAAAACAAACAAAACTTATCCCTGTAACAAAATGGAATGATTTCCATGTATGGCCGCCGATTGGCGGTTTGCGGCACCTGATTTTTTACGAAGAAACGAACGGATTTAAACATTGTGTTGTGCGACTTGGGCGAAGAGTATTGATCGATGAAGGGAAGTTTTTTGAGTGGGCAGAAAATGGGTGTAATTAGGGGCACAAAAACACCGGCAGAAACAGGCGGGAAGCAGGCGCAATTAAAGGGGCGAAAGCCCCCTCTTTGCAAACAATTGTATCAAAATATCCCTAATTAACTTAGGGGTGAGTTGTGGGGAGAGCTGTAATCTTTCTGTCAGCTTTGATGCCTCTTGCTTAACGTGACAAATTGGAAGTCAGTTTGCGAAGGAGAAAACTTTTTCAGTCATACCATTTATTTGGGGGTGTTGGTCACGGTTGTAGAGCCTTCGAGCCATGTAAGTGACTTCGCTCTCTAGGTAGCTCCTCAATTCTCCTAAGGTCACCTGCCCATCACCATTGCCGAATCCGTCCTTATCGGCTTTGCCTATCACACCTTCCATGAATTGTTTGGTAAAAAGGCCGAGTTGGGCTTCTTTGTCCCATGAGGCCACTTCAGAAAGGCCGGCTGCCGTAAAAATTGTAGTGTTGGGTGTCGCAATTTTGGGTTCAACGCGCTTGAGTGAGATCGCTGAGGCGCTCTTTATGACGGAACCTGCCTGTGAACTGCCAGAGAAACAGGCATCAATGGCTACGGTTATGGAACGTGCAGGGATTTTTCCCAGGTTTCTGTATAGAGTGTCAAGAGAGTATCCGTTCAGTTCCACTGTATCTGGATTAGCGTTTACCGGCAGCAAGTACCCCCGCCCATCAGAAATGCTTGGGGCCCCGTGACCGGAATAATATACGAAGACATCGGAACGGTCTGGTCGCACCCAATTGAATAGCCGTCCCTTGAAATTTTCCTTTGTTCCGAAGGTGCCCATCAAGGCCGCTTGGGTAGCATCCTTTATTACTAGGATATTTCCTTCTCTAAAGCCCAGAGTTTCACGTAAATATTTCGCCATAACATCAGCATCGTTATGAGCAAAGTCAACATCGGGAACATCCGAGTTGTGCCCAGAATAATTGCGGTTTCCAATCACAATGGCTACGGCGTCTCGATTAATGGTAGAAGTCTTAGGTAGCTCGGGTAGGGAAGATAGTCCGGTAATGGTCGTAGGTTGAACGAGTGGCTTGATAAAAGGTTCCACTTTATTCCCTGCCAAGATCTCTTGAGTGGCCCTTTTTTGCTTTTCGTGTAACTGCTTTCGGAATGAATATGCCGCCACCATTTCTCTCATGTCTCCGGATTTAATAGCCTTAACGATACCGTTTAGGATTGCCTCTTTCAGTGTTTTCTGTATGGCCTTAGCATATTTCGCATTCCCCCCTACCTCAGAAATTTTAGGAATGTCGGATTTTCCCGGAATAGGAATGAGTGCTAGTGGTGTCAGAATAGTGAGCCATACCGCAGATTTTTGTTCAATAGTGACCGAGTCTTGAACTAAGTTTTTACTATATTCGTCTTGAACCGAAACATTAAGGTCTAGGTTGGTCTTATTGAATATAGGGGCGGGGAGAATACTTCCGATGGCTGTAAGAGTTCCGAACTCCAGAAATAGAGTGGCAAAAACACTTGAAGAGTATTTGATCTTTATGCTGAGATCGACGGGTAGGGAGTCTTCATTTGGGTCGAAAAGTTCTGGATAATGATTTTGAGCGGAGGCCATGAGTAGATCGGGAGTCATCATGCTCCGCATGTTCCCTTGCGCGAATTCACCTCCAAGTCCATCATATATCAAATGAACCTTCCGAATATTTAACTTGATGCCTTCATTGTTATTGAAGTCCTGCTTTTTGAGCGAGGTAGTTAATCGTGCCGAGGAGCATCCCGAGAGTACAATGCCGACCAAGATAAAGATTGCCACAGTTTTAATGCAATATGGGTTCACTTTCATTTCTCCTCAAGCTGTCAATTAGGTTCAGGCCACCCGATTGGTTTAATTGGAGCACAGAAGTAGACCTTCCCTCCTCAAATACAAGTCGATGTTGGAGAAAAAACACTGCCTCGCCTTACTCTGGCGATAGGGAAAGATCATTTTTTCGACTTTTGATTTGAGCTCGGTGCTCAACGCACCGCTTACCGGAGGGGCTTGGGGGGGGGGGGCATCCGAGGGGGCACATCTAAAGTGTATGTGTTTGTTCG
The DNA here is from genome assembly GCA_030145195.1 of Desulfuromonadales bacterium. GTDB lineage: Bacteria > Desulfobacterota > Desulfuromonadia > Desulfuromonadales > BM103 > JAQYVY01. Next base: position 4,594 of record JAQYVY010000048.1, on the reverse strand, counting down.
AACAGACGGTAGCCAAATTGTTAGGCTGAGTCAATAAATGTTTTCTCCTAAAAACTTTGAAGTCATTTTCTCAACAACTGAAGTCGTATGCGTTTCCGAAAGATGCGCGTATCGTTTCACCATCTCCAATGTCTTGTGACCCAGAACCTCAGCAATCTCTGGCGAGGTTGCACCATTCATCGCCAAGTAAGAGGCTGTTGTGTGGCGCAGATCATGAAACCTAAAGTCTTCTATCTCTGCTTTGGTCAATGCCGCCTTCCATGCTTTGCGAATATGGGCTGATTTGTCTGCTTTCTTGCCTGGAAATACATAGGGATTATCTAAGCGGCGAACCTTGGAAAGCTCTTTCAGTAAACTATGAGCTGGGCCGACCAGTGGATCCGCTCGGCGTTCATTGTTCTTGGTTTCGTGAAGCAAGATGTGGTTTCTCTCAAAATCAACATCCTTCCATGTGATTCCTAGTATTTCACCGCGCCTCATGCCGGTTGTGAGGGCCAGAAGAACTAAAGGGTAGAGTAGGGGTTCATTGCTTACCTTGCACGCCTCTAGAAGTCTGTCCCGTTCCTCTTCACCCAAGAAACGAACTCTTCCCCTCGACTCTGTGAGCTTCTTGATTCGAGTCAGTGGGTTAAACTCCATCCATTCCCATTCCCTGATTGCCACATTGAAGAGGTGTGAGAGCGTTGACATGTAACGATTGACCGTTGCTGGTGACTTGGGTGTGCCTCGGTTGGTCTTCTCTTTGGTGAGCTTGTCGCGGCATTCAATGATCATTGCAGCGGAAACGTCAGCCAAAAAGTAATGCCCGATTTTATCTTTCCACCAGGCAAGATGAATTTTATGGTTTTTGGAGTTCTTTGGTCGGAGAGGGAGAACGTCTTCTGTGTAGCGGTCGATCAGGTCGGTGATGGTATGTTTCTTGGCTTCTGCTGATTTGAAGTAGCGACCATCTTTGATCTCTTCTTCTGTACGAGCGCCCCATCTTTTCGCGTCAGTCTTGCGGTCGAAGGTTGCTGATACAGGTGGATGGCCTTTGAGACGAACCAGAACCCGATGTTTGGTCTTGCCGTCTTTGCCTTTGCGCTCTTGAACCACTGCCATAACATCTCCCTGGAAGTCGTGGTTGGTCGTGATTTCTTGTGCGCTACTGTACCGCCAGTGTACCAAGGGGGCAATTTAAAAAGAAAAAGGGAGCCGGCCGTATTGGCTAACTCCCTGTTTTCTTTGTGGTACCGAAGGCCGGAATCGAACCGGCACGCCCAGAAGGCATCGGTTTTTGAGACCGACGTGTCTACCAATTCCACCACTTCGGCAAGGCGGAGTGCATTATAGGGATTAGTCCCTGAGCGGTCAAGAGGTTAAGAGCTTAAATGTTTTTTTTACTTAGAGGCGATAATCCCGGGGGCTGGGGCAGGATTGACAAAAAAGAGTTAACTCCTTAATCGTCAAGCCCCTTCTCGATTATTGTTAGTGAAATTTCATTATTGCTCTTACCAACGGCAGGGCTTTCTGATAATAGTTATAACGTTGGGGGAACGGTTGGATTGTTCGCGCGACGGACGGCCCGATATAGCACCTACCGATGGCACTTCTCTCCTCCGATTACCAAAGACCTTTTTCGCTGTTTCCACGAGTTGTTTCAGGAGTATATTGGACTCTCTGGCTTTGGTGTTTGCACAAGATTCGTCCGACTTTCTTCTGGCAACGCATACGAAAGCTCAGGAGTTGTAAATGGATAAGATGAATGGTCTCTTGATGCTGGTTATGGGGCTCTCCCTGGTTTTGCAGTTTTGGGCTGCAGCGCTGGCGATCCGCATGATAAAGCCGAGCGGTGTGTATGTGGCTTGGGTTTTTCTGGCCTGCGGATTCATTATCCAGGGAATTCGTCGCGTTTTTTCTCTGGTATATGCCCTTGATGGCCACTTTCAGGGTGATATGACAGTGGAGGTGCTTGGGTTGGTCATCTCTCTGTTGATGTTCTGCGGAATCTTCAAGTTCAGGCACCTTTTCGACAAAATCAACACTTCGCGCCAGTCCATGCTCAAGATCCAGAGTGAAATGACCGCGGCTAACCATGAGTTGAAAGACTTCGTCGGCATGGCATCTCACGACTTACGCATTCCTCTTACCGTGATTAACGGTTATGTCGAGCTTCTGAAGGACGGTTATAGCAAGGGTATGGATGTTAAGGCGTTGAAGTACCTTGAGAGAATAGATTCAGAGGGGAGCAGGATGGCTCGCTTGCTTGAGGACCTTCTGACCTTGGCCACGGTTGGTTATGTGGAGCGGCCGGAGAGACCCGTCGATGTCAGCAGCGTTGTCGATGAAGTTTTGGTTGAATTGGATGGCTTGCTTATCGCAACGGGAGGAACCGTTTTGAAACGTGACCTGCCAGCGGTTCATGTCCCGAAAACTTTTCTTGCGGAGATGTTCAAGAACCTCATCGCCAACGCCCTGCGTTATGCTTGCAAAGAAGGTGCTCAGATCGAAGTCGGCGGAGAAACAGTTGGAGGGAAATTGCGCTATTATGTCTGTGATCATGGCCAGGGCATTCCCGAAGATGAACGTGACCGCATCTTTGACATGTTTTATCGGGGCACGAGTGGAAGGGCCATCGGTGGCACCGGGATCGGGCTTGCCATAGTCCAAAAGGTTGCTCAACTTTACGGGGGCAAGGTCTGGGTAAAAGAAACTCCGGGTGGTGGCAGTACCTTCTGGATTGAGGTGGAAGATCATTCGTCGGTTTAGCCGTTTCATGATGAACGGCTAAAGCCATTTCAGTAGCAGCTATTTAAATGACGAGAGTTTTTGTTCAGACTTATCAGCAGGAAATCTTTATGGTGTTTGATTGGTTTTTGTTGCGGGGGATAAAGTTTCATGGACATGAGATGCACTTATTAACGTTGTAGATTAAAAAAGTGTACCCTGTCTTGTCCCCTGTAAACAATATAAACAAAAAGGACTTTCGGCGAAAAGCCAAAAGTCCTTGATTTGTTTGGTGGAGCTAGACGGGATCGAACCGTCGACCTCTTGAATGCCATTCAAGCGCTCTCCCAGCTGAGCTATAGCCCCGAACAGGGCAGATTTATAGCAGAGGCGTATCAGGGTGTCAACAGGTTTTTGCGATTAAAGGCCCAGACTGACAGCGGCAAAGAGCGCTGTGCCGATCAGGAATGGATCGCATTCTTGCCGCTTGCAAGTACCGGCTTTGATGACCGCGTAGGAGGTCAAACCGAAAGCCAGGCCATTGGCAATGGAGAAGGTCGGCGGCATCAGGTGAAAAGTGAGAAATGGTCAAAATAATATTTAACGCGGAGCCGTAAAGGCGCAGAGAAAAACAAAATCAATTGGCCGCAGATAAAGGCTGAAAAAGCCTGATCTTAAAAGTCTGAAATTCGAAAAAAGTCCCGAGGGCAATTTGCTCTCGGGACTTTTTTAACCTTCATGGTGACAAGCTCTCATCAACTTTCTTTAAATTCGCTATTCTCTGCTGAGGTACTGCGGAAGAGTGTCAGCAACATCTTGAAGCGCTTGACGGCTTTGACTTCGTGAGAGATCCCGCCAGGCATAAGCACGATTTCTCCGGCGGTGACTGTAACCGGGTTGCCGCCGATGATGATTTCGGCCTCGCCGTCGAGAACCTGGACGAAGGCGTGAAAAGGCACTGTATGTTCTGAAAGAGCCTGTCCGGCGTCGAAGCTGAAGACGGTAAGGGTGCCGGTTTCATGCTGTAGCAAGGTGCGACTGATCACGGCACCGTCCTGATAAGGGGTCAATTCGCTCAAGCTATAAGCTTTGGCAGGATCTACATGGATTTTTGCGGGTTGGGTCGACATAGCGTTCTCCTTGATGATTTAGAGGCTGTAACTTGAGTGCCACTATATCAGAGGGGAGCGGGGGCGCCATTGACCGGGGTCAAGCCATGACGGTGAGTCTGCTGCGGGGCTAGTTTAATTGCTGCCAGAGTTGTTCTATGTCGCGGATCAGGCCGAGGTGGGTTGCGTTGTTGATCGCATAGTAGAGTGAACCGAAGGTGTTTTTCTCGTCCTCGGTTTTGTGGTAGATCAGCGCGGCATGATAGAGCAGCAGCGCCTTCATGTCGGGGTCCTTAACTTTTTTCAGCGCTTTATTCAGGAGTTCGATGGAGGTGTCGTACTGTCCAGCCTGGTAGTAGAGGAAGGCCGCCAGATCGAGTCTCTCAATGCTGTTGCCGGGGATGCGCTGCAGCAGCGCTTCAGCTTCGTCGAGCTTAAAGAGGTGGTTGGCGTCGATCAGGGCCAGGCGGTGCATCAGCTCGAGGTGGTCGGGGTCCTCTTCCGAGACATTTTCCATGGCCTTTTCGTAGGTCTGGTGGGCCGCCTTGTCTTGATCGATGCGCTCAAGCAACTCAGACCGGCGCAGGTAATAACGGCCGACCGAGGGGTCCTTCTCTATGGCGATCGCGTATTGTACCGCTGCTGAGGCGTAGGCCCTGCTTGCTACCATTTCTTCGGCGTAGCTGGCAACTTCTGCTGCCGGGCGCAAGTCATCTTTCTTCATGACGCTCGACGTGCAGCCGCTGACAATCAGGGTCAGGCCGCAGATGATTGCGGCC
>JAQYVY010000047.1 GCA_030145195.1 Desulfuromonadales bacterium | reverse complement strand
CGCCGCCATGACAGGCTTCACACCCTTGGGTGCCGCCCATATACTCGAACTCGGCCAGACGTGAGTGCACGCCAGCCTTTACCCCTTCGTGACACTCCATACAGGCTTCTTGCCCGACTGAAGTTGCACCGTCTATGACTGGTAATGTCAACTGCTTCTCCCTGATTGCTCCGGTGGCGCATGCCCCCAAAAACAGTAACAGGGGAAGAAGTTTGACCAGCCAGCGTGCCTTGGTCAGTGATACCTTCCTCTTCATGGTTTCTCCTTTCCTTGCTGAATGCCTCGAACAATAAAAACGCTTACCGCTTCCCTCTTGCCAAAGAGTTTTTGTCCCTTTATTATTTGGGGCGGTAAAACTGCGGTACGACGCTGTTGGTCGTACGGATACGGTTGTATGATAAAGACCTTTGGTGGTAGGGTAAAACGAATGTTTTTAATGGCTCCCATAAGTAAGATTTATAGTCACAAATGAGAGTATATAGATAATCATATGGAAACGCGCTATCTCAACACTCTTGTCGCCTCTGTGGAAGCAGGAACATTTTCCAAGGCTGCGGAATCGCTGCATATTACCCAATCTGCAGTCTCTCAGAGGATCAAGTTTCTGGAGGAGCACTTCGGCCAGCAATTGCTGGATCGCTCCGGGCAAAAGTTGGCCTTGACCCCCTCTGGCCATGTGGTTTTTTCCAAGGCGCGCGAAATCCTGGATAAGGAGAAAGAGCTACTTAGTTGTCTTCAGGATAAGACGGCTCAGAAACGGATTTCCCTCTGCTGCACCCCCACCTTCGGCATGGCTTATCTGTCACAGGTTCTCAATGATTTTTTACGTCAGAACTCCGATCTTGCAGATCTCAAATTTGTTTTTATGCAAACGGAAGAAGCTCTGAAAGGCTTGCGTCACGAAGAGTTTGACCTAGCCGTTATCGAACACCGACTGGATCAGGATTTCGCCGGCTTAGACCGTTTTGCCATGCCTGATGATGAAATGCTCTTTGTGGTCGCCTCAGAGGTCGATCTCCCCGCTGTTGATGGTGTCGTTGCGTTGGAGGATCTCAAACGTTTCCGGTTTTTTGCTCGGCGGGACGGGTGCAGCTCCAAGGAGGTCTTGCGGCAGAACCTCAAAGGTCATCACTGCGATTTTGACTGTTTCGATGGAATGGTTGTCTCTGATGATCTGCGTTTTACCATCCAGACGGTGCTGGCCGGTGGTGGTATTGCTTATCTTTCAAAGGCGTTGGTCGGCAACTACCTTGCTTCCGGGCAACTGGTTGGGTTACGGGTCGAGGGCTTTGAGCATAGTCGTGGTCGTAGTGTGGTGATGCTTCCCCAGCGGCATGAAGATGTCCTGTTGAGCGCCCTGCTGGAATGCCTCTTTGAAGTGGTGTCGCCGTTCTGGCGGCCTAAAATGATTGTTGCTTCTGATCAGGGCGGGCCAAGGTCAGTTTAAACCTTTTAGTCTTAACTTTGGGTGTCAAGCAGCTTTGTTTGCTGCTTTTCCTGCTTGGATTGTTGATTTGTCTCTATCTGTTCAGTTCAAGCTTGCTGAGGATTTATGGAAAAGTTGTTTAAAGGTGTTGCGCAGTTTCGTCTGGATGATTTTGAGAAGCACAAAGAGCTTTTTCGTGAATTGGGGCAGGAGCAAAAACCGCACACCCTCTTTGTCGGCTGTGCCGATTCAAGAGTTGTGCCTGACCTTATCACCCGCACCATGCCTGGTGAGCTTTTTACTGTGCGCAACATCGCCAATATCGTCCCACCCTATCGCCAGACTGAAGAGTATGTTGGCACAACCTCTTCGGTAGAGTATGCCGTTCAAGTCCTTGAAGTTGAAAATATTGTTATTTGCGGGCACTCCAATTGCGGCGGTTGCGCGGCTATGAACAAGCCCGCTTCTGAGCTTGATCACATCCCTAATGTGCGGCGCTGGCTGGAAGTATCCAGCGAGGTGCGGGCTCGGGTTGATCGGCAAATGACTGTTGAGTCTCCTGAAAAACGCGAGTGGCTGACCGAACAGATTAATATCCTGGTGCAGATGCGCAACCTTCTTACCTATCCCTACGTTCTGGAGCGTTATAAGGATGGTCGTCTGAAAATTTACGGCTGGTACTATATTATTGAGACGGGTGAAATCTTTAATTACAACGACCAAAATCAAACCTTTGAACTCGTGGAGGGTTGAGTCGCAGGACTTATTGTTGCGGGTCTTCCTCTTTGCCGTCCCATACAGGGTCCCAGCCAAACTGCCGCCTCAGTCGCTCCTCTGGCACTTGCTCAAGAAATTCCTCCTCTGTAAAACAATACCGGTATCCCTCGCAGTAAGTTGTCAGTACTTCATAAGCACCGTTGACCTTGCGGATGGCCTCTGGGTCAGTATTGTTTCCGTGGTCGGGGTGGTGGGTCTTGACTAATTCCCGGTGGCGCGACTTGATCTGCACCAGTGTTGCCCGTTCCCCCAAGCCGAACACTTCAAGTGCTTGCCTGAACTCGTGGTAAGTCATTTTTCTCTCCTGACTGATAAATCCCATTGTGTTCTTAAATAAAACAGTAAACCGCGTATGTTTACAAGTGTAAGAAGCTGTATTGGTTCATGTTCGTGGTAAAGTTGAGACCGCGTTTTACTATATGATGTAAAAAATACCTTGTAAATTACGCCGTGGGGGGTATCCTTCTCTTGTAACTAAGCGCTGAAACAGGCGAGAAGGAGCCACTCATGGAAGATCTATGGCGTATTCAGAAATCCGCAGTCGATATGACAGACTTGGCCAGCCTGGCCGAATATCACCGTTACCTTGATCGTTTCGAGGCTGAAGAGGAGGACAAGAACAGTCGCAATCTATTGTATGGAGACGCTCACTTCGGTTCATCGGACAAGTCGGAACCCAAGGAATGATTGTTGTTTTGCGCTTGACCAGACTCAATGCTTAATGCTTGCTTAAACGTTCTTCCTTATGATAAAAATCCAAGCTTGAAACTTTTGAAAAAGCTACGATTTAAATAGGAAGGGCATCTACTCATGGACCTCAAAATCCTACCCCTGGAAAATCTAAAGCCTCGTATCGAAGACGAAACCAAGCTCGATTTCGGCAAACAATTTACCGACCGGATGTTCGTTATGAATTACCGGACCGGCCAGGGCTGGCATGATGCGCGGATTCAGCCGTATCAGAGCTTTTCTCTTGATCCGGCGGCGATGGTGCTGCACTACGCTCAGGAAATTTTTGAAGGGCTGAAAGCCTTTCGTCGTCCAGATGGCCAGATTGCTCTGTTCCGTCCGTTAGACAATTTTCGGCGTTTCAATCATGGCGCCCGACGCATGTGCATGCCTGAGATTGATGAAGCGTTCATGTTGCAGTCGCTTAAGGAGTTGATCCGACTCGATGCCGATTGGGTTCCGCGCGCCGAGGGGACAAGCCTTTATATTCGACCAGCCATGATTGCTTCGGAACCGATGCTCGGTGTCCGACCGGCCGATGAATACCTCTGCTATATCATTGCTTGCCCGGTTGGCGCCTATTATAAGGGTGGTCTGGCACCGGTCAAAATCTGGATCTCCGATCACTATGTTCGTGCTGCGCATGGTGGTACCGGCGAAGTCAAGACCGGTGGTAATTACGCCGCCAGTCTGTTTGCCGCTCGCGAGGCGGCGAGTAAGGGCTACGATCAGGTGTTGTGGCTCGACGCCAAAGACAAAAAATATGTGGAAGAGGTTGGCAGTATGAATATCTGCTTCCTCTATGACGGTAAGCTGGTGACGTCACCCCTCAAAGGGACCATCCTGGACGGTATCACGCGGCGGTCAGTCTTAACTTTGGCTCGCGAGATGGGGTTGACGGTTGAAGAACGCGCCATGACCATCGAAGAGATCTTCGCCGGTGCCGAGAGCGGTCGCATGACTGAAGCTTTTGGTACGGGAACTGCGGTGGTGATTTCCCCGGTTGGGCAGTTTACTTATCAGGATCGCACCGTCAAGTTGGGCGACGGCCAGACCACTGGCGAGGTGACGCAGAAGTTATACGACACGTTATCTGGCATTCAATATGGGCGGTTGCCGGATACGCATGGCTGGGTTGAGCTGCTCTAGCCCAAACTCTTGTGCAATTAAAAACCCGCATCTCGATTGAGATTGCGGGTTTTTTGTTTGCGGAGTTATCCGTTCCTCTTATCTTGGTGGCCGTTTCAAGTTGGTCAAGGTTGCAGACACAGGCTTCTAGAGCGCAATAACTATCCTCTTTTTGCCAACGCACTCGAATTACAGAGGTACTCCGCCCTGTCAGCCTCGGCATTGCAATTGTGGCAGATGAATTCTGGATGGGTAGTTCGCGCCGCAACTTCTTTCTGCAATCCTTGGCTCAGCAATTGACAGATGTGCTGTTGATGGCCTGTCCGGTTTTTACATTCATTTTCCTGTGGTTCAGACATGTGTCCTCCAAAAATTAATGGGTCGTTGCGTGTCGAAAGTATAACAGTTCTTTGCTGGCTTGCGTTGAGCGAGAACTTTAATGCTGCTATTAATCACACCCAGAGCCGCTGCCCCTTGCTTTTATATCAAGCCTTTCATTATATTGGCCGTACGATCCGGATTTCCCGGATTCTTCCCTCCTGAGCGGAAAACTATGCATGAACTCAGTCTTACCCAGAGTATTGTCGATATAGCAATTGAACATGCCGAGCGAGAAAGCGCGAGCCGGATTCTCAGTATCACCTTGGAGATAGGGGCCTTCTCGGGAGTGATTCCAGAAGCGGTTGAGTTTGCCTTTGATGTTTGTAGCAAGGATACTTTGGCTGAAGGAGCGCGCCTCGACATCAAGCGGGTTCCCGGACTGGGGCGCTGCATGGAATGTCACCAGCAAGTAGAGCTGGAATACCTGACCTATACTTGTCCGCTCTGTGAAAGTCTTGCTCTGGAGACTCTGCAGGGCAAAGAAATGAAGATAATAGAGTTGGAGATAGATTAAGATGTGTATCGATTGCGGCTGTGCCGAACCGTTCCATAAACATGACCATGAAGACAATCATAGCCCTCGGAAAATTCAGGTGGGAGAAGATTTACTCGCCAAGAATAACCGGTTAGCTGCGGCAAATCGCGCCCGTTTTGCTGCCGAGCAGTTGTTCGTCCTCAATCTGGTCAGCTCACCTGGGTCCGGAAAGACTTCGATTCTGGAGCGCACTCTGACAGACCTCAAAAGCCGTCTCGCGTTCGCGGTTTTGGAAGGTGACCAGCAGACCGACAATGACGCGAACCGAATTGCCGCCACCGGCGTGCCGGTCAAGCAGATTAACACCGGTGCCGGTTGTCATCTCGATGCTCATATGGTCGGTCACGGTGTCGACCTCTTCGATCTCGGCGCAACTGATGTTCTGATGATCGAAAATGTTGGCAATCTGGTTTGTCCGGCGTCTTTTGATCTTGGTGAAGCGCACAAGGTCGCGGTGTTGTCGGTGACTGAAGGTGAGGATAAACCGCTCAAGTACCCGCTGATGTTTCAGGCCGCCGATCTGATGCTGATCAACAAAATTGATCTGCTGCCCTACCTGCGCTTTGATTTAGCACAATGCAAAGCTTTTGCCCGTCAGGTCAATCCCGCTATCAAAATCATCGAATTGTCCTGTTACAGCGGTGAAGGCATGGAACAGTGGTACGACTGGTTGCAGCAAGGGGTTAATCAGAAGCGTGAAACGTAGCAGCCGGTGATGTTTTCGCCCCTTTCTTTTTGAAATTGAGTGACCATATTTAAGGAGTAGATAAATGTGCCTGGGTGTACCGATGCAGGTCAAAACGATCGAAAACGAGGTCGCTGTCTGTGAAATAGATGGCGTGCAACGTGAGGCCAGTCTGATGATGATTGACGGGGTCCAGGTCGGTGACTACGTGCTGATTCATGCCGGGTTCGCTATCGAAAAGATTGATGAAGCTGAAGCGCAGTTGACTCTGCAAGCGTTGCGCGAAGCTCTTGATATGGGGTTGGCCCCAGAATGAAGCATCAGAGCGAATACCGAGACCCCGGGCTGGCCAGGTTGCAGTTGCAAGCGATCCGTCAGACGGTCGCCGGTTTCGATCAAACCATGACCTTTATGGAGGTGTGCGGCACTCACACCATGGCCATTTATCAGCACGGTATCCGCGCGCTTTTGCCTGAGTCGATCCGGTTAATCTCTGGCCCCGGTTGTCCCGTCTGCGTCACCCCGGTTGCTTATGTGGATCAGGCGGTGGCCCTGGCCCGCCGACCGGAGACAATCATTGCCACCTTCGGTGACATGGTACGAGTACCTGGCTCCTCGTCTAACCTGCTACAGGAACAGGCGCGGGGTGCAAAGATCAAGATCGTCTATTCACCCCTTGATGCAGTCGCTCTCGCGGAAAAAAATCCAGATAATGATGTTGTCTTCCTCGGCGTTGGCTTTGAAACGACAACACCGACGGTTGCCGGAGCCGTGCTGACTGCCAAGCGGAAAAACCTCAATAACTTTTACGTCCTCTGCTCGCATAAAACCATGCCTGGACCCATGGCTGCCCTCGCTGGCGATCCGGAGTTGCAAGTTGATGGTTATCTCTGCCCAGCGCATGTTTCTGCCATTATCGGAGCCAATGCCTATCAACCGTTGGTGGACGCCTATCGGGTGCCGTGCGTGGTCACCGGCTTTGAGCCGCTTGATGTGTTGCAGGGCGTACTGATGCTGGCTCGCCAGGTGGTTGCTGCAGAGGCCCGAGTTGAAACCCAGTATCGTCGGGTGGTCAAACCGGAAGGAAACCTTAAAGCCCAGGGAATCCTTTGTCAGGTCTTCGAGCCGTGCGATGCCCGCTGGCGTGGCATTGGCGATATCCCAGATAGCGGGCTGAAATTACGCTCAGACTATGCTCGCTTTGATGCCGCGCAGCAATTGCCGGTTGAAGTTGAAACTGCGGTCGAGCCGCAGGGGTGTCTTTGTGGGGAAATTCTTAAGGGCAAAGTTTGCCCGAACGACTGCCCGCTGTTTGCCACCACCTGCACCCCCGAGGATCCCGTCGGTGCTTGCATGGTTTCGAGCGAAGGCACCTGCGCTGCCGAGTACAAGTATGGGGTAGAAAGCTAGCTGTAAGCTGTAAGCTGTAAGCAAAGAGCTAACGCAATGACGCTAAGAAAAGCCCGTAAAGTCGCAAGGGGTGAATCTTCTGTCGTTATAGACAGTTTTACTTGCGAGCTTGCATTTAACCTTTGCACCTTCGGGTTAAGTGTTTGCAGTCTCTTTGCCGGGTCGAAAAGCTAATAACCATTTATGGAGTTTGACTTGAAATCTGATGTGATCCTACTTGGCCACGGCAGCGGCGGCAAACTCAGTCACCAACTGCTTGATGAACTGATCGTGCCGATCCTTTCCGGCATTGGTCAGCACGACCAGAATGACGCGGCGATTCTGGCCTCACCTAACGGCCGTCTGGCTTTTACTACTGACTCCTATGTGGTTGATCCGATCTTCTTTCCCGGCGGCAATATCGGCGATCTGGCAATTCACGGCACGGTCAACGATTTGGCCATGGCGGGTGCAACTCCCATAGCAATCAGCGTCGGCCTGATTATCGAAGAAGGTTTGCCGATTGCTGATCTGAAGCTGGTGTTGGAAACTATGCGTGACGCCGCAGTCCAAGCTCAGGTTAGAATTGTGACTGGCGACACCAAGGTCGTGCCCCACGGCAAAGCAGACAAACTCTTTATCAATACCTCTGGGATCGGTGCCATAAAGCATGATCTGGAGATATCCGGCAGCAATGCACAAGTGGGTGATAAAATCCTGATCAACGGCAATATTGGCGATCATGGGATGGCTGTGCTTGCCAGTCGTGAAGGGCTAGAACTCGAAAGTGCTATTCGCACCGACAGTGCGCCGTTAAACGGAATGGTCGAGACACTGGTCTCGGAACTTGGTTCGCAGCTCCACACTCTACGCGATCCGACCCGAGGCGGGGTTGCGACCACGCTCAAGGAAATTGCCCTGCAATCTGAGGTTGAAATTACTCTGGAGGAGACCGCCCTGCCGATTGATCCAGCGGTTGGTGGTGCCTGCGGCATTCTTGGCCTCGATCCCCTGTTCGTTGCTAACGAAGGCAAGCTGCTGGCGTTTGTCGCGGCGGATGCGGCAGATCGTGCTCTGGCCATCATGCAATGCCATCCGTATGGCACCGCGGCTGCTGTGATCGGTGAAGTTACAGCAACAGCGGCAGGTAAGGTTCGGCTGCATACGGCAATCGGTGGTTTGCGCGCTATTGAGATGCTCGCCGGAGAGCAACTCCCTCGAATCTGTTGACTTGCCCCTTGTCGAGCTCGATTTGTCTTGCCAGCTTCTATAAATGGAGCCTGAATCAATCCCCTCGTGGTCGCTGGCAGTCGTTTAAGAGGGCATGGATTTAAATCCCTTCCCTCTTGACCTTTCCACGGTATTTTTCTTGTTTACCATCACTCTCGATTGAGGCTAATCTCATTGTTTAGAATTGTTTTTCTAAGAGGACAATATGGACCGCGCCAAATTTGTTGACCACAAGGGCACGCAGATTTTCATGATGGACTGCACTAAGACTTCCCTTGAAGAGATGGATGCAATTATCGAAGAATGTGCCCGTCAGGTACGCTCTCAACCGGAAAAGTCAGTTTTTACCTTAATCGTTTCTGGTGGCAGCGCCTTCAGCGGCGAAACCATACGCAAGCTCAAAGAACTGGCTCGTGACAACACACCCTACGTCGAAGCTTCTGCCATTGTCGGCGTAACCGGCCTTTATAAGGTCGTTTTCAATGCTGTCGCCATGTTCAGCAAGCGTCGTTTTTACCTCTTTGATACCACAGAGGAAGCTATGGATTTTCTCGCAGCCTACAAAGACTGAACATCTTTTTTAACAAAAAAGCCGAAGACAGTGTCTCAAAACCAATAAAGCGTAATTTTTTACATTTTTATTTACTTAATCCCTTCAGCTGTTTCGCTTTCTGTTCCATGAGTTGAGAAACTTTCTCTTTTAAAAACAGTATTTTACAAATAATGCCCTCTTGACTGGTTTGGTCTGGGGGCTTACCATTTCTTTAAGGTTAACCCCACAAAGAAGAGGTAATAGCATGACCGCCGTACCAATAATTCTAACAAGTGTCACGAAACACCTTTACCACTGGTTACATGAGATTGCGCACGATGACATGGCTCGTCAGGCTTCAGGCTGGATCTCTGACGAAGCCAGAGTTGAACAGCTTGCCAGTTGCAACCGTCCGATCAAGCTCGATTTCAGCGTTCCGAAAAAACATCGGCTTGGCTGGATTCATCGCGTGATGCATCATCTGCCTCACTAGCAGCCAGTCCATTGATAGTTCGACCGGCTGCTAGAGTTTTCGTTAGTAAAATAATGAAACCGCTGGTCAGTTTCCTTCCAGAAAGGAGCACGGCACCAAAGTTTAGGGTGATTATGCGTTTGCTCCCTTTCCTATGCCCACCATCTGCCCACCATTTCTGCGACAATTGCGGCTTCCAGGTTTAATGGCTTCCTGTTTCGATGCCAGCTCTTCGTTACTTTCTTGATCTAGCCCTTGTCCCGTGAGGCCAGTCAGATGTATTTTGACATTTGTTGATCTATCGTTAGACTTTAATTTAATTTGATTTCAACGTTTTTTGGGAAGAAGGAGGCCTGTATGACAGCTCATCTTATCCATTCCTGGTGGCGCTTCGGCTTGATGACGGCTTTGACTCTTGCCCTGACGGCATGCCAAGTCGGTGGTCCTCAGGTTGCAGCCACGGATTTTGCGTCGGCATGCGATGCGCAGATGGTCGGCACCTATGTTGATGGCCAAGGCAAAACCGGTATCAAGGGGAGTGTTCTGCTTAAAGAGGAAGGCACCCCGCTCCCCAGTGGCTACGTCAATATCTATCCTGATGCTATCTCGAATCTGCTTGGCCCCTCGCAGTTCATCTCTGCCCCGACCGACTCTGATGGCAACTATCAACTCGAAGTGCCTGAGGGCGTTTACTACGTGGTGGCTCGCAAGCGTTTGAGTGGGCAGTCCACCGGGCCGCTGTCGCCAGGAGATTTTTATTCGGAGCATCAGCGCATTATGACTAGAGTTGAGGCGGGTAAATTCGTCGTTGTCGACCTGCCGGTGGTGATCATGAAGGCACCGATGTTTTTTAAGAGTCGGGTGGTTGATCGTCAGACCGAGACCGGGCTGAGGGGGGTTCTGATAGACGGTGTCGGCAAGCCAGTGATGGGCGGGTTCGCCATGGCTTACACCGACCCGGAGATGAAACGTCTGCCCGATTACGCCTCGACACTTTCCGACGAGCTGGGGCAGTTCACTATTTATCTTCCCGAGGGCGGCACCTATTTCCTGTCAGCACGGATTCATGCCTGGGATATGCCGAGTCCCGGTGAGCCTTACGGTAAGTATGGCGGCGAGACGCCGCAAGCGGTCGAAGTTGCAACGGATAGTTTTGTTGAGAACCTGCGCATCAATATGGCGCCCTTTGCCGGACCTTATCAGCCGGGGAAAAGTCGGCGGCCATTTTAACGGCGTTGATTCCTGAGAAGAAAAACATATTAGAAGTAAGTACAAAGCCCGCTCCCGGTCATTCCGGGAGCGGGCTTTGTTTTTGTGTCTGGGAAAGGGGCTACAGATTCTTGAATGCTTTACTGGCGGCATCAATGGTGCGGTCCAGATCCTCTTGGGAGTGAGCTGCGCTCATGAACCCGGCTTCGTATTGTGATGGCGCGAGGTTGATCCCCTCATCGAGCATGGTGCGGAAGAACCTAGAGAAAGTTGCTGGAGTCTCAGGCTTGACATCTTCGAAGTTGAAAACTTCCTCGGCCTGGAAGTAGGTGCAGAACATGCCACCGACACGTTGCAGGGAGGTAGGAACCTTGGCTGCGGCCGCGGC
The DNA here is from genome assembly GCA_030145195.1 of Desulfuromonadales bacterium. Lineage (GTDB taxonomy): Bacteria > Desulfobacterota > Desulfuromonadia > Desulfuromonadales > BM103 > JAQYVY01. Next base: position 16,900 of record JAQYVY010000047.1, on the reverse strand, counting down.
TTCCTGTAACCCTTTGCAGAGGTAGGCGCTCTTTTCTTCGATCAGGTCGTAGAATCCGTCTTGCTTAAGCAGCTCGAGAGTGGCGATGCCCGCGCTCATAGCCAGCGGATTGCCAGAGAGCGTGCCCGCTTGGTAGACGCCGCCTTCCGGGGAGAGGCATTCCATGATTTCGCGTTTGCCGCCGAAAGCGCCAACCGGCAGGCCGCCACCGATGATCTTGCCGAGACAGACCAGGTCGCCGCGCACGCCAAAGCGTTCTTGAGCGCCACCGTAGGCGACCCGGAAGCCGGTCATGACCTCATCGATAACCAATACGATGCCCTCGGCATCACAGAGCTGGCGGAGTCCTTCAAGAAATCCGGCGCGGGGGGCGACGCAGCCCATGTTGCCCGCGATTGGCTCAAGGATAACACAGGCAATTTCTCCTGGGTTGGCTGCCACCATGGCTTTGGCATCGTCGAGGTCGTTGTAGGTGGCGGTCAGGGTGTGCTTGGCAAAGTCCGCCGGTACCCCCGGAGAAGTTGGCACGCCAAAGGTCGCCAGACCGCTGCCGGCCTTGACTAGCAGGGAGTCAGCGTGGCCGTGGTAACAGCCGTCGAATTTGAGGATTTTATCGCGGCCGGTATAGCCGCGGGCCAGACGGATGGCGCTCATAGTTGCCTCGGTGCCGGAGGAGACCATCCGCACCATCTCGATATTCGGATAGGCTTCGCAGACCATTTCGGCGAGCTGGGTTTCGCGGGCAGTCGGTGCGCCGAAGGATGCGCCGGTGGCAGCCGTCTGCTGGATTGCCTCGACAACTTTTGGATGACAGTGGCCGAGAATCATCGGCCCCCAAGAACCGACATAGTCAATGTAGGAATTACCATCTGCGTCGAAGATTTTCGAGCCAGCGGCACGAGCGATGAAAATTGGGTCGCAACCGACTGACTTGAAAGCCCGAACGGGGCTGTTGACGCCGCCCGGAATCACTTGCTTGGCTTTAGTGAAAAGGGCGGATGATTGCTGGTGGTTCATGGCGGCTCCTTTGTTGCTTGAGTCAGAGGGATACATATAGGTTTAAGGTGTCTGTATGAATGCGTCGATGTACGGCAAATTTGCTGTTCGTCTGTTAACATAGCCGCCCAAAGCTGTCAAGTTGTCGGCGATCTGTTTGTCGTTGGCTTTTGTAGCGATATTTTACCCATACTAAAATTAGTGGATCGGGTTTCTCTCCTGAGGTATTGGTTTTTAGTCGCCATAGAATTTGATACTTACACGGCAATACGGACCTTTGGTTGATACTCCTTTTTGAAGTAAAGCTAAAACATTTTCATTCTATAGAGTTTGACTTTGTATGACATCTGATTTATAACCGCTGGTCTGACCAATTTACTTTTGGCTTTGAGCGTTTAGGGCGGAAAAGGGTTTAAAATCCTTGCTCTAAGCCCCCATCAGAACTTGCTGATTCAGGTTGCAGGGTAAGGTTTATGGTTGATTTGTTTGTCATACTGGTGAGCGCCATTTTCGTTAACAACTTCGTGTTGGCGCGCTTCCTTGGTATTTGCCCATTCCTCGGCGTCTCAAAGAAGGTGGAGACGGCCCTCGGTATGGGTATGGCTGTTACCTTTGTTATGACTGTGGCGACCGTGGTGACCTGGTTCGTTCAGTATTTTGTCTTGATCCCGTTTGGTATTGAGTATCTACAGACGATTGCTTTTATTTTGGTGATCGCCTCTCTGGTGCAACTGGTAGAAATGGTGATCCAGAAGGTGAGCCCTGTGCTTTATCAGTCTCTGGGAATCTTTCTTCCCCTGATAACAACCAACTGTGCGGTGCTTGGTCTAGCCGTACTCAACATACAAAAGGACTACACCTTTCTTGAGGGAGTGACCTTTGCTATCGGTGCGGCTCTTGGTTTTACTTTGGCGCTGGTGCTTTTTGCCGGTTTACGTGAGCGACTGGAGCTTAGTGCTGTGCCACCGAGTTTTCGTGGTACGGCGATAGCGTTGATCACAGCGGGGTTGCTGTCACTCGCGTTCATGGGCTTTGCCGGGTTGGTCAAGGGTTGATTTTTATGGGTCTTTTAGGCTCAGGGAAAAGATAAATTTTTGTTGCCCAGACCGATAAAGAAATAACGCTTATTGGTTTTTGTTTGGGTTTAGATTTAAACCCTAAGGATTTTTCGTCTCCATGTTAGCTGCGATTTTGAGCCTCGGTTGTATTGGTCTGGTTGCCGCCATTGCTTTGGGCTTTGCCGCCAAAAAGTTTGCGGTGGAAGTTGATCCGCGTGAACTGGCTGTTCTCGAAGTGTTGCCGGGTGCTAACTGCGGAGCGTGTGGCTTCCCTGGCTGTGCCGGTTATGCCAAGGCACTGGTCGCCGGGAAAATTGATCTGAATCAGTGTCCGCCTGGTGGCGCAGAGCTGGTGACTCAGTTGGCGAATATCCTTGGTGTCGAAGCTTCTGCTGCGGCTCCGGAAGTTGCGGTGGTTCTTTGCCAGGGTGACAATCACCGGGCGCAGCTCAAATATCGTTATCTTGGTTTGGAGGATTGTACTGCGGCCCAGAAGATTGCTGATGGGCCGAAAAGTTGTCCTGGTGGTTGTCTGGGGCTTGGCTCTTGTCAACGGGCTTGTCCCTTCAATGCCATTGAGATCACGCCAGAGGGTTTGGCCGTGATCAGCCGTGAAAAATGTACCGGTTGCCGCAAGTGCATATCAGTCTGTCCGCGCCAGACGATTCGGATGACCCCTCTGGAGTCTACGGTGCATGTGCTCTGTAACAGCCATGACAAAGGTGCTCTGGTGCGCAAGTATTGCCAGATCGGTTGTATCGGTTGTCATATTTGTCAGAAAACGGTACCGCAAGCCTACAGGGTGGAGAATTTCTTGGCTGAGGTGGTCTATGAAGAACACCTTGTCGCCATGGAAGCGATTGATAAGTGCCCGACCAAATGTATCCGTGACTTTGCTACGGGCTATCCTGATGGTAGCTCACTACTGCCTTCGACTGACCCGGAAAAATCCGACGCCGCCTGATAACGGCAGGGATTGATGATTTAATGGCGATCAAACTTAAAACCTTCTGCGGCGGGATCCATCCTCCGGGTAACAAGCAATGGTCGGCACATAAGCCGATTGAAGATTGCCCCTTGCCCGAGGAGTTTATCGTTCCCTTGGCTCAGCATATTGGGGCCCCTTCGACGGCTTGCGTGGAACCGGGACAGCTGGTGGCGAAAGGGCAGACGATCGGAGCACCGAAAGGCTTCGTTTCGGTGCCAGTGCACGCGCCAACCTCGGGTGAGGTGGTGGCTGTCGAGCCGCGTCCGCACCCATGGGGAACCTCTTTGCCCGCGGTGGTGATTCGTCCCGATGGCGAAGACCGCTGGGCGGAAGAGCTGGAAGCGGCCGATCCAAATGATCTCTATCCTGAGGATATGGTTGAGCGAGTGCGTCTGGCGGGTGTCGTCGGTATGGGGGGGGCTGCTTTCCCTGCTCATGTCAAGATGTCGCCGCCGCCTGAAAAGAAGATTCATACCCTGATTTTTAATGGTGTCGAGTGTGAACCCTATTTAACCGCTGACCACCGGTTGATGTTGGAGGAGCCGGAACGGATACTTCAGGGGATTGCTTTGCTGCGGTTCATTTACGGTGCTGAAAGGGTGGTCATAGGCATTGAGGCGAACAAGCCGGACGCCATTGCGTTGCTGCAGGCCGAGTGCAAGGATACGCCGGTTGAGGTGATAGCCTTGGAGGTCAAGTATCCCCAGGGTGCGGAGAAGCAGCTGATCGCTGCGGTAACTGGTACCGAGGTGCCTTCGGGCGGTCTCCCCATGGATATCGGCGTCGCGGTACAAAATGTTTCGACCGCGGCGGCGGTGACGGATGCGATTATATATGGCCGCCCGCTGATCGAACGCATTTGTACCGTGACCGGCTCCGCCGTGCGTGAGCCGAAGAATCTGCGGATTCGCATCGGCACCCCTCTGTCACATCTGGTCGCGGTTTGTGGGGGACTGCTTGAAGAACCGGGCAAGATCATTCTTGGCGGGCCGATGATGGGCTTTACTCAGACCAGTTTCGATGTGCCAGCCGTGCGCGGGTCTTCCGGGCTGTTGTTGTTGCGCGAGGAAGAGGTTGTTTGCCAAGCGGAAGGGCCCTGTATCCGCTGTGCTCGCTGTGTGCAGGGATGTCCGATGCATCTGCTGCCAACCACGATTGCCGCTTATGCTCGTCGCAATCTGGTGGCGGAAGCGGCGGAATATCGAGCCATGGACTGTATCGAGTGTGGCTGTTGCAGTTATAACTGTCCGGCGACAATTCCTTTGGTCCAGGCGATTCGTTATGGCAAGGCGGCAATTATAGCCAAAAAGAGGGCGTTAACGCTGTGAGTCAACAACTTTACTTGTCATCTTCACCGCATATTCATTCAGGTGAAACTACCAGCGACGTGATGCGTGCGGTGCTCTTCAGTTTGCTCCCTGCGTGCGTGGTGGCGGTTTATTTTTTCGGCCCGCCAGCTCTTGCCGTACTATTGATTGCAACCCTCGGCTGCATGGCGGCCGAGGTCATTTGCCAGTGCCTGATGGGGCAACCTGTCTCTAGTGCTGACGGTAGCGCCGCTGTTACCGGAGTGTTGCTGGCCTTTAACCTGCCGCCGACCAGCCCTTGGTGGCTGACCCTTCTCGGCGCGGTGATCGCCATTGTCATCGGCAAGCAGGTTTATGGCGGTCTGGGCTCAAATCCTTTTAATCCGGCGCTGGTGGCGCGGGTGGTTTTGTTGATTTCTTTTCCAGTCCATATGACCACCTGGTCGCTACCAGCGCCGCTCGGCTCTGGCCTTGATCTAGTAACGACCGCGACCCCGCTCGGCGTGTGGAAGAATGCCGTGATGTTGACCGGTCATGCACCGCCCGAGATGCAGGCTGGAACCTTGAGCTTTTTCCTCGGTGACATGCCTGGGTGTGTCGGTGAGGTCTCGGCCCTGGCTCTTCTGCTCGGTGCGGCGTATCTTTTTTACCGGCGGATTCTGACCTGGCATATCCCAGTCGCTTATCTCGGTACGGTGGTGCTTCTTTCCGGAATTTTCTGGTTGGTTAACCCCGAAAAGTACCCTGATCCGGTATTCCATCTGGTCACTGGTGGTCTGATTCTGGGGGCGTTTTTTATGGCAACTGATATGGTCACGACTCCGGTGTCGATGACCGGCATGCTGGTGTTCGGAGTTGGTTGCGGAGTCCTCACGGTTATGATCCGTCTCTTTGGTGGCTATCCCGAAGGAGTCTCCTTCGCCATCCTGCTGATGAATGCGGCGACTCCCTTGATTGATCGTTATACGCGACCTAAGGCTTTTGGCATGCCGCGCGGGGAGGGTTGGCGATGAACGGTATGCCTCGCATGATTCTGGTGCTGACTCTGATTACTGCAAGTGCGGGTCTGATTCTGTCGTTGGTCGAGGCGGTGACTCGAGAGCCGATTGCCGAACAACGGCGTCTTGAAACTTTGCGCGCCCTCAAGTCGGTGTTACCGCCGACCGATAATGCGCCGGATGCAGATACTGTGCAACTAGTTATCGGTCAGGACAGGCGGGGCCGAGATCTGGTTCGGACCTTCTTTCGTGGTCGCCGTGATGCTGAGTTGGCTGGGGTTGCCTTTAAGGTTGTCGCTCCTGACGGCTACAGCGGCGACATTACTGTCATGGTCGGTATAGACCCGATTGGGACCGTCTCTGGGGTTGAAATCCTGATTCATAATGAAACGCCGGGACTGGGCGACAAAATCACTCGACCTGAATTCAAAGGCTTGTTTGCTGGCAGGAGTCTGGAGAATGCTGACTGGCGGGTGAAGAAGGATGGCGGCGAGTTCGACCAGATCACTGGGGCAACCATCTCGCCGCGCGCCGTGGTCGGAGCCGTTCGTCGCGGCCTGGAGTTTTTCCGTGATCACCGCGCTGAGATTGTTGCTACGCAGGAAGGAGGTATGCCATGACCCTCTCACATATCTTTCGCAAGGGACTCTGGCGAGAGAATGCAGTTTTTCGCCTGTTGCTTGGGCTCTGTCCAGCACTGGCCGTTACCACCAGCGCCGAGAACGGTCTCGGAATGGGCTTGGCCACGACCTTCGTGCTGGTTTGTTCTAATCTGGTGATTTCAGCTTTACGAAAAATTATCCCCCCTCGGGTGAGAATCCCTTCCTTCATCGTTGTCATCGCGTCTTTCGTCACAGTTGTCCAGCTCTGCATGGAAGCCTATTTTTATGATCTGTACAAGGCTCTTGGTATCTTTATCCCATTGATTGTCGTCAACTGTCTGATCCTGGGTCGAGCAGAAGCTTATGCTTCTCGCAATCGATTGGTCCCGGCGGTGGTCGATGGCCTTGGTATGGGCTTCGGTTTTTCCTTGTCCTTGTTCGTGCTTGGTGCGGTCCGGGAATTGTTTGGTTCCGGAACCCTGATGGGCTACTCTGTCTTTGGTCTTGGGTATGAACCTTTGTTGTTAATGATTTTACCACCCGGCGCGTTTATCGCCATGGGTCTTTTATTGGCTGGAATGAATCGTTTTGATGCGCGTAGCCGTTAACTGATCATGTCTCGTTTGTCTCACTGCCAAACCCTCTGTTTTAGTGATTAATCTGCTCTAAGATGCCAGATTTCCGGGCCTTTTTAAGTCTTTCCGAGAAGCTGACCAAAATCCTAATAAAGCCCCAAAAGATGGGCGTTTATGGTCGTGCAAACTGCATACAGTATACTGTATTTTTTCCTTGACAAAGCATGTGTTTTGTCCTAACTTGCAGTCGGCCAAAAGGCCGTTAATGACGCAACTGCGGACTATGAATTCCGTAACCTCATTTGGAGGAGGAACATTCAATGTTGGATAGTTATCTACCGATTCTCACCTTGATTATCATTGCTCTCTGCTTTTCAATCGGTTCAGTTGTGTTTTCGCGACTGATTGGAGAGAAGAGGATGACAGAATTAAAGATGTCACCTTACGAGTGTGGCATGCCCCCTGTCGGCTCGGCTCGCGAGCGATTTTCGGTCAAGTTCTACATCATTGCCATGCTCTTTATCGTTTTTGATATTGAGGTGGTTTTTATGTATCCCTGGGCGGTTATGTTTAAGCGCCTTGGTTTATTCGGTTTTATGGAAATGGGTGTGTTCATTCTGATCCTTCTCGTCGGTTACGCCTACGTTTGGAAAAAAGGAGCTCTGGAATGGGAGTAGAGGAAACTCTGGGTAATAACATTATTACCACGTCTCTGGACAAGGTCGTCAATTGGTCCCGGAAAAGTTCGCTTTGGCCGCTAACGTTCGGTCTGGCTTGCTGTGCTATCGAGATGATGGCGACCGGTGCTGCCCGTTTTGACTTGGATCGCTTTGGTGTGCTTTTCCGGGCTTCACCTCGTCAGGCTGACCTGATCATTATCGCTGGAACTGTAACCAAAAAGATGATTCCAGTAATCCAAACTGTCTACGAGCAAATGCCGGAACCTCGCTACGTTATTGCGATGGGCGCTTGTGCTTGCTCCGGTGGCATCTTTGATACTTACAGCACGGTGCAAGGGGTTGATGAATACCTGCCGGTAGATGTTTATATCCCGGGCTGCCCACCTCGTCCAGAAGGACTGCTGTATGGCATCATGAAGCTACAAGAGAAGATTATGAAGGAGCAAAACTCCTTCGGGGCTTGTATTGGTGTTGGTCAGCGGATCAACGGCTGATGTTGTTTGCAACCAGTGATTTTAACCTAGTATATACAGGATGCAACCGTTATGAGTGAACAGGCTGCTGTTGATAAGTTGAAGGCCAAGTTTGGCGACGCTGTGTTAGATGTTATCGAATTTCGCGCTGAAACGACTGTTGTTGTCAAGAAAGAACAAATTGTTTCTATTTGCTCATTCTTGAAAGGTGAGCTTGGTTATAATTTTCTGACTGACCTGTGTGCAGTCGATTATCTGGGCCAGGCACCCCGTTTCATGGTGGTCTACCAGCTCTACAATATTGGGACTCACACTCGTCTGCGGATTAAGACTCCCGTTGACGAAGCTGATGCCTGTATCGACACTGTCTCTGGTGTCTGGGCAACGGCTAACTGGCTGGAGCGTGAATGTTGGGACCTGATGGGGATTGTCTTTAATAATCATCCCGATCCGCGTCGGATCCTGCTGCCCGAGGACTGGGAAGGCCATCCGTTGCGCAAGGATTACCCTCTCCAGGGGCCTGACCGTGAACCGTATCAGGGTCGGCTAGAATAGGCTGTTTAGCGAAAACGAAAGTTTTTTTGATCATAGACGAGGCAAATTATGGCGAATAATTACGAAACCATGACCATCAATATGGGCCCTCAACATCCCTCGACTCACGGGGTGTTGCAGCTGGTTCTGGAGTTGGATGGCGAGATTGTCCGCAAGGCGACACCACATATCGGCTTTTTGCACCGCGGTGTGGAAAAATTGGCGGAACATCGCACCTATCATCAGGTGCTGCCCCTGACTGACCGGCTCGATTACTTGGCTCCTATGCACAATAACCTCGGTTACGTGCTGGCTGTGGAAAAGCTCCTTGGTCTTTCTGACGAGATCCCTGAGCGTGCTCAGGTGGTGCGAGTCATGCTGGCTGAGTTGACCCGCCTCAAAAGCCATCTGGTCTGGCTGGCGTGTCACGCGCTCGATATCGGTGCCATGACCGTGTTCATTTACGCTTTTCGCGAGCGTGAGCATATTATGAACATTTACGAGAAGGTCTCTGGTGCGCGCATGACCTCCAACTACTTCCGCGTTGGTGGCCTCTCGGCTGATCTCCCCGCTGGTTTGGAGCAGGAAATTCGCACCTTCGTTAATGATATGCCTAAGCATATCGCTACTTACGAAGGTCTTCTGACGGGCAATAAGATCTGGCAGAAACGAATTCAGGGTGTTGGCGTGATCAGCGGAGAAGATGCTATTGATCTTGGCGTGACTGGTCCTTCGTTGCGCGGCTCCGGGGTCGATTGGGATTTGCGTCGCGACCAGCCTTACTCTGGTTATGAAAATTACGATTTTGAAGTTGTCGTTGAGCAGGGCTGTGATACTTGGGCGCGCTATGTAGCTCGTCTCAAGGAGATGCACGAGTCTTGTAAGATTATCCATCAGGCGCTCGACAAGCTTAAGCCCGGCCCGGTTCTCGCTGATGCGCCGAAAGTGGTACTGCCGCCTAAACAGGATGTCGTTAACAGTATTGAGGGTCTGATACACCAATTCAAAATCATCACTGAAGGCTTTAAGCCTGAAGTAGGTGAAGTTTATGTCGGTGTCGAAAACCCGAAAGGTGAAGTCGGCTTCTATCTTGTTTCTGATGGGTCAGCAAGACCGTACAGGATGAAGATTCGCCCGGCCTCATTCATCAACCTCCAGGCCTTGCCCAAAATGTGTGAAGGTTCAATGATTGCCGATGTTGTGGCCGTTATCGGAACTTTGGACATCGTTTTGGGTGAGATCGACCGCTAATCTGCTGCGAGGAGAAGGAGCCAGCCATGAGTGAAGCAGTCGAAACTACTGTAGACGAGCAAGATATCGATCTGACCGGAGCTAACCAGATTCTCGACAAGTATGTTGACTTTCATGGTGCCTTGATGCCTGCGCTACAGGAGATCCAGGAGTTTTACGGTTACATCCCCGAGCCGACAGTGCACCTGACGGCGGAACGTCTGAACATCTATACTAGCCAGATTTATGGCGTGCTGACCTTCTATGCGCAGTTTCACCTCAAGCCGCGCGGCAAGTATATTGTTCGCGTCTGCATGGGGACCGCGTGTCATGTTAAGGGCGCTGGCCGTATCGCTGAGACCATTAAGGATCGACTGGGTATCGTTCATGCCGAGACCACTGAAGATCTTAAATTCACCGCCGAATATGTGGCCTGTATTGGAGCCTGCGGTATGGCACCGGTTATCATGGTCAACGATGGAACCTATGGTTCGTTGACGGTACAGAAGACCGACGAAGTCATTCAAAAATACCTGAAGATGGATTGAAACTGACCGAGGAATTTATGGCCGAAACAGCTGAAAATATCCAAGTACTTATCTGTACCGGCACCGGTGGCTTCGCCTCTGGCGCCCAGAGTGTCATCGATGCGTTCGAAGCCGAGTTTGAGAAGCAGGGCGTCGAGGCCAAGGTCGGCAAGCGCTGTGATATCAAGAAGACTGGTTGCCGTGGACTGTGCGCTAACGATGTACTGGTTGATGTGGTGTTGCCAGGCCAGGAGGCCGTGACCTATGATTTTGTGACGCCTGAGATGGTACCGCAGATCGTCGAAGAGCACATGCTCAAGAATGAGCCGGTCGAGAAAAAGGTGGCTGGCGCATATTATCATAAGTTTCTTGAGAAGCAGCAGCGCATCATTTTCTCTCGTTGCGGCACCATTGATGCCGAGAGTCTTGACGACTTCATCGCCCACAGGGGTTTCACCGGCATCAAGCGTGCCGTGTCCATGTCTCGCGATGAAGTCATCGAGGAAGTCAAGAAGGCTGGCTTGCGCGGTCGTGGTGGTGGTGGTTTCCCTACAGGTGTCAAGTGGTCCTTTTGTAAGGCCACTCCAGGTGAGAATAAATACCTGATTTGCAACGCTGACGAGGGCGACCCAGGCGCTTTTATGGACCGCTCGGTTCTTGAAGGCGACCCCTATGGTTTGATTGAAGGGATGATGATCGCCGCTTACGCGATTGGTTGCAAATTCGGCTATGTGTACTGCCGTGCAGAATACCCTCTGGCCATCAAGCGTCTGCAAAAGGCCATCGACGTCTGTACTGAGAAAGGTTACCTCGGTAAGGATTGCATGGGACTCGGTTTCGAGTTCGAGATGCGTATCAAGGCTGGTGCCGGTGCCTTTGTCTGTGGCGAAGAGACTGCGTTGATGGCTTCAATCGAGGGTGAGCGTGGTATGTCCCGTCCCCGTCCGCCTTTCCCCGCGGTTAAAGGCCTCTGGGGCAAGCCGACCAATATCAACAACGTTGAGACTTTTGCCAACGTCTCCTACATTTTTTACAACACTGCTGAATGGTACGCTTCGATCGGTACTGAGGGGACCAAGGGCACCAAGATCTTCGCCTTGACCGGCAAGGTTAAGCACACTGGTCTGGTCGAAGTCCCGGCTGGGACCACGATGAAGGAAGTTATCTACGATGTCTGCGGCGGTATCCTTAATAACCGCAAGTTCAAGGCGGTGCAGGCCGGTGGCCCTTCGGGTGGTTGCTTGCCAGCGGAAGCCTTGGATGCTGAAGTTGATTACGACTCATTGATCAAGGCCGGTGCGATGATGGGCTCCGGCGGTCTGGTCGTTATGGACGAGACCACCTGCATGGTCGATATCGCTCGCTTCTTTCTTAACTTCACCCGTGTTGAATCATGCGGCAAATGTATCCCCTGCCGTATCGGTTTGAAGATTATGCTCGAGATTCTCGAGCGGATTACTCAGGGTGAGGGCCGTGAAGGCGATCTCGAATTGCTGGAAAGCATGGCCTACGACATCAAGAAGAGCTCTCTCTGTGGACTAGGTCAGACCGCACCCAATCCGGTTCTCTCCACTCTCCGTTATTTCCGCCACGAATACGAGGCACATATCAGAGATAAGGAGTGTCCATCACACGCTTGCAAGTCGCTCCTGCATTTCAAGGTTAACGAAGAGAAATGTAAAAAGTGTGGTGTTTGTCCGAAGGTCTGCCCAGTTGATTGTATTGCCTGGGAAAAAGGCCAAGTAGCAGTAATTGATCGTGAGAAGTGTACCGAGTGTACATCCTGCTATGACGCTTGTCGCTTCATGGCGATCGACTAGTCATTATTTGAAGATTATCACTGACGATAAGAGGACACGATGGTTAACCTGACAATCGACGGCAAACAGATCTCAGTAAGCAAGGCGGCAACGATTTACGAAGCCGCTCAAGAGGCTGGTATCCATATTCCGGTGCTCTGCTATGCCAAGAAACTTCTGCCTTACGGCGCTTGCCGAGTCTGCTTGGTGGAAATCGAGCAGATGAAGGGCCGCTTGATTCCTTCCTGCACCACGCCAGTCAGTGAAGGCATGGTTGTGACCACCACCTCCGAGGAGATCAAGAAGGTTCGTAAGACGGTGATGGAGTTTCTATTGGTCAACCATGTTCTTGACTGTCCTGTTTGTGACAAGGGCGGTGAATGTGACCTTCAGGACCTAGCATATGAGCTAGATTCGACTTCCAACCGTTTCGAGGGTGAAAAGTTCGATCTTCCGACCGACGAAGTAAACCCGTTGATCGAACGCAACATGAACCGTTGCGTGTTGTGCGGCAAGTGTGTGCGCGTTTGCGATGAGATTGTTGGTTACGGGTCTTACTCGTTTATTAATCGCGGCTTTGAGACCAAGATAGCCACGGCTTATGACCGCGGCCTCAACTGTGAATTCTGTGGTCAATGTCTTTCCATGTGCCCGGTTGGCGCTCTTTTGCCGCGTCCATTCAAGTTTAAGGCTCGCCCGTGGCAGCTCAAAGAAGTTGATTCGGTTTGTGGCTACTGTGGCAATGGTTGTACCGTGACTCTTGGTGTGCTCGGTGACAGGGTTGAAACGATTCGTTTTAACGACAAGATTGGTGTCAACGACGGTAACCTTTGTATCCGTGGGCGGTTCGGTTACTCCTACGTTAATGATCAAGAGCGCTTGACTAAGCCGCTGGTGCGCAAAGACGGTGTGTTGGTTGAGACTGATTGGGATGAAGCTCTCCAAGTTGTAAGTGATGGTCTGCTCAAGGCTCAGGGTGGCCAGGGCGTCGGTTTCCTTTCTGGGGCTCGCTTGACTAACGAAGAATTCTATCTTCTCAAGCAGTTTGCCAAGACAGTCGGTACGGAAAATGTCGATCACTCTGGTGGCGAATGCTACAAGGGTGTTACTGAAGGGCTTAAGCAGACTCTGGGGGTGGCCGCTTCCACTGCGACTTTCCCACAGATCGATAAAGCTGATGTTATCTTGGCGATACGCTCTGATTTTTATGAAACGCACCCCGTGGTTGGTATGGTTGTCAATCAGGCGATTCGACGTAATGATGCCAAATTGCTGATTGTTGCTGACAAAAAGGGCAAACTTAATAAGCTGCCTGGTGCCAAAACGCTGTTGAGTAAGCCTGGTCTTGAGCTTGATGTCCTGAATGCCATGGCCAAGGTGATCCTTGATGAGGGACTGGCTCAGACTGAGGGTGTCGAAGGCGTAGCTGAATTTCAAGCGTCTCTTGCCAATTTCACACCTGAGAAGGTTGCTGCTCGTAGTGGGGTTGATGCTGAAGCCTTGCAGGCTGCAGCTCGTCAGTTGGCAAGCGCTAAGCAGGGCGTCGTTCTGCTTGCCTACGGCCTCCCTTACCAGGGACTGAATAAGGAACTCGCCACAGCGGCGGCTAACCTTGCCATATTGACTGGTATCCCGGGACGTGAAGGCGGTGGTCTCTATCTTTGTGGCGAAAAATCGAACAGTCAGGGGGCTATTGACCTCGGTATCCTGCCGCAGAACGGTGGCCTGGGTGCACAAGCGATGCTCGCTGGTGCCTCTAATGGCAAACTTGATGCCCTTTATGTCGTTTCTGAAGATCCACTGAGCAGTTATCCCGATCGCGACAAGGTCGCGCAAGCACTTGAAAAGGTTCCGTTCCTGGTCGTGCAGGACATTTTCCTGTCGCCTACCGCACAGTTGGCTGATGTTGTCTTGCCTGCAGTCTCTTTCGCTGAGAAAGACGGTACTTTTACCAATGCCGAGCGGCGCATCCAGCGTGTCCGTCCAGGTATCCCCAGCCCTGGTGAGGCCCGTTCTGACGGTGCGATTTTCTCTGCCCTTGCTGGCAAACTCGGCAACAACCTTTCTTTTACCAGTGCTGCTGCAATTTTTACTGAGATTGGTAAGGACGTTCCGGCTTATGCTGCGATCGGATTCAATGAGCTAGGTGCTCACGGTAAAGTCTGGGGCGGTGAGACTCTGTCTCCAGCGAGTCGAAAGTTGGTTGCCGTCGGTGGTGGTACTACTGTTGAAGGTGAATTCCAGTTGGTTGTCGGCAGTGCTCTGTATCACAGCGGCACGGTTTCAACCAAGGCCAAGGGGCCGTTGGCGGTTCTCTCTGAAGCTTATGCTGAACTTGGTCGAGAAGATGCCAAGGATCTGAACGTAGCTGAAGGGGATCTGCTTAAAATCTCAGGCAATGGTGCCGAAATTAAGTTAAAGGCGAAAGTTGATAATCGTTTACCGAAAGGCGTGGTCTTTGTGCCTTATCACTTTGCTGATGCTGAAGTAAATCGTCTCTATAAGGGTGAACCGGCAGTTTCGGTAAAGATTAGTAAGTAAAAAAAGCCTTAAGATAACCTGTGAATTAAGTGTTCGGCTAACATAAACTTGGATTTTAAGATCAATTTGATAAGAGGAAGAGGAAAATCATGACGCCTGAAATGCTGAGCCTCTCTAACAGCCCGGGGATTTTTATCGGGATTATGCTGGTGAAACTCATAGTGGTCTTTGCTGTGGTTATGCTGTCTGTCGCCTATGCAACCTGGTGTGAGCGCAAGGTCATCGGTCACATGCAAACCCGCCTTGGGCCGATGCGAACCGGTTGGCATGGCCTGTTGCAGCCCTTTGCTGATGGCATTAAGCTGTTCTTTAAGGAAGACTTTATTCCGGCTCAGGCCAGCAAAGTCCCCTACTTACTTGCACCGATGATGATTCTTGTGCCAGCGCTGATCACTGTCGCAGTTATCCCTTTTGGTCCTGACATTACGCTGTTTGGATTTCAGATCCCTCAGCAGATTTCGGATTTGAATATTGGTGTTCTTTACATCCTGGCATTTGCGGGTCTCGGGATCTATGGCATCGTCCTCGCTGGTTGGGCTTCAAACAGCAAGTATGCGTTGCTGGGCGGCGTTCGTGCCACAGCTCAGATGATTTCCTATGAACTAGCTGCGGGATTAACGATCATTGCGGTATTCATGCTCTCTGAGACACTCAGCCTGCGTGGAATTGTTGCTTTGCAGCAGCAAGATCTCTGGGGTGTTTGCTCCTTTGTACCGAACTGGTATGTCTTCACCCAACCCTTGGCCTTTTGCCTCTTTGTTGTCACCGGTCTGGCTGAAATCAACCGAACCCCGTTTGATATGCCTGAGGCGGAGAGTGAGCTTGTCTCTGGCTTCTGCACCGAGTATTCGTCGATGAAGTACGCGCTCTTCTTCATGGCTGAGTATGCCAACATGATCGTCATTGCAGCTATCACAGCAACTCTCTTCCTCGGTGGTTGGAGTGCGCCGCTTAACATCGCTATCTTTACCATGATCCCTGGTTTTGTCTGGCTGCTGTTGAAAGTTTACTCGCTGATGTTCTTCTTCATGTGGTTACGCGCCACTTTCCCCCGTGTCCGCTATGACCAGTTGATGCAGCTGGGATGGAAAGTTATGTTGCCACTGGCCCTGGCTAATGTTGTGATTACTGGGCTTGTGGTCGTGATTCTGCAATAAACCGTTACCTTTGAGTCTTTAAGAGGTCAAGATCATGTTCAAAGAATTTGCCAAAGGTCTGAGTATCACCTTCAAACACCTGCTGCCTGGTCATTCAACGACCGTGCAGTACCCGACTGTCAAACTTAAGCCTTCCGAGCGCTTCCGTGGCTTGCACCGTCTGGTCCCGTCTCAGGATCGTGAAAAGTGTGTCGCTTGTTACCTGTGTCCGACAGTTTGTCCTGCCAAGTGTATTACAGTCGAGTCGGCGGAAAACGAGAAGGGTGAAAAATACCCGAAAGTTTATAAGATCGATATGCTGCGCTGTATCTTCTGCGGCTATTGCGTGGAAGCCTGTCCGGTTGAAGCCATCGAGATGACGGCTGAATATGAACTGGCAAATTACAATCGTGAAGATTTCGAATTCACCAAGCAGCGGCTACTGAAGTAAGCCAAGAGGAGCATGGAACTCATGGAGATTATCTTTTTCTATCTAGTAGCGCTGATTGTCGTGATATCCGGGATTCTGGTTGTCCGCTGTCAAAGCCCCGTCAACAGCGCTCTGGCTCTGGTCAATACTTTTTTCTGCTTGGCGATCTATTACGTCATGTTGCGGGCCCCTTTTATGGCTGCTGTCCAGATTATGGTATATGCCGGTGCAATCATGGTGTTGATCCTATTTGTCATCATGTTGTTGAATCTCGGGACAGAAGCCAAAAAACGTTACACTCAAGGGATTGTCTGGTCATCCCTTGCCAGCCTGCTGCTGCTGGTTAACGTGGTCTACTTTCTCAAGCGCGGTCAGGTGACCGATTCTGTGGGCGATATCACGGCCTATACCGTTCAATCCTTCGGTCATACCGAACTGATTGGCAAAGCCCTGTTCACCGAGTTTCTACTGCCCTTTGAAATTGCGTCCATTCTGCTCTTGGTCGCGATTGTCGGTGCGGTAGTGCTCGCCAAAAAAGACGTTTAAAACGTAGCGGATACGGGAGACATACAATGATTAGCGTTTACCACTACATGAGCGTTGCAGCGATACTCTTTGCCTTGGGCACCTTTGGGGTCCTAACCCGGCGAAATGCGATTGTTGTCTTCATGTGCATCGAACTGATGCTCAACTCGGTCAACCTGACCTTTATCGCTCTATCGAGCCATCTTCAAAACATGGACGGTCAGGTTTTTGTCCTTTTTGTCATGACGGTTGCTGCGGCTGAAGCTGCCGTAGGGCTTGCCCTGATGATTGCTTTTTACCGGAACCGTGAATCGATCGACGTAGATCAGATCAATATGCTGAAATGGTGAGCGACTCAACCCGCCCACTTTCCATAAGAAGCTTACTTTGTTCGGAGGAGAGATAGATGTACGATAAACTGTGGCTTATACCCTTCTTCCCGTTGCTTGGGTCAATTATCAACGGGTTGCTTGGCAAGCGGTTCATCAAGAACGAAAAGGT
>JAQYVY010000088.1 GCA_030145195.1 Desulfuromonadales bacterium | reverse complement strand
CAACCTGGTGCAGGCACAGATCCGCATTGCTCAAGGTCACAAGCTCTCAGATCCGGAGATTGGTATCAAGAGTCAGAAAGACATCGAACTTCGTGGTTATGCCATCCAGAGCCGGATCACCACGGAAGACCCGAATAATAACTTCGCCCCTGATTTTGGCACCATCAAGGCTTATCGAACCGCAGCAGGTTTCGGTGTTCGTCTTGATGCCGCTGCCGGTTATGCCGGCGCTATCATTACTCCGCACTATGATTCTCTGCTGGTTAAAATATCGACATGGGGACTGACCTTCCTTGATGCCTCGCGCACCATGCACCGCGCTTTGCAAGAGTTCCGCATCCGCGGAGTGAAAACTAACATCGGTTTCCTTGAGAAGATGATCACCCATCCGGTGTTTCTTGAAGGTAAATGCGATACTTCTTTCCTAGACGAGCATCCCGAGGTCTTTCAGCTGGCTGTCAAACAAGACCGCGCCAACAAGATTCTCGGTCTCATCGGCCATACCACGGTGAACGGCTATCCAGGGATCAAACCGGAAAAGCGGCTCAACTTTCGTGATCTCCGCGAGCCGCACGTGCCGGAGATCGAATACGGCAAGCAGCATCCCCGTGGCACCCGCGATATTCTGCTCGATAAGGGGCCGGAAGGTCTGGCGAGCTGGGCGCGCAATAACAAGCAGTTGCTGATCACCGACACCACCTGGCGCGATGCCCACCAGTCATTGCTGGCGACCCGGGTTCGGACCCACGATCTCGACTGCATCGCCGAAGCGACAGCACATCTCGGCGGCGGTCTCTTCTCCCTCGAGATGTGGGGCGGGGCGACCTACGATGTTTCCATGCGGTTTTTAACCGAGGATCCATGGGATCGTCTTGAGCGCTTGCGCAAGAAAGTTCCCAATATCCTTTTTCAAATGCTGCTACGTGGTTCCAATGCGGTTGGCTATACCAACTATCCTGACAATGTGGTTCAGGAGTTTACGGTCAAGGCTGCCGAGTCCGGCATTGATGTCTTTCGTATCTTCGATTCGCTGAACTGGGCAAAGGGCATGCAAGTGGCTATGGAGGCTGTGCGTGAACGGACGAACTCTGTTTGTGAAGCTTCCATGTGTTACACCGGTGATATTCTCGATCCGAAACGTGACAAATACCCCCTGGCATACTATGTCAATCTGGCCAAAGAGTTGGAGAAAATGGGCGCCCACATTCTGGCAATTAAGGATATGGCGGGTTTGCTCAAACCGTTTGCTGCAGAAAAACTGATCAGGGCCCTGAAAAATGAAATTGGTATTCCGATCCATTTGCATACCCACGATACTTCAAGCAACGGCGGATCCATGCTGTTGATGGCGACCAAGGCCGGGGTTGATATTGTTGATGTGGCGCTTTCATCGGTCTCGGGCCTGACTGCCCAACCGAATATGAACGCTCTGCTCTCGACTCTGGAAGGGTCGATCTGGGACCCACAACTTGACCAGGGCGATATGCAGAAGTTGGCCAACTACTGGGAAACCGTTCGGACTTACTATGCGCCGTTTGAATCGGAACTGCGTAGCGGTACCGCTCAGGTCTACCATCATGAGATCCCTGGTGGTCAGTACTCCAATTACAAGCCGCAGGTCGAAGGCTTGGGTCTCGGTCATCGCTGGGAGGAGTGCAAGGAGATGTATCGCAAGGTCAACGACCTGTTCGGCGATGTCATCAAGGTAACCCCGTCATCGAAAATTGTCGGCGATATGGCAATGTTCCTGGTACAGAACAACCTTGAGCCTGAAGATGTTTTCACAAAAGGCCATGAGCTCGCGTTTCCCCAGGGTGTGGTCGATTTCTTTAAAGGCATGATTGGCCAGCCGGTAGGAGGCTTTCCGCCAGAATTGCAGAAGATTATTCTCAAGGGCGAGCAGCCGCTTACCTGTCGTCCCGGTGAACTTCTGGAGCCGGTTGACTTTGTCGCCAAGAAAGAGGAATTACAGACCAAGCTAGGGCACAACGTCAGTGAGCGCGATGTCCTTTCTGCTGTACTCTACCCGGGCGTCTTTGAAGAGTACGATCGCTTCCGTCAGGAGTACAGCGATACCTCTTTCCTGCCGACGCCGGTCTTTTTCTACGGGCTGGATGTTGGTGACGAAGTCAGCATCGATATCGAACCCGGCAAGACTCTGATCATCAAGCTGAACGCTGTGGGCCGGGTTCACGAAGACGGCACCCGAAACATCTTCTTTGAACTGAATGGTGAGCCGCGCATGGTCTCCGTCAAGGATTCCTCGGTCGAGACGGATAATGTCAGCCATGAAAAGGCCGATCCGGCCAATTCCAAGCACGTTGGTGCGCCTATGCCGGGCAAGGTTTTTAAAGTGTTGGCGATTCTCGGTGAGAAAGTCTCTGCCGGAGACACCTTGCTGACCACTGAGGCTATGAAGATGGAGACGAATGTTAAAGCCAAGGTCGATGGCGTGGTTGCTGAAATCCGCTTTAGTGAGGGCGATCAGATTGACCAGGGAGACATGTTGGTGGTTCTTGAATAGGTCTTTTCAAGGTTCCAGGGACAGATAAATGATTCTCTACAATTACCTGAATTAAAATGCTATAACTGTAATGTATTTGTCGCAGTCTTAAAGCTGAAGTTCTGAATAACTGACGACAAAAGATGCAACTCATTATGGATCCAACCTTGAATCCGAGGTTAATAGTATGGCGATAAACTGGTTGTTGCAGGGTGGGCACCAAGCCCAGAATCGCGAAGTTATTTCCGATCAGGATAAAGAACGGCGCGAAATTATCAAGGAGTGCTATTGTCCGAACGGTCATAGTATTTTGTCTGATGCTGGAGTTTTCCAGGGACATCATGGTTTAACTCTAAAATTGCGTAACAAAAGTAGGGAAGGGCTGCTGGTGATTAGCCCGATTGTCGGTGATAACGAGCGGCTCTTTATTGATTTCGAAAGGGTACCGGGAGAAATTGTCGAAATCAGCTGCCCGACTTGCGACCAGCCGTTTCCGATTTACAACGCTTGTCCCTGCGGTGCTCATCTGGTTGCTCTGTTTACCTCAGACAAGGCGCATTTTTCGAAATGTGTTGGTGTTTGCCAGCGTCTCGGCTGCCTGCATTCGGAACTTTTGAGTCAACGTGATCTGCGACTGTATAATCGGCAGGATTACTTTTGAATAAGTGCTTCCTGTGACTATTCAAATTTTTAAAAAGCGCCGAACCTGCATGGGTTCGGCGCTTTTTTTTAGATAGTATTTAACTCGTGGACGGATAATCCTAGGTACTTTAAAGTGTGATGCAAGCTTGACCTGTCGCAGGGGGTCATCTATAAAGTTGTGAGTTGATTCCTGCTCATTGGGAACATTCGATTGACTTGATTCAGGGAATATACAGGCTGCTGGCCTGCTTTTTGGGAGGTTTCATCATGATTAGGTCGATTTTTTATCGAGTCTTTACTTTATGTCTGACACTTTTCGTTCTCCTGATGGTTCCGGGATGCAGTCAGGAAGAGTCTGGCCCAGCGCAGAAGACAGCCCTGTTGGTTGAACAAAAAACCGCCCCGGTTGTTATGCCAGCGCCTCATCCTCGCCCGGTGGGTGAAACCTTCAAGATTGGCCTGGTTGGACCGTACACTGGCGATCTGGCTCCTTACGGGATTCCTACCAGAGATGGGGTTATCATGCTGGCTGAAGCGTTGAATGCTGAAGGCGGATTACTCGGCAAACTGGTCGAACTCTTAGTCATGGATGATCAATGTAAGCCTGAGGTCGCAGCCAATGTTGCCACCAGCCTGGTTTCACAAGGCGCTCATATGGTCATTGGCCATATCTGCTCAGGTTCTTCCAAGGCAGCAATGGGGATTTACCGGGAAGCTGGAATAGTTGCTATCTCTCCCTCAGCAACGAACCCACCGCTCACCCAAAGTGGTGATTACCCCAACTTTTATCGTACTATCGCGCCCGATGATTTGCAGGGAAAACTAGCGGCAACCTTTGCTACTGAGGTTCTCGGGGCTAAAAAGATTGCTGTAATCCACGACAAGGGAGATTATGGCAAAGGTTTTGCCGATTTCGCCAAACAGTTTGTCGAGGCAGACGGTAAGGCACAGGTGGTCCTTTATGAAGGCGTGACCCCCGGAGCGATGGATTACTCCGCAGTCGTCCAAAAGATTCGCCGCGAGGGCGCCGATACGGTGGTTTTCGGTGGTTACCACCCTGAAGCCTCCAAGTTGATTTCGCAGATGAAAAACAAGCGAGTTATTGCAGCCTTTGTCGGCCCGGATGGTGTCAAAGGGAAAGGTTTCCTGGAGATTGCGGGTAAGGACGCAGAAGGTGTTTATGCGACCGGCCCGATGGATGTCAGCAAATATGCCATGAATCAGGAGATCAGGCAGGCCTTTGTCGATAAGTACGGCAAGGAGCCGGGGACTTTCTTCGATCAAGGTGTTGCTGCGTGGCAGGCTGCTATCAACGCTATTCAAATGGCTGAGGGCACCGATTATGTGAAACTTGGTGCGGCCCTGAAAAACAATTATGTTGAGACCTGTGTTGGCAAGATAAAATTCCATGAGAATGGTGATGCCGAAGGGGTCGGCTTCTCCATCTACCAGGTTCGTGACGGTGTCTTCGTTCAGGTGCAGTAAAAAGTAAAAAATAAAAAGCACGAGATGGTTTTTGTTGTTTTCTTGTAGTTTACAGCTATCTCTTAGGATCCCATGCAATATTTTCTTGAGCTTTTTTGCAGTGGCTTAACCCGTGGCAGCATCTATGCCTTGATCGCTCTCGGCTATACGATGGTTTATGGGATTATCCAGCTGATCAATTTCGCTCATGGTGAGATTTACATGATCGGTGCCTT
>JAQYVY010000087.1 GCA_030145195.1 Desulfuromonadales bacterium | reverse complement strand
CCGTGGCACAGATCTCCAAACACCTAGTTTACCTGATCGCTTAGGAGGATATAGCTACTATTACCGGGTAAAGGTCGAGAGTCCCGGTTATCTGGATAGCCCTTGGCTGGTGAATCTCGATGGTTGTTGGTTTTTACCCACGGCGACACCACCAACCTCAATCTGGCATCCTGCGACATCAAGCACGGGGTCGGTTTATGTTAAATGGGGCGCAACAACGACCCCTGACCCGACTTATGTTGTCGAACAATCGTGGAATGATCCGACCTTTGCGACGACCAAAGAGGTATATCGGGGTACAGATCTTCGAACCCCGACTCTGCCTGATCGTTTAGGCGGATATAGCTATTATTACCGGGTTAAGGTAGAAAGTCCTGGATATTTGGAAAGCCCCTGGCTTGTAAGGCCGGGAGGTTGTTATTTCGATCCGACAGCAATACCACCGGCGTATATGTGGTACCCGAGTACATCTAACTCTGGTTCCTTATATGTGAGATGGGGAGCGACAACGACACCTAATCCGACCTATGTTGTTGAACAGTCATGGAATGATGATACCTTCTCCGATCCTGTAGAGGTTTATCGTGGGGTTGAATTGCAAACACTACCATTAACGGGGCGTGTTGATGGTACCTATTACTATCGGGTTATGGTCTTAAGTGAGGGGTATACGGATAGCATCTGGTATGAAAACATAACTGGATGTGTAGTCCAGTCAGAATGACGATAAAGCTTCCAGTGTGTAATATTTTTTGCAAAGTAAACAACCTCGCCCACTTGGCGGGGTTGTTTACTATGGATGCCGGGTCGGACCCGACCAACTAATTGATATCGTTATGTAATTTGCTTGCGGGGTCGGACCCGACCAACTGATTGATATTGTTGTGTAATATGGTAAATAATGGTCTCAAAAAGGGCTTAGAGTGCTGTTTTTAGCCCTAAAACCCTGCCGGGTCGGAACCGACCAACTGATTGATATTGTTATGTAATATGGTAAATAATGGTCTCAAAAAGGGCTTAGAGTGCTGTTTTTAGCCCCAAGATGGATTTTAATGCAATTTATTGTTTGAATGTAATGTTGTTGGGAGGGGAACATGCCACGTGCACACCGCTATTACCTGCCAGGCTATGTCTGGCACATCACCGACCGTTGTCATCAAAAAGAATTCTTTCTGTAAGGACTTTCCTCTCGCAGAGACGCAGAGACGGCAGAGAGAACCACGGCAAATCCTTTGTCCGGCTAATAGGACCGGGGTCAGGCTTCTTACGTTGACAGTTGCTTCTGCCGCGGTATCATCACCCTATGGCACGTAAACCACGAATCCATTATCCCGAAGCTCTTTATCACGTGATTTTTCGCGGCAATGCAGGGCAGCCCGTCTTTTCTGGCGACGAGGATCGGTCTCGTTTTTATCTTCTTCTCCAGGAAGGTACTTGTCGGTTTGGGTACCGCGTTCATGCGTTCTGTTTGATGAGCAATCACATTCATCTTGTTCTCCAGGTTAGTCATGTGCCCTTGTCGAAAGGGATGCATAACCTTGCCTTCCGGTTCACCCGGTGGATGAACTTTCGTGAGGGGAGAACCGGCCACCTGTTTCAGGGAAGGTATAAGGCCATCCTGGTAGATGCGGATACCTATCTGCTGGCGTTGGTGCGCTATCTTCATTTCAATCCAGTAAGAGCTGCGATGGTGCTTAAACCGTCCGATCATTTATGGAGCAGTCATCATGCTTACATGGGTGATGAGTATCTGCCTTGGCTGACCACGGATCTGGTGTTGGCTCAATTTGACGACGATCTGACGCAGGCACGAAGTGCATACTCTTCTTTTATGTCTGAAGAAGACGAAAGGGGGTACCGGAAAGAGTTTGTTTGCGGCAGCCATGAAGGCCGGATTCTCGGTGATGAGAAGTTTGCCGACAAAGTGCTGGCACAGACGGAGGAAGCACCGTGGAAGCCGGTCGATGCGGAAATCCTGAAAGAGACCGTGTTGGGGGAGTTTAACTGCACAATGACAGAGCTTAAGACTCGAAGTCAGAGGCGATCGTTGGCATTGGCGCGTGCTCTACTCGGGTGGCTTTCAGTGCAGACAGGGGCGGAAACTTTGACGGAAGCAGGGCGGTGGGTCGGTCGGGATGTGGTGACGATGAGTGCGGCAGTTCGACGTTTAGTGGAACGAGCAGAGGGTGATTCGGGGCTGCGAGAGATGATGGATAGGCTGTTGTTGAGTGTGAGCAGAAAAAGTGCGCCCCAATGCCTTGATTAATTACTGGGGCACAAAACGAAACCCATTGTGTCCCGATAATGAATTCCCCTCCATCGAAAAGATGAACGTCGGCAGTGCGAAAACTCGCTACGCTCAAGCAGTTCGCCCTGCTGTTTCGCCGTTAATCCATTCGACTCCGGCGGCGGCAACAGGGGGATGGGCAAGCTTTTGATGCTCCACCCGTTAAAGGTCGCCGAGCGTACAGGCGTGAGGCTTTTTTAAAAGGTCGCAGAAGGTTCTCCCTTCTCGCCTTTGCTTCAATGTGATATAGAAAAGCTTAACTTTATCCTAAGCCTGAGCTCACTGCTTCAGGCTAAAGTGAGTGGATATTATGACTCTTGATTTTTCCCCTTTGAAAAATGCGATCGGCCAACTTGATAAAAGCCTGGAATTTGCAAACTCTACGTTAGCCCAGAATGATCCTGCTCTGTTCGAACAGTTGCGTAATTCAGTTATTCAATGCTTTGAGTTCTCCTATGAACTCAGCCATAAAATGCTGCGCCGCTTCTTGAGGGAAGCTGCTGCCAGTCCCGATGATTTTGAGTCGATGTCTTTCGCTGACTTGATCCGCACCGGCAGTGAGCAGGGGCTTTTGCTCTCTGACTGGTCGCGGTGGAAGACCTTTCGTCAAGCGCGTACTGATAGCAGTCATACTTACGATGAAAAAAAGGCCATTGCTGTTTATGAGGTTGCCCAGGAGTTTGTTGATGATGCGCATTTCCTGTACGAAAAATTGATGGAACGTTCAGGGTCAAAATGAAGCCTTTTTTGAAAGAGGACATTGACCTCAGCGTACAGCAGCTTGCTGAGGTCCGCAAAATTTTATCCGCTCATGTGCCAACCATGCCGGTTTGGGTTTTCGGGTCACGGGTTACTGGCCGTGCCCGGAAATACTCAGATTTAGACCTTGCATTGATTACAGCTGAACCTCTTCCTCTTTCATCGAAAGCGGATCTTGTTGCCTGCTTTGAAGAATCAAGTCTGCCGTTTAAGGTCGATCTTGTCGATTGGTCCTGCACCAGTAAAGACTTCCGTGAAATTATCTTGGCTCATAAAGTTGTTATTCAAGACCCTGCCGGGTCGGACCCGACTAACTGATTGTATTTGTTAAGTAATACGTGAAATAATGGCCTCAAAAAGGGCTTAGAGTGCTGTTTTTAGCCCCAAAATGGATTTTAATGCAATTTATTGTTTGAATGTAATGTTGTTGGGAGGGGAACATGCCGCGTGCACACCGCTATTATCTGCCAGGCTATGTCTGGCACATCACCGACCGTTGTCATCAAAAAGAATTCTTTCTGTAAGGACTTTCCTCTCGCAGAGACGCAGAGACGGCAGAGAGAACCACGGCAAATCCTTTGTCCGGCTAATTGTTAATTCAATTGACAGTTAGCCAGACTTTCGATAATCTTCATTTATGTTTATCAAGAGAACCGCTGAAACGACCTTCCGGAGTTTGTTGCGACAATACCCGATTGTTGCAGTGACCGGCCCCCGCCAGTCTGGCAAGACGACTTTGGTCCGACATGCTTGTCCTGATAAACCTTATGTCTTGCTTGAAGACCTTGATACTCGCATGTTTGCCCATGATGACCCGCGTGGTTTCCTCGCCCAGTTCCCGGACGGGGCCATTTTGGATGAAGTCCAGCGATGTCCTGATCTGTTTTCGTATCTACAGGGGATTGTCGACCAAGATCAACGCCCGGGACTGTTTGTTCTGACCGGGTCTCAGCAGTTTTCTCTCCATACTGGTATCAGTCAGTCACTCGCCGGCCGAGTGGCTATTTTGACTCTGCTGCCATTTTCACTCAATTCATTGCACGGAACCAAATTCGAACCGGAGAGTCTGGCCGGGCTGCTATGGAAGGGGTGCTATCCACCGTTGTATGATCGTGGTTATGACCCGGCTACCTGGTGCGGTAATTATGTGCGTACCTATCTTGAGCGAGATGTTCGCCAGTTAATCAATGTGCGTGATTTATCGACGTTTCAACGTTTTCTGCGGCTTTGCGCTGGTCGCTGCGGTCAACTCGTCAATCTGTCGAGCCTGGCAGGTGATTGCGGCATAACTCACAATACGGCCAAGGCGTGGATTGCTGTTCTTGAAGCCAGCTATATATTGTATTTACTGCAGCCTCATCACAAAAATTTCAATAAGCGCCTCGTTAAGACACCTAAACTTTATTTCCTTGATACAGGTTTGGCGGCATGGTTGCTGGGCATCCAAAAGCCTGAGCAGCTTGCACAACATCCCCTCTATGGTGCGCTCTTCGAAACCTGGGTTGTTAGTGAATGTTTGAAAGCGCGCTGGCACAAGGCTCAGGAACCGAATCTCTATTTCTGGCGGGATCGCTCAGGACATGAGGTCGATATTCTTATTGATCAGGGCCAACAGATTATCCCCCTTGAAATCAAAGCCGGTCAAACAATTGCTTCTGATTTTTTACGGCCGATAAAGCGCTGGCAGGAGCTAGCCTCAGATAATGCCGGTCGTGCGGTGCTGGTTTATGGTGGTCGAGAGCGACAGAAGAGAAGTGACTGTGATGTTGTTCCTTGGCGACAATTGCATGAGTTGGAGTTCTGATTA
>JAQYVY010000046.1 GCA_030145195.1 Desulfuromonadales bacterium | reverse complement strand
CCCACCATCTCCCCTGGACAGGTTGGGATCATATAAGCCGGCGTCATCCAAACCATTAATGTCAATATCTCCGTCAGCCGAGGGAATTTTACCATTACTGTCTAAACTCCAGGAAGAAATGGAGTCGCGGTCAAAGTTGCCAAAGGAATCGGTGGCGGCAGAGCCATCGTACCCGAGTAGCTGGTAGGTTTCATAGCTGAGACCGTACTTTTTGATATTGCCACGCCACGCGCCGGTCTGTTGCGGGCGGAAGAGTCCGAGATAGACATTGCTGCTGCTGACCGTTCGGTTGGTGGTACTGGCCGGAACAACCGGCGCAACGAAAGAAGTGCTCGATTCGTTGATAATGCTGGCCATAAGATCCAACAACCCCGCAGCTAACTCCTCTCTGTTATAAGCATGAAAAAACTTACCGTCGCCATCTTTGGCAGCATTTTCGATCAAAGGATCTCTTTCCTGAAAAGCCAGCACGGTATGAACGGTGATACCATTTTTATTTTGTAAATATTTAGCCACATCATCCAGCCAATGCGAACCAAGTCCGTAGACATTTTCATCCGGGTAGCTATCGCCATCAGCATCGCCAACGACATCAAGATTGGGACTGTCGTCACCATTGGTGAATCCGTTTGTCAATAAAATAATATGATTCAAATCACAGTCGTTGACCATATCCGGGTCAATCCGGCCCACGGCGTTGACCGGGGTATAATCCGCACCGTAATAGTAACCGGCATCGAACAGAGCCTCGGCTTGAGGACGACCGGTCATACTGGCAAGAACTGCGGCACCATCCATATCGCCATCACCATCACGATCCGGACCGGGTAAAGCCGCTAAAAATTCGCAGAACGCCAAGCTGGAGTTTGCGGGGAGTGTGCAGGTGGTGCTGTTGTACACCGTTGTCGCGTCTTCGGAGAGATCCTTCATTTCAAAAAGCTTCTTACCACCTGAGTTGCTATCGCCATAAGTAAAAGCACTGAAATAGGCCGAGCCAACGGCGCTGCCAACCGCCGTCTCTATGGCATAAAACATACTTTCTCGTTGTGTCAGAGAACCAGCAACAGCGGTAGGAATGCAGGCTACATTGTTATAGAGGGTGTTGGGAGCCCAAATCTCGTATGAATCTGGCTCAGGGAACTGTGGCAGTTGACTCCAATATTGTTGCTCGGGGTTGGGCGTTTTGTTATCCGCAAAAGGGTCGGGATCATAGGGAAAGTATGGCGAGTACAACTCGCCATCGAACGCTGAACTGTTGTATGAAGTATGGGCTGTTACCAGCTCAAAAAAAGCATATTTACCTGTTGTCCAAACGCCATTTTTCCATTCGGAGGCCTTGACCACATCAGGGGCCGGGGCTCCAAGGCACTCATCGGAAGCAACTGCAGACCTGGTGTAGTTCAGATAATTCCCCAGCACGTAAACCGCACCGGTCGGGCCCGTATCACAATCGTTGGCCTTGATGTTTGGAAAGTCTGTTGTACCGGAGCCCGAATAGGTTCCACGTAACTGCAAAGTCGCTCGTATAACATCATTATTGTTGGTACAAACCAGGTTTTCCAGGGTCGACAGTGTATTGTCAACCACCGTAGAGTTGGAAACATCACCCTGATTATCTATTTCATAAATATTATACTGCATGTAACAACCAGAGGCCGGAGCATCAACGCCGGTGCAACCACTGCCCTGGTCATATATTTGGGCCGTGTTATACGCGACTCCCGGCGCCGTATTAAGAGTGGCCCTACTGTTATCAATAAGAAATAAGACGTTTGGCCTGGTCGAAGTCGTCGGAACTCCAGAATAAATGGAAGAATCACCGAGAAACTCATCCGATCCGGCGCAAGCCAGGCTCGTCACAGTAAAAAGCGCGACGAGCAACATCGGCAAAATCAAAAATGTGCGTTTCATGATCCACTTCCTCCTAAGCTATTTACGACACCTTCAGGGGCGCGACTGTCCCGTCGAGTTGAAGTTGTTATTTGTGCTTAAACACATGATTCTACATATATTACAATGCTAATGAGACAACATCGAACCGGAGATTCCACCTGAAGCATCACTCCTGAAAATAGTATCGTCATCCATTTTATAGAGGCGGACAATACTAGCATTCACTCGCGAGGTCATTCCCGTTGGGGAATTAGACTCGACTTCAACATGATAAAGATTAGCCCCGAAATCGGAACCGTGGATCGCAGACATGGACGGAGGCAGATCGTGCGGGCCAAGGTCAGTGACAGTCCCGGCGACCAGATCGTTGTTGGTTCCGGCTTCTATGATTGTCTCGTGCAAGATATTCGGAACGATCATACTGGCATTTTCATCCATAGCGTACTCGGCGTCATCAGTACCATTACCATCGATGTCACCGGCGAGGACCACAGTCTCACCCGGCGTCAGGTTGACAATAATGTCACGGTTCATCGCATATTCCACGGCCCGATCGGAAGTATAAAACGCATCCCGAGCTGGCATGAAACTACCAGACATGCCGAGATCACGGGTTGCATTCCTCAGCACCACCGCCCCCAGGATACTGAGTATCGCCATAAAGCCAATAGCAACGATCAGGGCCATACCCTTCTGCCGATTGTTCTGTTGCAGCGTCATGCAAATCATAAGTCGGTTCCTCTAATATCCGTCAGAAGACGTTACGCAATGTCACTGAAGTTTCTAAGACCCGAGTTTTTGCCCCGGTCAAAACTCCATCCTTAATCTTTTTGGTTTTACCAACCAGCGTCACGTCAATTTTCTTCACACTCCCGTTGGGAGAATACTCATAACCGAAGGTCGCGGAATCAAGGTTGCGCGCCAGAAATTGTGTTGTTCCGTTGACAATCCTCTCCAACGCACCGTTATTGACTCGGTAACGGATCGTCTGGAGTGCAGGTTGAGAACTGTCTTTCACCCGAACAATGACCGTTTCGTTACCAACATCCCCCTGCGATAGACGGTTATTAGGGTCATCGATCTCCAGAAAACCTGAGGCGTTAGCAACGACGGTGTAAACCCTCAAAGCTTCAACGGCTTGAGTGTTGGTCGCACTCGCCGAGTCTGGGTCATCACACTCCAAAGTGCTGATCGGTTCATACAATCTGACCATGGAACCAACTGGAAACATCTCAGCCATAGCCGGATCGCTGAGCTCCAGTTTCACATCAGCACCTGCACCTGGTGCTTCGCCTCCATCTGGGGCTCGAGCAAATCCTCGGCCAGTCAGTCGGGTGCGGATGGTGAATTCGCTGATCACAGTGTCATCATACGGAAAGATTTCCCAATAGATCGGGCCCGGCAACAGATCACCGGAATCGTCCGAATCAAAGTTTGGATCAACCAGAAACCCTGCGGAGAGAAGATCCTGAGTCATCCGGTTCATGGCCAGGCGCAAATTGCCCTGCATGTCGCTCACCTGAGTCTGGACTGCGGTCGATTGAACGGCCGGGATATAAAGACTCATCACAGCGAGTACAACCACACTGAAAATTGCCATCACCAGCAGCAGTTCCACCAAGCTCATGCCGCGCGAGTTATGCCGGTATTTTTCAGTAAGTTTCAGCATACCAGCCTCCTAAACAGCCCGCCGAATGGTGGACACGTTAACTTCACGTTTTTTGTTGCCCGTGACATTCATCAAATTCGACGTACTTTTAACTTTAACCTTGATCAGGCACAACTTTGTGACCCCCTTGTAACCACTGCCAGTTCCGATATCGACGGTATAGGTCACATCGTAAGTCCCGCCACTTAGTTCATCTTCCTCTCCAGCGGTAAACGGGCTACCGGGCCAGGTGGCATCAGTCACAGCGGTGGTAAAGAGTGTGTCGTCATCGTTTATCGCGGCAATATCTTCGATAATTTTCTGAGCAAGCGAAGAGGCGACCATCATGGTTGCGCTCTGCGAATTCGCCTTGATTGCAGTAATCTGCAATTGAGCCAGACCGAGCAAACCGACAGCGAGAATCACGACCGCGACCAACATTTCAACCATGGTAAAGCCTGACTGTGCGTTTTTAGAAATCAGCATCATGTCCTCCGTAGATCATGATTTTTTATCTGTGAGTGTATTGGAGCAAAAGCCATACCAACCGTCGCCATCAGCAGTACAACAATAACCTACTGATATCAAAGGTTTTTTGTATCCATATAAGCAAACAGGATAACACTGCACGCAACTTTTGCATGGTCACTACGCAAAAACAACCAAAACAAAGGTTAGCCACGAAGTCACCAAGACACTGAGAAAACACTTAATGTTTTTCTGCAAACATCAAAGAGGCATGCCCGAAATGATCGCTTTTACCCTGTAAAACAAACTTCTTGGTGCCTTCGTGTCTTGGTGGCTAATTCGACCTATTTTGGGGGTTACAGGACCATATTATTACAAAGGCGAGAAGAAAAACCAGGACGCCCCCTATTCAATACCGTAATCCTTGATCTTATAGAGCAACGAGCGCAAGCTGATCTCGAGGATTTTTGCCGCCTGGGTTTTGTTGCCAGAGGTAAGCGTCAGGGCTTTTTCGATATAATCACGCTCCAGTGCAATCATGGCTTTTTTTAACGAGAGGGTATCCGGGTCAATCGGCATTTGTGGTGAATCCGACAAAACCAGATCGGTAGCAGTGATACTTTCCTCGCGGCACAGCACCAGGGTTTTTTCCAAAACGTTCAGAAGTTCACGGATATTCCCCGGCCACTTCAACTGTTCCAGACAGCGTAAAGCCTCTGCCGTGAGCGTAGGAGTCGGACGTTTCAAACGTGCGGCGATTCTCGGGAGATAACTTTCCACCAGCGGCGCAATATCATCAGGGCGCTCGCAGAGTGGCGGCAATTCGATGGTGACCACCGCGAGACGATAATAAAGATCCTCGCGAAACGCCCCGTTCGAGACCGCCTGTTTGAGATCTTTCGCTGTCGCAGCAATCACACGCACATCCACTGAGCGAGCATGACTGTCGCCGACGCGCCGAATTTCATTTTCCTGCAACACCCGCAGTAATTTCGGCTGCAACTCCCGCGGCAAATCTCCGATCTCGTCAAGTAGCAAGGTTCCTCCATCGGCCGCCCCGAAGAGCCCCGTCCGATCACGATCAGCACCGGTAAAAGCGCCTTTGGCATGACCAAACAGCTCACTTTCCAGTAACCCCGCTGGAATAGCGCTGCAATTGACGGCTAGAAACGGTTTATCGTGACGCGGACTTTCGGCGTGCAGAGCTCTGGCAACAAGCTCTTTGCCGGTACCGGTTGCGCCGGTGATCAAAACCGAAACCGGAGAATCGGCAGCCCGCCTTATCGTTTCAATCAGCGTTTGCATGACAGCACTGCAATGAATGATAGCCGCCGCCCCCTGAGGGCGGGTTGACCGCTTGATATTCGTTTTCAACTGAACGTTTTCCTGACGCAATTGCAGGCGTTCTTCCGCCTTACGCACGGTCAGAAGAATTTCATCTGGCCGAAACGGCTTGGAGATATAATCGTAGGCGCCCTGTTTCAAACATTCGACTGCAGTTTCGATACTGCCGTAGGCGCTCATCATAATCACCGTGCCAGCGAATTGCTGTTGTACTTTTTCTTTCAAGAAAGTCAGTCCGTCCATTTCCGGCATTTTAATATCGCACAACACCAGATCGAAATGCTTGGTTCTCAACCGCTCCAGACCCTGGCATCCACTAACAGCTTCAGTGATCGTATACCCCTCTCGCGCCAGAACCAGTTGCAGCATGTGCCGCATAGAGGCCTCGTCGTCAATGACCAGGATATGGCGCTCTTTTATCGACATCAGGAAGGCTCCTCGCAACAAGGTAATGTCACCGAAAATGTCGTTCCCAGGCCCGGACCAGAAATAACCTCGATGCGTCCATTCTGTTCAGCAACGATACGCTGACAAACAGCCAGCCCAAGGCCATAACCTTTGCCGGGCCCCTTGGTCGTATAAAACGGCTCGAAGATGCGGTTGGTAATTTCCGGTGGCACCCCACCACCATGATCTTTGACCATAACAGTAAGGGTCTCATCGTCATGTCGAGAGGAAAGTTCAACCAGACCCTCGCCGTTCATGGCGTCGCGTGCATTCAGCAACAGGTTAATCCAGACCTGCATCAAGCGAGCCCGGTCCATGGAGAGCGAACCGTTATCACTCGCACAATGGTCAACCACCTCAATGCCGTCATAGAGTCCCTGATGACGCAACATCTCCACTGTTTCCTGAAGCAAAGCAACCGGATTGAAAATTTCTACACGGTGGCTTCCCGGAGAGGAATAGTCAAGGAGTTCACGTACCAACTTGTCAATCCGCCCGACTTCCGTCAATGAACGCTCAACCAGATCGCGCGGTCCGTCACCTTCTAAATCCGAGATAAGAACATTCAGGTAGCCAATAATCGCGCCGAGAGGATTACCGATCTCATGAGCCATACCAGCTGCCAGATGCCCAACCGTGGCCAGCTTTTCAGAACGGATCAAATCATCGCGTGCCTGGGCCAAGGCCCGGTTGGTCCCCTCTAAAGAGGCAATATGTTCTTCAGTCTCCATGCGACTGTCGGCGAGGGCGGCGACCATACGATTAAAGCTATTGGCCAGTTCGTGAATTTCACCCGGTCCAGCCGGAACTGTTACTGGGGACAAAGTCCCCTCAGCAACCGTGGCGGTCGCCGAATGCAACTGTCTGATTGGCTTAACCACCTTGCGGTTCAACAGATACACCGCGAAGACAGCCAGCACCAAACCATAGAGGACGACATAAGCCATCATCAAACGTTGAGCCTGTTGCACTCTCTGGCGCAGGCCATCGAGTGAGAACCTGATCTGGAGCAAACCTTGAGCCTCACCGTTGCTCCAGATCGACATAGTGAGGTCGAGATAGTTGTGAGAAAACTTTTCGCCAACCAGCCAGTTAGATTGATAAGACAACTCTTCGTAAAGCTCTCCCTGACTCAACAGTAAGGGTGAAAGGGTCGGAAAATCATTCGTCATCTCATCGGCAACGCTGGCGATCGGTTGGAGTCTGACATCGAGCAAACGCCAGCCGCCGATACCAGTCTGTTGTCCCAAGACCGTCTGCAACCGATCCATCCTCGAAATTGCCAACTCAAGATCGTAGTCGATCGCACGGGACGGTTCGTCCAGGCTGGCGACCACCAATCGCATGATTCTCGCTGAATGGGTTCGTTGTTGCTCCAACAGGTTTTGTTCAGTCAACTTCAGCAGCAGAAAGCCAGCAAATAGCAGAGCCGCTGCCAGCAGAAGAGAAATGCTCAGGATGATTTCAGTGCGGAGACCGGTTCGCATAGGCAATCTGATTGAACGGTTTGGCTGTTGATAGTTTATAACTGGTTCCAAGTATACGGTTTCACCTGAATTCTGGCAAACGGTAAAGGAACCACTGGCAAAACGATCCTGCCATTGATAAGATGAAAGTCTGATATTCAAAGCAATTTTAACGCAAAGACGCAGAGAACGGCAAAGACAATTGGCCACTGATAAAATCTGATTTAAGCTGATCAGGCTAAAATCAAAAGATTATTACAAACTGTGTTCAATTGTGAAACCAACAAAGCCATAAACCCTTTTATTAACTGAATTCGTCAGTAGAATCATCAGGAGCAAACAGATGACAAGAGTTCCCGCAATAGATCCCGATTGTTGTATCGGTTGTGAAGTCTGCACCCAGGTCTGCCCGGAAGTCTTCTGCATGGAAGAGAGCACCAATGGTCATGCCCACGAAAAAGCCGTGGTTCATAACCCGACCGGAGCAACTGAACCACAGATTGAAAAAGCCATGGACAGCTGTCCGTCCGCCTGCATCTACTGGGCATAGACCAGGAACGCGGGCCGGGGCAAGAGGTGAACCACTCGGCTGTTTTTCTTCCCGGCAATAAATAGATCATCAATGATACTCATCTAAAAACTCCAGGAATCCGACTTTGTCCTTACCGCGTCCCGCGTCCCTCGCATCGCGTTCCGATTTCTCAAAGAACATCTTCCGACTGAACATCTTCGCCTGCCTGAAGATGGCCTTGCTGCCGATGGCTATCATCACCCTCTTCTGGAAAGATCAGATCGGTCTTTCGCTAAGCGACATCCTATTACTTCAGGCGATCTTCTCGCTCTCGACATTACTCATGGAATTCCCTTCGGGGTACCTGAGCGACCGTCTCGGCTATCGCTTCGCCTTGTCTCTGGCTTCGCTGCTCGGGATCACCGGCTGGACGACCTACACCCTTGCGGGCTCTTTTACGGGTGTCCTCTGCGCCGAAATCCAGCTGGGCATTTCTTTCGCATTTATAAGCGGTGCCGACAGTGCCCTGCTTTATGAAACTTTGCGCCATGATGGCCGCGAAGAAGAATATTCGAAATATGACGGTCGCATGACCGCCTGGGCACAAGCGGGAGAAGCAGCCGGGGCCATCGGTGCCGGGGTTATTTATGCATGGTTTCCACTATTACCATTCATCTTGCAGATCGGCATCTGGATCGCAGCCATGGTCGTCTGCCGTAGTTTGCGCGAGATTCCGTCGACTCAAAGCGTACCGGCTTCACACATAAAGGCAGCCGTGGGGATTGCCCGCAAAGCTTTTCTGGAAAAACCCGGTTTACGCGCCAGCATCCTGCTGGCCGCGTTGCTCGGTTTGACCTCCTTCTACCCGGTCTGGCTGATTCAGCCATACATGCAGGCGCATAACGTTCCCCTTTCATGGTTCGGCCCGATCTGGGCAGCGGCCAATCTTTGCGTCTCCCTGGGTTCGGTCATCAGCCATCGGCTCCAATATCATCTCGGTTCGCGCGCGATGCCTGTACTCTTCATAGCTTTGATTGTGGGTGGCTATACGGGACTTGCGTTAAACCAATGGCTCTGGGGCTTTGCCTTTTATTTTTTGTTGACTCTGATGCGCGGCATTCAGGGACCTTATTTGCGGTTGGCATTGCAGAAGCAGAGCCGACGACAGGAACGAGCCAGCATTCTCTCCCTCAAATCACTGGTCTTCCGCGCTGGCTTCGTCTGCACCGCACCCATCGTCGGCGTTTTGGCTGACCGCTTTGGACTCAACCTCTGCTTTATGATCCTCTTACTGATTCAGTTGCCACTGATCGTTCTGGCGATTCGTTTGTTTTCGAAACATACCCACGAACTCTGGTAATTTTACCTTGATAAAAGTCAGTCTTACCTCCGGCATATTGCAAGTGTATAATTTGGGCTATAATTAATCACAACGAGCTCTGACCCCTTAATAGAATCAATCTTTATGAGTCGGCTATGAGACTATCGTTCGAGTTACACAAATATCTTCGCCTCGGCTTGCTGGGCTTTATTTCCATCAGCCTTGCCGCCTGCATCTCTAACGGCAGCCCGGGAAAGAAGATCGGCATGCATATTGATGCGGCTCTGGAGTTTGCCGTGGAACACCCTCAGTCCTGGAACAAAGACCGGCGACTGCCATACCGGAGCGGCCAGGGCGAGGTCCGCTGGACTCAGGAAGATGATCCTGAAATGATGTTACGAATCCACTCGGAGCCGGTGTCCGATAATACGGCAACAATTGATCAACACATCGACCAGATTTTGCAGGAATATCCAAGCATAGAACTGACATTGAAAACAGAAACAGTCATGCCAGCGGGAACGGCCATGCATCTGATGGGCTACAATTCTCAGCGTAACTTCGATATCTACCTGATAAGTTCCGAACAACGACATTATTCAATTGTTTTCACGGCATCAGCAGATACCATGGGCCAATATACTCAAGTCATCAAAGAGATTGTCGAATCCTTCCTGATCCTGTCCTCCTCAAACTCGGCGGCCTCATGAACACAACCATGCAACCACTTCAACTCATCGATAAATATTATGCCAACCACAACCAGGCAAGACAAAGTCTGGTCACCCACTCAGAGCAGGTGGCAACACTGGCAAGTACCGTTGCCGAAAAAATCAGCAAAACGACTATCGTCGACGTGGAGTTTGTCAACCAAGCCGCCTGGCTACACGATATCGGCATGCTGTTCACTGATGCACCAGCCCTTGGTTGTTACGGCAAGAAACCCTACATTACCCATGGCATTCTTGGTGCCAAGCTGCTGCGCAAAGAGAATTTGCCGCGACATGCGCTGGTTTGCGAACGACATATCGGGGTTGGCTTGACTCGACAGGATATTCAATCACAGAAGTTGCCCCTACCCCTACGCGACATGTGTCCGCAAAATATAGAAGAAGAGATCATCGCCTATGCCGACCTGTTTTTTTCCAAAACAAAAACCGGGCAGCGCACTGCGGATGAGGTGAGAAAATC
Organism: Desulfuromonadales bacterium; assembly: GCA_030145195.1. Lineage (GTDB taxonomy): Bacteria > Desulfobacterota > Desulfuromonadia > Desulfuromonadales > BM103 > JAQYVY01. Next base: position 18,159 of record JAQYVY010000046.1, on the reverse strand, counting down.
ACTGGCCAGATTTGACCGGCAGAAGGTCCATCTTTTCGATGACTGGCATCGCCGATTTTGCTTGTAGAAAAACACAAAGATCTTCTTTACTAGACGTACAAGTGTTGACCGCAACAATAGAGTTCACGACCAAAACAAAAGCCTTGCCACAAAGGCACGGAGACACAAGGGAAACTAAAAATAGAGCGACCGTTTTTTCTTTGAGTCTCCGTGACTTTGTGGCTAACAATTCTTCCTTCTTTTGGTTATAGCGCTAAAATCATGCAACTGTGGCTGCAAGACATATTCAATCTGCTGCCAAGCGGCGGCCTGTTCGCCGGTGCAGTCTTCGTGATTGCGTTTCTTGAAGGGCTGGTCGGAGTTGGGCTGATCATGCCCGGCAGTATTCTGACGGTGTTCAGTGGCTGGCTGGCCTTCCAGGGGAAAGGTCCGATTGCAATCATTATGGCCGCCGCCGGGTTCGGTGCCTTGCTCGGTGACCTCGTGAGTTACTGGCTAGGAGCCCGCTTTGGCGTTCAATTCTGGCGCGCAAAGTTCCTAAAAAAACGCAAAGGTTTGCTGCAATCAGCAGAAATCTTCTTTGTCGAGCATGGTGGCAAAAGTGTCTTCTTCGGCCGTTTTCTCGGCCCGATCCGAGGCTTGATCCCTTTTGTCGCCGGCGCCAGCCGCATGCGGCCTTATGCCTTTTTCAACTATGCCTTCATCAGTGGAATCCTCTGGGGAATCAGCTATCCAGGACTCGGCTATCTCGGCGGCACCAGTTGGCAACGCGCTGAAACCCTTGCCGGCAGGTTGGGGCTCCTGCTTCTGCTGGGGTTGACGGTCACACTGCTGGTGGTCTGGTTAAGACATCATTTCTTACCAAAGCAAAAAAAAGATTGAATCATCCTTCATACTCCGCCCCTTGCTCAGCATCAGGCTTTCCGCTACGATGCATCAAAAGATAGCGGTCCCAGAACCAAACAAGGATTTGCCACAAAGACGCAAAGGCACGAAGAAAGCCTTTGTTTCTTCTAAACCATTAACAAATTTTTGGTCCTGAACTGTTGAGTCTTGTGGGATATTTGTATGCCATGGCGGCTTTGTGTCTTTAGTGGCAAGACAACATTTTAAGTGTTATAGAATCGAAAGATAGGCGGCTGAATTGAGCATCATGAATCTTCTGAATGACAACAATTGGCAAGACTTTGAGCACTCTCATGTCTGGCACCCTTATGCGCCACTTGACGGTGCCCTTCCGGTCTATCCGGTCAGCCATGCGCAAGGGGTTCGTCTCACCCTGGAAAACGGTCAGGAACTGATTGATGGCATGTCTTCCTGGTGGTCAATGATTCATGGCTACAACCATCCGGTACTCAACGCCGCGATCAATCAGCAACTTGAGAGCATGGCCCACGTTATGTTCGGCGGCCTGACCCATCGTCCGGCGGCTGAACTGGCAGCCCGACTGGTGCAAATAACGCCCGAGCCCTTACAACGGGTCTTCTTTTGCGATTCCGGTTCAGTCAGTGTCGAGGTTGCGATAAAAATGGCAATCCAATACTGGCATGCCAGAGGTCTTTCGAAAAAACAGAAGCTATTAACGGTACGACGCGGTTATCACGGCGACACCAGTGGCGCTATGGCCGTCTGTGACCCCGAAACCGGGATGCATCATCTCTTTACCGAAGTATTGTCAGACCATTTCTTTGCCGATGCGCCGCGCCCGGCGACAGACGATGAATGGCAAGATCAGGATATCGCCGGCTTCCGTTCCCTGATCGAAAAAAATCACGACCGGATTGCTGCTGTGATCCTTGAACCAATTGTCCAGGGGGCTGGCGGCATGCGCTTCTATGCACCGGAATACCTGCGTCAGGTCAGAGTCCTCTGCGACGCTCACGACGTGCTGTTGATTGCCGATGAAATCGCTACCGGATTCGGTCGTACCGGCACTCTGTTCGCCTGTGAACAGGCTGATATCGTTCCAGACATCATGTGCCTCGGCAAAGCACTCACCGGGGGGTACATGACCATGGCAGCGGTGCTGACGACCAGCGAAATCGCTCACGCCATCTCAACGCAACCGCCCAAGGCTTTTATGCACGGGCCCACCTTCATGGCCAACCCGCTGGCCTGTGCCGTGGCCAATGCCAGCATTGATTTGTTGCTCAACAGCCCGTGGCAGCAACGGATACAACAGATGGAAGCAGCCTTTGCCAACCATCTGCTGCCCTGCCAGGAATGGGACGGTGTCAACGATGTTCGTTTCAAAGGCGGCATCGGAGTACTGGAACTCGACCAACCGGTCGACATGCCTTCAATTACGGCACGCTTCGTCGATAAAGGGATCTGGATCAGGCCTTTTGGCAAGTTGGTTTATCTCATGCCGCCATATATCATTGAGAATCAGGACCTAACGCAACTACTCACAGCGATGACCGAAGCTGTTGCCGAGGAATTGCGTAAAGACTGACATTGTGGCATCATAACGCTTTGTTTTTGCATAACATGACAACAGATATATGCTACGTTTTGCATGAGCCTAGCAGGCTGTCGGACTATCAGGGCTGCTAGCAACTGATGAAGGAATTCAAGCATGACAGATCAACTGCACTTTCTCTCCCTGCCCAATGCGCCCACTAATGAAGCCGATGTCCTGATTTTGCCAATTCCTTTTGAACGCACGGTTTCTTTCAAGCCCGGCACGGCTGCAGCACCGCAGGCGATCCTTGAAACCACTGATCAGCTGGAATTCTATGAAGAAGATGCCGGTTGGTCGCCCTTCAAGCACATGACAATTAACGTGAGCGAACCTTTTGCAGACGACGGTTCCCTCACCGAAGCAGCTTGGCACACCAGCTTGACAGAGCATGTATCCAAGCTCCCCGCAGAAAACCTCTTTGTCGGCCTCGGCGGTGAGCACTCCCTGACCCCGTCACTGGTCGCCGGACGCATGCCCGAACCAGGAACCGTTCTTTTTTTTGATGCCCATGCCGATCTACGCAAAAGCTATCAGGGAAGTAAATACAGCCACGCCTGCCCCGTCACTCGCCTGCTTGAGCAGGGACACAATATCGTTATGGCAGGGATTCGTTCACTCTGTGAAAGTGAAGTAACGCGAGTCGAACAGGAAAACCGCATCTCACTTTTTTTGGATTGGGACCTGCGCGGCAAAGGTCAATGGGAAGCTTTTTTACAGACAATCAGTTCACTAGAAGGGCCACTCTATCTGTCTATAGATATGGACGTCTTTAACCCCATGGCCGTTCCAGGCGTCGGCACCCCCCAGCCCGGTGGCTTCTTCTGGTACCAGATGATTGAAGTCCTCGAAACTCTTTTTTCAAGAAAAAAGATTGACCTGCGGGGAGTCGACATTGTTGAAATGGTTCCGGAACCCAGTCGCGTTTCAGAAATGGCGACGGCAAAACTCCTGCTGAAGGTTATCTCGTTCTGGGGCTATGCCAACGAATTCAACCTCAAGCCGCAACAAGGCAGCCAGATGCAGGTAAAATACGAATAACCCCTCAAATCGACAATCCGCCTCAAAGCCCCATCGGCAGAAAAGCCACCGAAACCATCCCAGGCACAAGCCGATTGATACTGCGATTCATCTTCTCGGCGACGACCAGAGCCATCAGATCCTGATTTGCAAGCATCTCGCCAAACAGGCGGATTTGTAGCCAGTTCATTCATATGCCGACAGGCTGCTAGCGCAACAACTGCAACCTGAAATGACTGTGCAAAAACTCCTGGAACTCGTTGATCTCGTCGAAGGCCAATTTCAATCGGCCCTTCTCCATATGGTTGAGTTTCATCAGGGTGATATAATTGGTCGGTTCTTCACCGGCACGAATCGCTTCAACCTGGCAGCGTAATCTTAAAAAGACCAGAAAATTGTAACTGGCTTCCAAATCTTCGGCCAGACTTAACTTGAATACTCCGGCCTTGACCAGAGAATGAATTCTCTCTATGGTCCCCCCATCTGTGATACCGGCTTCAAGAGCCAAAGCCTTGATGCCTTCAGTCATGGTAAAGATCCCAGCCTTCTTCACCTCAATTTTGCCGCGATGGTCGCCCTCCCGCTCCACTTTGATTCTGCCGAACAAACCGACCGGAGTTTTAAACCGCACGGCATTGGCTGCCGAATGCACCAGAAAAGCCTTTTCTTTAACGAAATAGCCTTCCAACCAGTGCTTTATAGAGCGTTCAAAGCTGATGTCGCCATAAACCGTTCGCAAATCGAAAAACATACTCCCAGTCAAGATGTTCTCAGGAGTCGGGCTGCTGAGCCAGCGCAGCAACACATCACTCCACTCGCTCTGGCTCCGTCTCCAAATGGCATTTTTTGCCATAATGCCGCCAGGGCACGCGGGCACACCGATGTCGATCAATGCATCAATCAGGACGTTGGAAAAGGCCTCTATCCGGGCGATCTCTTCGGTACTCAAATCATCAGCATAGATAATGGCATTGTCCTGATCCGTGGTCAGGGTCTGCTCTCGGCGGCCTTCACTGCCAAGAACGATGAAAGCAAAACGATCCGTCAAATCTGAGAACTGCTGTGCTCGCAGCAAGGTAACCAAACGCAACAGTAGCTGGTCGTTAAGGTGAGCGATCATGGTGACCAGATCGCGAGTAAGGACGCCAGTGCCGACCAAATGGAGGACCAGCCCCTGAATCTGCTTGTGCCGCTGCTTCAATTCGTTGATCGTCTGTGATTCTTCGATATCTCGAACGAGCTTTTGCGGCGAATGGGTCTGCAACTGCAGAATATCCGAATCGGTGATGATCCCGATTAAGCGATCATTTTTGTCGACGACACAAACACGATGGATATTGTTTCGGGAGATAAGATACAGCGCTTCAAAGATAAAATCATCCTCTCCGACTGTGATCAATGGGGCATTCATAATATCGGCCGCCGTAATGCTGGCAGGGTCGACACCTTGTGCGACAACCTTGTTGCGTAAATCCCGATCAGTGAGAATCCCGACCGGCTTGTTGTTTTTACAGACAACCATACTCGATATTTTCTGATCGCGCATCGTCGCTGCAACTTTCAGCACGGTGTCATCCGGAGCACAGGAGGAAATTGTATTGCGGCAGTAGTTTTTTACAGGTTGGAACAGTAGATTCGCGTCGGCCATCTGAGAACCCTTGCGGCTGGTTAATCAAGAGGATTTCAGGCTACGGTAAAGGCTGAGATGTTTCGTATTAATTTAGCTTTGTCTTGGCTGTTGTGCAAGGGTAATCATGATAGGTCTTGGTGGAATTTTTGGGTGGCTTCTATTTCTAGAATAAAAGGTCAGCACCTGAGAAGAGACAGGCTATTGTCGAGCAAGCCCCCTTTTGCGAGGGGGCTTACAAATTATTGGTGTAACTCTGGTGTTATTTGTCTGTGCCATTTATTGCTCGTGGAAGGCAGAGCAGTCTTCGTTATTAGAAATTCCGAGTATTGTACTCAGCACGATAAATATTATGCTCCACATCGTCCGGATATGACTCAACTGCTTCATCGTACGGAAAGTTGCTCATGTTGGCAAAGGGCAGCGGTTCGACCGTGTGTAGCACATCAACCTTGACGTCTTTATAATAGCCGTTGATATAGATGAGCAATGATCGGTTGATCCATTCGACACAACCTAGGCGTACTCGTAATTCTCTGCATCGGCTGATTACGAGTCGGTGCTGTGTAATGCCAGGGTTGCAGATGCCATAGGCACTTCAGTTATGGCAGCAGCCGCCCAAAACTGAGTGCCCACGCTGAGCGTCACTGGACGCTTATCCTTAATTAAGCCATTAGTGGCACAAGGTTGTGAAGTCGGGTTACTCCGTCTCATAAAGGTCAAAATACCAGGGCGCAGCCAAATCAGTCGACTCAACCGGGGCACCACCGCCCACGGGCTGAGCTTGTACTTTCCAATAGTGATATTCGTGGATCCACCAATCCGGGGCGGAAGACACGAGGTGCCCGATCCACTCTTTCTCCGTAATCCAGCCGGAATCATACTTGATCGTTGAGAAGGACGAATCGAGGCTGATCTGAACCTTGTAATACTCCGCCTCGCGCGTCGAATTCCATTTAAAGGACACATCAATCCCCGTCTCGCCGCTATTCAGCCAATATTCATACATGGTCTTGTGGGGCGGGCTAGACAGAGTGATCTGGGGCAGAACCCCATCGGTAAAGACGAACCTGTCCGACACAGACCAGGCTGAGTGAGGATCATTAACCGTCTTATGATCGGCATCACGGGTTTTGACACGCCAGAAGTAAGCTGCATTGGTTGCTAACGCTGGCGTTGTCCAACTTGGGCTTGGGCTTTCGATTGGTTTCTCGAACCATCCGGAGTTGGATACCAATGTGGAGAAATCAGCCTTGGTGCTCAATTCGGCATAATATTCAATCGGGCCACCGTCGATCGGATCCGTTGAGTTTGCCCAGCCCAAGGTGACTGATTTTGATACGGGGGTAATGAAGTCAGCGGCGGCAACCGGCACCGGCACAGTCGGCGGCAACGAGATATAGAAAGTACTGTTGACCGTGTCCTGGCGAACCTGACCGCGGATGGTTTTTTCAGATCGGGCCTGGATATAATAGGTTTGATGATTCTCAAGACCAGTCAAGACCACCTGGTGATTAGTGACCAGCGAGGTACTGTTGTAGGTATTAACATCCTCAGGATCCCACCAGTACTCGAGGAATGTATCGCTGGTCAGATTGGTCGTCCACGAGATGGTCTCTCTGCCAGTGACTCCCGCGTATGACTGAAGCGCTGTCAGCCCGGAAATCTCCAGGGGAGGTGCCCAGGGAGTCACACTGTTCCAACTCTGATCTTTGCCGTCATCGGCATTATTGCTAGCGTTCGGGCTGTCATGGCAAGTGACTCTGTGGTCAAAGTCCAGCCCACTATCATACCAGGCGATATGACCTCCGGGGATCTGCCCATACCCCTCGCCACCTCCATCAGACCAATCACCTGCCAGGTTGATCCCCTCAGCAGCAACATCTGGATTGTCTTGCCAGAGAACGCGACCCTTGTGATTGGAGTCGAGGCAGTTAGAGATCATCAAACGTGGTAAACCATTAGGGTTGTGCGGTGTGTGGCACTTGGAACAGGTGTACTTATGTTTCTCAACGGCGGTCGACGTCTTCCAACCATAAACAGCTTCGTGGACTCTGTCTTTACTCTTCCAGGCATTGGGTGAAGCGACTGACGTCGGAGTTGTCAGGCTCGCTTGCGGGTGGCAGCGCAGACAGAGTCCGGCAAACAATGAAGAATCTTCGCTGATGCCCGGTGTCGTATTGCTGACCACTCCCTCTTTCAAGGCACCAAAGGTGTTTTGGTCGATATGATAATTCCCACGAAAATTTGTACTGAAATAATGGGTTCCATAGGGTACAGGTTCGACGTTGTTGATGTCGGGAGCGACATCTTCTTTGTAAATTGATGTCATCCAGGTCCCTTTGAGCAGTGGGATACCGTATTCCTGATTGATGTTTGGGCTGACACCATGCGGATCATGGCACGGAGTGCAGAGCCCTCCGATCGAATGATCAGGGGTTTCATCCAGAGGTGACGATGCGCCAAAATGACCGCCTTTGAAATCGGGCTGATTCTTATAAGGGTAGCGAACCTGGCTACCTGAGCCACCTGAAGCAAAGTAAGGACTGTCGTAATAACCGTTGATCTGCTTGGTTGCTCCAAATGTCGACTGATAACCCCAGGGCGGTGTCACTCCAACTTCGGGGTCCAGATGGCAGTCGAAGCACAGGCTGGCGCCGGAGTTGCGCTGGTTTTTGTCCGCTGCGGACCCTCCGGCGACAGGTTGATAAGACATTGCATAGCCACCACGACCGGCCTGAGTGGACTTAAGAATCCCGCCAAGACCAAGTCCTGTGGCACTGTTGTAGCTGGTAGTTATGCCCTCAACCTGTGAACCGTGGGAATTGTGGCAATCGTAGCAGACAACATTGACCGAGCCATTGCGAGTATTCGGCAAGACACCATCGACGCCCGTACCTGCCGCTCCTGATGACCACCCGCCCTGGTTGCTCGTCGCGTTACCGTGCGCTGAATACGCCTTGGTTTGGATCTTCTTGGCGGCATTGGCGACACCGGTATATTTGCCAAGCGTGGTCGTCACCGTCTGGCTATAACGACTGTCAATACTCGTGCCGTTAGAGTCTACAGCGAGTCCTTCAATCTCCCCATTGTTGCGATCCCAGGCATACTCCTGCGGAGTTTTACCGTCGCCAAACGGTTCAGTCGTGCTGTTCTGGTCGTTATGACAACCAAGGCAATGGCCGTTGAGTCTGGCGATCTCCGGGCGTGAACCATTGGCTGTGTACTGAACGGCTGTGCTGCCTGCGCTGTAGACGGACGGACGGGCACCGGTACCGTAAATAACCAGATCAACGGTTGCCCCAGAAGCATTAACCCCACCATGGTAGGCGGAGGCAATAGTGCCCTCGCTGTTTGCCTCCCAATGGCACTGGTAGCAGTGTTCATCGGTAACCGGATCGATCTGAACATGGTGAGAGTTAGCCAAGAACTGTCCCCCAACATCAGCACGATCCCCCTGGATTACGCCGTGACAGCCAAGACAACCTGTCGTGCCCCACTGAGCGGCAGTGTTGCCGTGGCAGGTGATGTTAGTGCACGTCTGTGTGCCTTGCGTATAGCTGAAAGAGGTTTCCAACACGTCAACGTCGTTATTGAGGTGAGTAATGCCAGACTCCGGCAGGGGATGGCAGAAACTGCAGGAAGAATTACCACCTGAGGCTTCAATGTGCCTGACATGTGAGCCTGAGTCATCGAAAGTAGCGTATTCCGGCTTTAAATTGTTATCAAGACCGTCGGGCCAGGCTTCGCCACTGGCGCTGTTGCCGTGGCAGTCGGAACACCCCGCCCGGAAACCGGCGTTGTGACGATGGCAGGAGATGCAATCGGTGTTATTGAAGTGTAAGACGCTACTGTTGGCAACTGGAGTCGAGAGATTAAAGCGATGATAGCGGGTCTTGCTGTGGCAAACTTCACAAATTCTTTCAGAATCAGTGTGACTATCGAAGTCATTGCCAAAATCAGACGAGATGTCTGGAATGGCCTCTTGTGCAACGACCACTCCACCACCAGGGAGAGGGCCAAAAGAAGGATCTGGGGCCAATATGCTCGGTCGAATACGTTTGATATTGCCATTGCCGGAACTGCGAACATGGCAAGTAACACAAGTAAAAGCACCATATTGCTGTTCAACTAACCCCCAACCATCGTCCCATTTACGGGAGAGGTCCCATATACCACCATTATCGTTACAGACTTCTTCAGTAAGATAAACAGAGAGGTTGCAAGCGAATCGATCAGAATTGTGGATTGGAGGAATGGGAGCACAAAAGACATGAGTCGGATAAAGAAGTGCAATGGCCGTGATGAGCAACAGCGCGCAAAGAAGAGAAAAACAGGAAATATTCCAAAAATCGTTATCCATACGACCCCCCCCCCCCCGACGTATAACAAGAATCGACAATCCGGTTTTTAAGCTGTTAGTCTAAATCAAGAGAACCTATCCTTTTCGATTTATGCATCTACCTAAAAAACCGATTATGCACACCTTTCCCCACCAATAAATGGAATCAAATATCAGTTAAATGACGATATTCTCTTCTAATAGCGTACATACCCACGAACTTAACTTTATCAAAAAACCACCATTCCCCACACAATAGCTTGCTAAAAGGCCATTATTACTCATCCTTATCACAAGAATTCAACAATCAATATCCCTTCGTAATATCATTTTATGCAACTACTATTCCGCTTAAGGTTGTCCATGCCTTATCTACGGCACATGAATCAACAATGTCTTGATACCGCTCACCGGGAAGCCCCCTCTGGAGATCTCCGAACAGGGCGCTTGATGCATAACGACAATAAAAATCGAGTAGGGTGAGGCGAGCAGATAAAATTCGCCTCATCCCTCTCACAGAACCGTACGTACGAGCCTCGTATACGGCTCATGCCTATTCTTCACCTCAATAATTCTGAGGCAGGTACCCGGTTTGAACGGCATCCATTTCAAAGAGACCCTCTTCCCTTAAATAACTGTTGGGTAGAGCGTAATTCGCCAAGGGGCTGGCGGCGTTGCGCCGTGAGTTCATTTTTATGAATTTGAACTCGCCTTGGTAGCCTAGCTGCCTCAGTCTGCGGTGAAGCCGTTTGGCTCGTAGACGCCTCCTGATCCATTGCATCAGCGCTTTGTACTCGGTCTTGCAGTTCGCTATGCGGAAGTAGTAAGCAAACCCTCGGATGACCGGATTCAGGTCGGCAATGACCTTCTTCAGATTAAGCGGTGAGTTGCGCCGGGTGATCCCCTTGACCTTGTTTTTGAACTCGCGAACCTTCTCACGTTTGATCCGGGTGTAGCTGGTATGGATCTTTACGCCAAGATATCTCACGCCCTTGGAGCTGTGGACGATATGGCTCTTTTGTTCATTGACGGTCAGGAGAATCTCCCCTTCCAGATAGTTTCTTGCGACATTGAGTGCATTATGCGCTGAGCTCTTTGAACGGGTGAGGATCAGGAAATCATCCAGATAGATGTTGGCGATGAGGGGGCTAATAACCCCACCTTGGGGGCTGCCTTCCTCGCGATGTTCAGCAAGGGTAGCTGGACAATCCGGTCACGAACTGTTGGGATTCCAAGCAGCCGTTTTCCTCCATCGTCTTTGGGTATTTCGACCCGTTTAACCGGCTGTGGGCAGTAACTCTTGTTCCGTAGTTCGGTTGCAAGATGAACGATTTCTTCTGACAAATGTTCAGCAAAACCCTCGATGGATTGCCCGTCGATTCCGGGCTTCCCTTTGTTGGATTTGACTTTCCTAAATGCTTGAAGCAGTCCCTTCTAGTGTAGCATGCGGTCATAGAGACTGTGATAAACCTTCGTCATACTTGCTCCTGCGTCTCTCTCCCCTGCTCTTTCGCTACGGCTTCCGATCTTGGCCGGGGGCAATCGTTGACTTCTATCCCCAAAGGGCAATATACAACAGTGCTTCCCGATTACTTCAGTGGACGACCATTATCGGCAGAGGGTTTTTCACAACCGACCGCTGATAGCGTGTCCCGCCCCGTCAGGCGGCTTGTGTCCGGCACAACGATCAAGACAGTCTTGATAAGACCTTCGAATAAACTTCCTCCCTTCGCATTCCACTATGGCTTTTGGCACATAACAGCCCCCACCGACGTTTGCGGCGGGTCGTCCCGGTTTTACCCTCCAGACTGTTACCAGCTTTCACAGGCCGGGTTCACCAGCTACGCTGGGCAAACTAAAGAAGGCCCTCCCGCTAAGGGAGGGCCTTCTTTGCTTCAGGTTGTCATTCTTATGTAAAAAGGGCAGGGGCGAATGACAAACTATTTGAAGAGGTCTGCGTCTTTGACTTGATGGAAGCCTTTGATAGTACCTTTGTAACCGGTAACAGTAGCACTGACTTCCTGGTACAGGAAAGGAACCCCAAGGGTTTTAACTGTGTAGCGCGGAGCAACGATGAAGTCTGCACCTGAATCAGTAACCGCCTTGTAAGCGGCCGCTGCTTTGGCTTTACTGGCGAGGGATGCTGGAAGGCCCAAAGCACCAGCAAGACTTGCACCGGCTTCATAATTAACACCGTCAGCTAACTCATTATCACCGGATTCGAAGAAAAGAATTTTTTGGATCGAAGAGGTTCCGCTGATTTTATCACCGACCGTGATGTCAGGAACGATTGCAGAAGGCGCGGAGCCATTAACCGGATAACTGGCAACACTTTTGTTCAACGATGTGCAACCAGAAAAGGCAACAAGGGCAAAAAGAGCAACAAATAAAACGATAATTTTTTTCATGTAACAAGATCTCCTTTGAACGTTTCGATAAAATTACAGTTAGTTCCCCCGCCCGGGTTACCGTCGATCAGTTTTTGCAAAAATAAAATCACCGCCATCATGACCAGCTTTACGGATATCTGAATATTCAGGTTTTTGCTCAGAATTCAAAATGACTGGACGTTGAATTTTGGCAAAGAGCGCAGCTCCGTCCATTAATCCCTGATTCGACTTAAGGCTCTTCAGAATTTCGGAAGTAAAAATTGAGTGGTTGCCTTTCCCCCCGCCATCAGCGACCGGTTCCAGCCCTCCGGAAGCAAGAACAGTGCGGGAACGCTTTTGGGAAATTTGTTCGTAATAACCATCACCGCGCTGAGCGAGTTTGATCCCTCGCGTAAGTTTTCCCGCATAGCAGCTATCGGCGACAACCAGCACATGCCTAGCTTTCATGGCACGCAAATTATTGGTGATAGCACTGTTAGATATCCAGTTAATCGAGTCAACCCGATCAGCATCGACCGGCAGCCAGTACCCCTCATCAGCCTCATCGTCGAGCCAACCGTGACCAGCATAGTAGATCAACAGATTGTCATTGTGCGTCAAGGAACGACGATAGTCATTCATCGCTCGAAGGATTTCAGCCCTGGTCGCATTTTTCAGGACTTTCAGCTTGAAGCCATAATCCGTTTCGAGCGCACGAGCTAGTGCATTCGCATCATTGACGGCCGTTTTCAGGCTGGGCAGGTGGGCGTAAGTGTTATTGCCGATGACAAGGGCGTGATACTGGCCGAGTCCTCTTACGCTGGAGGAGGCAACGACTGCTTGCGGCCTTTCTACACGTCTTGAGCCAATAGTCGCAGAATTGGACTTGGCATAAACCTGTTTAACAGTCTCTGAATGTTGAGCCCATTGAGTTGGGAGCTCTTTGGTTATAGACTCGCCAAATTGTTCGAGATTTTCAGCGAAGCTGTCATTAGCTGCGCGGACATGGCGATAGATCCCCCCCACCAACCATAACCCACTAGACTGCCCTTTGGAGGTAAAGGTTTTGGTCATTAAAGGTGTGCCCGTTTCAGAATGGAAGGTGTATTTTACCACAACCTCCATGTCTGGGATCAAAGGCGTCGATGATGCATCTCGCCACGATATCAGCTCAACTTTCAGGTGGATTTCGTTTGAACTGAGCGGGTTAAAAAAACTATTAGTTGAAACAAGAGACAAGAGTTGATCCCGAAAATCACCCTCAACTGAGCCCATGGACTTAAGAGTCCGCTGTTGTATTCGGCTACTATCAAAGGGTTGGATGATAAAACTCGCCAGACGCGCATCAATCGGCAAGCCGGAGCTGTTTGTCGGAGCCATCTCGGGAAGAGTCACGCACGAAGATAAAGTGAGGACGCTGAATAGCAAAAAAAGTAAAAACATCATTTTATAATCAAGCAAGGTTTTAGCTGCGATTCTTTTCATCCCACCTCCTGATTTCAGCACGCGATTACACCAATAAACCATCTGTATGTCAAGCAGCATCACAACGCTTAACTGAACAATTCAGACAAGTTATCAACTTTCTCCATTTGTAAAGGCAAACCAGACTCGTAAGCGACTGCTTTATAAACATTCTTACGAACACGGCATCGCCCAAAATCTATTGAATTGTGTAAAGGCATAATCTCGACTTTGAACCGGTTTCAACATGAAAGGCCTCAAACGGACCAAACAACAACCCAAATTCAAGTTTTGTCGGCATATTCGCCGACATCACAGAAGTCATTAATGCGCAGAGTCCATAATCCATTTAAAGAACAGATAGACCTATCAGCGATTACGACAAAACTAATCGAGAATCATTGCTGGTAAAGTGAAGCTCTGTTGGTCAACAAAAATCCGGAGAAGTACCAAGCAAAGGATAAGGGGCTGTCCTAGATAGGAGACTTCCCCCTTTCCCTTTTTCCATAAAGAAGGCCGCCCCTTACGGAGCGGCCTTATCGTTTCACTTATCACTTTTAACCGGTTTTACGCCGATTACTTGTAGCCTTCCATTTCATCGAACTGCAGGTACTTGTAAATCTCTTCCTTGTTCGGTGCAACCTTCTCTTTGTAAACCGCAAAGTACTCGGCCGGTGTCGGCAGTTTACCCATCGTCGAGGTCACTGCGCCCAGTTCAGCGCTACCGAGATAAACCTGAGCACCGTTGCCGATGCGATCGTCAAAGTTACGAGTGGAAGTGGAGAACATGTTCACTTTGTCAGGCACGCGAGCCTGATTGCCCATACAGAGAGAGCAACCGGCGATCTCGACCCGGGCACCCATGGCACTGAAGACCGAGAAGATAGCTTCTCCTTTCAGTTTGACCTGATCCATGCGGGTCGGCGGACAAACCCAGGTGCGAACGTTCGGGTTGAACTTCTCACCACGCCAAATTGCAGCGGCGGCGCGGAAATGCCCGATGTTGGTCATACAGGAACCGAGGAAGATGTCCTGAATCGGAGTGCCTTGAATATCGGAGAGCAGCTTGACATCGTCAGGATCGTTCGGGCAAGCAAGAATCGGCTCTGTAATTTCTGCCAGATCAATTTCAATAACAGCAGCATACTCTGCATTAGCATCGGCCTCAAGCAGCTTGGGAGCCTTGAGCCACTCATTGACGGCATCGATCCGACCCTGCAGGGTCGCTGCGTCCTGATAGCCCTCTTCGATCATCTTTTTCATCAGAGCAACGTTGGAGCGCAGGTAAGTACAGACACTCTCTTCGGACAGCTTGATACAACCAGCAGCAGCGGAACGCTCGGCCGCGGCATCGGTCAACTCAAAAGCTTGCTCAACTGACAAGTTAGGGAGACCTTCCATCTCCAGAATCCGACCGTTGAAGATGTTGATCTTATTCTTCTTCGGCACGGTCATCAGGCCTTGCTTGATCGCCCAGTAAGGAATTGCATTGACCGCATCGCGCAGGGTGAGGCCTTCGCTGAGCTCGCCCTTGAAACGCACCAGAACTGATTCAGGCATATCAAGCGGCATAAAGCCAAGAGCGCCAGCAAATGCAATCAGACCCGAACCTGCGGGAAAGCTGATACCAATAGGGAAACGGGTGTGCGAATCACCACCGGTACCAACAGTATCGGGAACCAAGAGACGATTCAACCAGCTGTGGATAACACCATCACCGGGACGCAACGGCACGCCGGCACGGTCAGAGATGAATTTCGGCAGATTTGCATGCATCTTCACGTCGGCTGGCTTCGGATAAGCAGCGGTGTGACAGAAAGACTGCATAACCATAGGTGACTTAAACTTGAGGCAAGCCAACTCCTTGATCTCATCGGCGGTCATCGGGCCAGTGGTATCCTGGGAACCGACCGTGGTCATGATCGGTGCGCAAGAGGAACCAGGCAGCACACCTGCAACACCGCAGGCGCGACCAACCATCTTCTGCGCTTGAGTGTAGCCCTGATTAGCCTTGGGCACTGGATTTGCCGCCTGGGCAAAAATATCCGTCTCGCCAAGGCCCAATGCTTCGCGGGCTTCTTTGGTCACGGCGCAACCGATAATCAGCGGAATCCGACCACCGGCACGAAACTCATCAGGAACCGTATCCGGCTTGATCTCGAAGGTGGAAACAACAGCACCTGCTTCGTTGGTGACTTCACCCTTTGCAGTATTGATGGTGATAACGTCGCCCATGTTCAGGTTGGAAACATCCATCCGCAGCGGCAGGGTGCCGGAATCCTGAGCGGTGTTGAAGAAGATCGGAGCGATAACACCGCCGATAATCACACCACCACGGCGCTTGTTGGGAACCGCCGGGATATCGTCACCAATGCACCAGAGCACACTGTTACACGCTGACTTACGGGAAGAACCGGTACCAACGACATCACCGACAAAAGCAACCTGATGGCCTTCGGCACGCCACTTGGCGATCTCTTCAATACCACCTACGAAACGGGTTTTACCCATGGCCAGGGCATGCAGGGGGATGTCAGGACGGCTCCAGGCATCACCGGCTGGCGAGAAATCATCGGTGTTGATTTCGCCTTCAACCTTGAACACCTTGACTTTAATGGTTTCTGCCAGTGCAGGCTTGTTGGTGAACCACTCGGCAGCAGCCCAGCTTACAACAACTTTCTTCGCTGCAGCGTTGCTCTTGGAAAGCTCAATAACCTGAGCAGCTGCGTCATAAACGTAGGTCATACCAGACAAGGCACAAGCAGCTTCGTCAGCCAGTTCGGCGACGCCAAGAGCACCGATCAACGGTTGGACATTGTAGCCACCGATCATAGTGCCAAGAATCTGCACCGCCTTCGTTTTGCTGATCAGTGGAGAACTTTTGGCTCCGGTCAGGATTTCGTCCAGGAAACCCGCTTTGACTTCAGCGGCTGGATCGACACCAGGCGATATGCGCTCGGTAAAAAGATCCATCAGGAAGGCTTCTTTACCTACCGGGGGACTCTGCAACAGTTCACAAAGCCCAGAGGTCTGCTCAGGAGTAAGCGGCAGGGCCGGGATCCCTTGAGAATTACGCTCTTTTTCATGCATCAGGTAAGCTTCAATCATCTCTCTCCTCCATCTAAGTTGTTGGTGAGCGAAAAGATTTCGCCACCGATTATAGTCTGCGTATTCACGCGAATCATCATTACAGGCTGTCACTGAAACCTGCATACTGTATACGATTTCATTCTCTCCGTCAACGAACAAACCCGCTTAATTTACGTCATTTTTCTACGTTCCACATCTCACCTTTCGCCTTTTTATGCCTGAGGAAAACACCGCACATGGCAAGCCCAACGCTGTGACATATTTTGACACAAGGGCGAGGTTTACTCTTAATACATTCAACCAGGAGGTAAAAATGTTTGAGATCATTATGTTGTTTGCTTTTCTGTGCGCCGCAACCTGCCAAGCATTCCCCGAACGACCAGTCGCAACCAACCCCCCATCGCACAGAAAAAAGCGGCTGGGCAAAATGACAAGCAAAGCATTGCGCCCACCGACACAAAAGCACCAGACATCACCAACAACCTTGGCAAAAGTAAAAAGCCGGAACCATAGCTATGCGCGAGCGGCATAGCAAGTTCCGGCGAGAACAGGAGCAATCTAGCTGTGATCAGATCAGTTAAAGCTTAACTCTTCAGCCAAGGTGCAGAAATCTTCGAAAGCCACTGGCCGACCGAAAAGATAACCTTGCATGGAATGACAGCCCATACCGATTAAAAGATGTCTCTGATCTTCATACTCGACACCTTCGGCAATCACATTCAGACCAAGTTGCCGGCCCATTTCAATAATCAAACTGACGAGAACCCTGTCGTCAGCGTTATCGGCAATACCCACGACAAAAGAGCGATCAACTTTCAAACGATCAACCGGGAATTTACTCAAATAGCTTAGAGAAGAATAACCTGTACCGAAATCATCAATCGCAATTTGCAGACCGCGCACTTTAAGGTCAGTCAGAAGCTCTATCGTCCGGTCGATATCTTCAATAAAGGTTCCCTCAGTTATCTCAATTTCAAGCATTTCCGGCGTCATGCCATCAAGAGAAAGGACGTCATCAATAAGATCGATAAAGGCCGGGTCCTGGAACTGCTTGGCCGAAACATTCACGCCGATCGGGACAATCCGATCAAACCGTTGCCTCAGCTGAACCGCTTGCGCGCAGGCGGTCCGCAGAACCCATTCGCCTATTGGCAGGATCAGTCCATTCTCCTCAGCAACCGGAATAAATTCGGCTGGCGACACATAGACTCCATCTTCCGTTTTCCAACGGATCAGAGCCTCAGCACCGATCAGGTCGCCACGGATTGAATCAACTTGAGGCTGCAAAAACAACTCAAAACCATTTCCGTTAAGAGCGCGTCTTAGTCCCCCTTCAATCCTGAAACGATTCTTGAGCTCCTCCTGCAACGATTGAGAGTATATTTTAATACCGACTTGTTTATTCTCAAGGCAGAAGGTCAGCGCGGACACGGCCCTCTGCAGCAGGCCTTTTGCATCGGTAGCATCATTGGGATAAAACGCCGCACCGATACAAGCGACCGGAAAGAACGCAAGGCCTTCAAGATCCAGAGGTTTGCTGACCTCGGCGTACAATTGCGGCAACAGTTCTTCCGAAAAAAGTTGCTCGTCGCTAAAGGTGTAGGAAAAAACCAAACGATCCTCGCCAAACCGAGCAACCGAGTCCCCTGGCGTGAGCAATGCGGCAACGCGTTCCGCCATCATCTTGAAAAACAGATCACCAACTGAGTGGTCATAATTATCAACAATATGCTTATAATTTCCCATCGCCAGAACCGTCACAGCAACAAATCCACCGGAAGTCTCT
>JAQYVY010000086.1 GCA_030145195.1 Desulfuromonadales bacterium | reverse complement strand
ATTGAACAAGAACTGCGCCCGAGAGTCCTTGAAATTCTTAAAAATTCGGGAGAAAATAATCCCGAGTTTGATCCTGTCTGGATGTCTGCCCCTTATGTCAATCGAACACTTTCGGGATATTTACAAGAGGGGGAGTTCAAAAAAATTGGCGTCAAAATCGCAGCGATCAACGCCAGGCACCCTGAGAACGAGGCCAACCGATATGAGCAAGAGTTTATACAAAACAAATATCGGCTTGAAAATCAAGAAAGTTCATCGGTCGTAACGATTGATGATCAACAATATTTGCTGCACATGCAAGCAACCGATTATCAGTTTACCGACAGTTGCATGCAATGTCATAGCACCCCCCAGGAGGCGCCTCGTCGCCTTCTGGAGCTCTATGGGACAGAGCGAGGTTTCAACAAAACTATCGGGGATGAGTCTTCTATACTGTCCCTTAGGATTCCATTAATCGAGGCATATCAAGAAGTGTTTGATGATGCCCTGCCCCTCTCTATCATCATGGTATGTCTTCTCACGGCCTCTTTTTTGCACCAGTGGTTTTACTCCAGACGATTTATTATTAAACCGATTGAAACTCTCACCGAGAGGGTCAAAAGCATATCGAATGATGACTCATTGTTGGGTGGCGTGGTTGACATCCGAAGCTCCGAAGAGTTATCCCGGCTGTCTGATGCATTTAACACCCTGTCGCTCTCACTCAAGGAAGAAAAAGATAAGTTAGATGCTCGAGTTCAAGAAAAAACAGCAGCACTTGCCATAGCCAACGAACAGCTTAAAAACAGCGAAGAGAGGATTCGGCTTCTGATAAACTCCAAGGCGGAAGCGATTTACAGCCTCGATTTAGAGGGGAATTGTATCTTTTGTAATGACGCCACGCTCGCCCTTCTCGGTTTTCAACGTGACAGCGATCTGCTCGGCCGCAATATCCACGCACTGATTCATCATACCACCCTTGAGGGAACAGCAAGCCCCATAGAGACATGTACAGTTCTCAATGCCGTCAGAGAGCGACGAAAAGCTCACATGAAAGATGATGTGCTCTGGCGCTCAAATGGTGAATGTTTGCAGGTTGAATGGTGGGCATACCCGATTATTAAGGAGAACGATGTTATCGGGGCGGTTGTTACCTTTATCGATGTCGCCGAACAAAGAAAACAACAATCCAAAGAAATTCGAACCAACGAGTTGGCCGCGTTAGGGGAAATGGCCGCAGGCGTAGCGCACGAGATCAACAATCCTATCAACGGGATAATCAACTACGCACAGCTGCTTGAAAATAAAGTGGTCCCGGACAGTATTGAACATAAAATCCTTCGTGGCATCAACAAGGAAGGTTGGCGAATAGCCACGATCGTGAAAAACCTCCTGTCGCATGCACGTTGCGATAAAGGCAAAAGCACAATGGTTCAGATGAAGGCGGTTGTCGATGACACCATGACGCTACTTCGCTCACAAATCGAAAACGAGGGCACAACCATTGAGACCAATCTGTCGCAGGGCTTGCCGATGGTTAAGGGCAATAAGCAACAACTTGAGCAGGTATTGTTAAACTTTATCAGCAATGCCCGGTACGCCCTCAACGAAAAATTTTCAAGTGGTGACAAGAACAAAGTATTGAGGATCTCTCTCTCCGAGACAATGCTCAACGATAATAAACATGTAAAGCTGGAGGTTTTGGATCATGGCTGTGGCATTAAGGCTGAACTTTTAAACAAGGTCGTGAATCCATTTTTCACTACGAAACCTGCCGGCATTGGCACAGGTCTTGGTCTGAGTATTTCACACGAAATCGCCAAAGAGCATGGTGGAGAGATCTCAATCAATAGTGTCCCGGGAAAATTCACCTCTGTAGAAGTGACCATCCCTGTCGCCCAGTAACGGAGCTGACGAAAGCCTCAGAACGGAGAGACCCGCTCGTGTCCGTAGTACGATTTTTCTGTTCGACGACAAAACCCTACGACCCTTCAAGTTAAGACAATGTCGTCTCCAGCGCGCGGTTACCGCCCCAGCTGTTACCAAAGTCTTTTGACTTTTCAAAGGTTTACCGAAAAAATCTCCCAAGCAGACATTCCCAACCGTAGCCAAGAGCAAAAAGTCTGGAAGGGTGCCTACCTACTCTAAACATCATTTTCAAGAGTAACAGATTTTCCTCCATTTAACCCCACGTCCCATACCTGCACTCAAGAACCACGCCAAGGCACAAGACACCTTGGCGCGGAATTGTATACATTTCTGTGCCATCTTCGAGGACAAATGGCACACAGAACCAGAGGGAATGGGGGGGATGGAGCCACAAAACACCCCAAGATTAGTCTTTTCTATAAATGGTACGCTTCTTGCCTAACACCTACTGTACAACTTGAATAAAATCACAAGTTTCACAACTCAAAAGGTGGACAAGGGAGAAGTAGATGAAACTCGGAGTAAAGTTAGGTTTGGGCTTTGGTCTTGTGCTGGCATTGTTGCTGGTTGTTGGTGCCATCGGCATAAGCCAGTTGATTCAGGTCAACAAGGGATACGAGGAAACGGTTCTAAAAGCTGAAAACGTTAAGTTCCTCGCCAAGAGTGTGGAAAAGAATGTTCTCGAGGTGAGGCGTAGCGAGAAGGACTTTCTGGCACGTCAAGATCTCAAGTACCAGGAGCGCGCCGACCAATATCTTGATGCAGCACAAGAGAATCTGGAAGCCATTGTTGCGACAACATCACAACAGGCCATTGCCAGTGCCGCCCAAGAAGCCAAGCAGAAAGTCGACAACTACCGCAGGAGCTTTGCCGCCATGGTCCAGGCCAATGTCGTGATTGGGCTGGATGAAAACCAGGGGCTGAAAGGCAAGTTCCGCGATGCCGTCCACCAAGCCGACGCTTACCTGAGCGCCTACAATAACGACGAGTTGATCAACAGCCTGCTAATGCTGCGTCGTTACGAAAAAGACCTGAACATCAATCAGGACAATGCGGCCCAGAGTAAAAACTACCTGGATAAATTCAAAAATGAAACGGTCCAATTCAAGACACTGGTAACCGAGTCTGCTTTGGATGGCGAGAACAAGAGTTTATTAAAAAACAACATAGAGGAGTACCTCGCCGCCGTCTCAATTTATTATCGTGGCACAGGAACGGCCAAGATTCAGGCTTACCAGAGGGTGCGCGACCATGCCCATATTGTTGAAACCATCCTTTCCTCGCATTTTGTTGAAGGAGGAAAAGTCCTCCTACTGACCCTGCGGAAAGAGGAAAAGGATTACATGCTGCGCGGTGAGGAGAAGTATCTGCGGCAATTTAACCAGAATCTTGTGCTCCTTAAAGCGCATATCAATGAATCGGCGATCGAAGCAACGGAAAAGAAAGTAGCTATCGAGCATTTAACTGAATATCAGGCCAGTTTTCAGAGCGTTCATGACAATCAACAAAAGATCAATGCCTTGCTGGAAGAGATGAAGGTTAATGCAGACGCCACGGTAGAACTCAGTGCCGGCGTAGCACTAAAGGCCGGCGAGTTTGCCCAGCAAACCCAGGCCGAGATCACCGATTCGGCCAACCGCGCTATCTGGATCGTTGTCATCGTCAGCATCATAAGCGTTCTTACTGGCAGCATCTTTGCCTTTTTCTTCTCCGGCTCTATCACAAAACCGGTCAATCTTGGTGTCGCCATGGCCGAGGAAGTTGCTGGCGGGATCTTTGGCCGTCGGCTCAATCTGAAACGGGGTGACGAAATCGGAAGATTGGCTGTCGCCCTCGACACCATGGCCGATTCTTTACAGGAAACGGCTGACACCGCAGATGAAATTGCCGCCGGCAATCTGCAGGTCAATATCAAGCCGAAATCGGATAAGGACCAACTCGGCACGGCGATGCAAGAAATGGTTTTAAAGTTGCGGGAAGTGATCGGCCAGGTTCTCAATTCGATTGAAAACGTTTCTTCAGGCGCGCAGGCGATGAGCGCATCCAGCGAAGAAATGTCACAAGGAGCAGCGGAGCAGGCCGCAGCCGCGGAAGAAGCCTCGTCCAGCATTGAACAGATGACCGCAAATATCCGCCAGAATGCGGACAATGCGCAGCAAACCGAAAAAATCGCCGTCCAGGCTTCGGGCAATGCCCAGGAAGGCGGCAGTGCCGTCACCCAGACTGTCAGCGCGATGAAACAGATTGCTGACAAGATCATGATCATCGAAGAGATCGCCCGGCAGACCAACCTGCTGGCCTTGAATGCTGCAATTGAAGCGGCCCGGGCCGGAGAGCATGGCAAAGGCTTTGCCGTGGTCGCTGCCGAAGTTCGTAAACTTGCTGAGCACAGTCAAAAAGCCGCCGGCGAGATTAATGGACTCTCGACCAACAGTGTTGAGGTGGCCGAGAAGGCCGGCGAGGTCTTGAACCTCCTGGTGCCGAACATTCAGAAGACGGCCGAACTAGTGCAGGAGATCAGCGCTGCCAGCCGCGAGCAGGATGCAGGAGCAGAGCAAATCAGCAAGAGCATTCAACAACTGGACGCGGTTATCCAGCAGAACGCATCAGCCTCCGAGGAAATGGCATCGACCGCAGAGGAGCTTTCCAGTCAGTCGGAGTTACTCGCCGAGATGATCTCCTTCTTTAAGATCGAATCCGCCATGGGACGTTCGCATAAATCCGGGTCGATTTCAGGTAATAAAGAGGTACAGACCAAGATCGCTCACGTCCAACCCAAGTTCAGCTCGGAACAAGAAGAGCAGAGAACCTATGCCGCGAGCGGCAGGGAAGATACGTTGGATAACGAATTCGAAAAATATTGAGGAGGCCGTTATGAATGAATCGAACGAACTCAGTTGCCTACAGTATGTGACCTTCAGTCTTGCTGATGAACTATTCGGTGTCGAAGTGACCAGAACTAGGGAGATCCTGAGTCTGACGCCTATCACAAAAGTGCCACAGACACCGGATTACCTGCTTGGCGTCATCAACTTGCGTGGACAGGTTGTCCCGGTGATCGATATGCGCCTGAAATTGGGG
>JAQYVY010000045.1 GCA_030145195.1 Desulfuromonadales bacterium | reverse complement strand
CCAAAACCATGGGTCAGGCTCGCCTCTGTCGCCAGAGTGCTGGATTCAAAGATCTTGTTGCGATCATTTTGATATTGGATCGAGTAAGCCATCAAGCTGTCAAGATGGCCTGGGAGAGGCACCAGGTAGCGCGTGGAGAGTGACTGGCGGCGCTGCGCATAGAGCAGATCAGCATGCCACTGATGGCCGAGATGAAAGGCGTTGATGTTGCGGAAGCGCAGGCTCACCCGCGGGCCGGTGTCGGTGCCAAAGCCAACTCCCGGACGCAACTGGTACTGTGGCATCGGCGCAAGTTCGATCTGAACTGGAACGGCCCGTTGTTTGGCCAGACGATGATCTGCCACAACCTTGACACTACGAAAGGTATCGGCATCAAGCAAGTTGGCCCTGGTTTGCGAGAGTTTGGCCTCGGCGAAGGTTTCACCGGAGGCAAAGGTCAGGTAACGACGCAAGATGGACTCGGGATAATTGTCCGCGCCAACAAAAGCGATCGGGCCGAAAGAGAAGCGAGGGCCGGTCTCAAGCTCGAGAAGGATTTCTGCCTCTCGGGTCTTCCGGTTCAGTCGGACTTCATGTTGAATGAAGCGCGCGTCAAGGTAGCCGAGTTCTGTCGCGGTCGCCAGCAATCGCCCCTTCGATTCTTCGTAGAGGTCATGCCGCATCGGCACACCAGAGCTAAGCGGGAAAGTTTCGATCTGCTGTTTCAGGCGAGGTTGATCAGCCCCTGGGCCGGAAATGTGAAGCGAGAGTTGGGCAACGCGAACCGGTTCCCCGGGAGAGACGACGACCGTCAGACGGAAGCTGCCATCGTCCTGAACCGCAAGGTCCGTGACGACCTCGGAGGCGTAATAGCCGAACGGTTCAAGGGCGCGGGCGACTTTGCCCGCGGCCTGGCGAGCAAACCGCCGGGCCCAGACCGCTGCGACCCGGCCCTCGCGAACCAAACCATTAGGGACAGACAACGCCGCTTCGACATTCTCCCGTACCACACCCTCCACACCTTCGACAGTGACGGTGAAAAGCTCGGCCGCCTTGCCTGGTGTTGCGATGAGCAAAACAATCCAGAGCAGGAAAACCGCCCGAAGTGTTGCCCTCTGCAGCAGGGATTTGTAGCGGCGGGTGAAAGTTGGCATGACGCTGGTCCTGGAGAAGATATGAGTCACTATTCTGAAACAAGAATCGTCATTTTAAGAGAGCCTACAGCGACTACCGTTAAGTTTGGCCCCTAAAGTCGAACCAAACCAAACTCATGCAATCCTACACCAAAAAAACAATTTCATTTCAGATCTTTCTGCTGTTTTAACCAGCAAAACCAACGCTACGACTTTTCACCCATGAAAATGCCGATAAATCTCTGCGGCGATCCGCGTCGGCAAACCCGGCATCGCCTGTAAATCAACCAGCGCAGCAGCCTTAATTTTTTTCATGCTACCAAAATGTTTCAATAGCGCCCGCTGGCGTTTAGGGCCCACACCCGGAATCGTATCCAACGCAGATTGCAGTTGCCCTTTGCTGCGCAGCTTACGGTGATAGGTGATGGCAAAACGGTGTGCTTCATCGCGTAACCGTTCCAACAAAAAGAGTGCCGGTGAACCACGACGGAGCAAGACCGGATTCTTGCGCCCGGGAAGAAAGAATCGTTCCTCGGTCCGCTCCACGACCTTGCCGCGCGCATTCGCCTTAACCCGGCTCTTCGCGATCCCGGCCAGATCAATCGTACCGGCCAGTTGCATTTCCGTCAAAACAGCAGAAAGAATTCCCAACTGCCCCTTTCCGCCATCAATCATAATGAAGTCAGGCAATCCTCCCTCATCCCGGCCACGTTGCAAGCGGCGATGCAAAACTTCGCACAGCGCAGCGTAATCATCCGGGCCCTCAACACTTTTCACTCGATAATGTCGATACTCTGCCGGGGCGGGTTCGCCATCGATCACAACCGCCATACTTGCCACTGTGGCCTGACCCTGAATCGTCGAGATATCAAAACACTCCATGCGTTGCGGCAAACGCTGCAGATGCAATCGTTGCTTGATTTCATTGAGTACCTGTCCGCGAGCTTCTTCTCGGCTACCCCGCTCCTTGCTGGCTTCTTCGGCGTTACGGTTAGCCAACTCCACCAGAGCCAGCCGCTCACCACGCTGTGGAGCCACCACCTTCACCTTCCGGCCCCGACGTTCAGAGAGCCATTCACTCAACACCTGAGTCCCCTCAACCGCCATGGGCAAAATGACTTCATCAGGAATCGGCACATTGCGATCATAGAACTGGGAAAGGAATTCTACCAGCAGTTCATCTTCAGCTCGCTGCCAGTTCAGGTTGTAATTGCGCCGGGCCGTCAATTTGCCTTGGCGATAAAACAGGATCACGACCTCGATTTCGCCCCCTTGACGATAAAAGCCAATCACATCCTGATCCACAGCACCGTAACGTTCCGACTTCTGCTGTTCAACCGTCTTCACTATCGCCTGAAGCTGGTCGCGCAAATTCGCCGCGTCCTCATAACGTAAGCCCTCGGCAGCCGCATTCATGCGTTGCCGCAACATGGCAACAACTTCACCCTGCCGGCCCTCAAGCAAGGCCAAAACGCCATTGACCAGACGGCGATAATCGGCCACTGAGATCAAGCCATGACAAGGCGCGCTACACTGACCAATCTGATGGAAAAGACAGGGACGCCCTCGTTGGCGACACTTGGCGACAGGATAATGCCTTAAAGGGAAAATTCGATAAATTTCTTTGAGCGTCTGACGCAAAGCGGAAGAAGAGGCAAAGGGCCCAAAATATCGCGCACCATCCTGACGCACCTGGCGGACAATCTCCAGCAAGGGGAATTCAGCACGCAGATCAAAGCGCAGGGAAACAAAGGTTTTATCGTCGCGCAGGTGGATATTGTAGCGGGGCCGATGTTGCTTAATCAGGGTATTTTCGAGAATCAGAGCTTCTTTTTCCGTGTCGGTAACAATCGTTTCAACTGTCGCAGTCCGATCCATGAGAAAACGAATCTGAGGACGGCTATCCCGCTCAGCTTTCAAGTAACTGCGCAGTCGAGAACGCAGGTTTTTCGCCTTGCCAACATAAAGGATTTCGCCCTCAGCGTCCTTCATCAGATAGACCCCTGAGGAAGTCGGCTGTTTGCGCAGGTCAAGTGTTGTCACAGAAGCTCCTTGCAACTGTCTAGGCAATCGATTATCTTCACAATATTATAGAGATTAAGTTACCGAATGAAAACAAGTTAGCAACGTCATCTAGTGCCCTCTATGGAGAACCATCGTGCCGCGATTTCCCTTAACATACCTACTCTTTCTCTGCCTGGCAATTCCATCAGCCGTCTTTGCCGGCGACCGTCTGAACGCGCTCGAAGCGGTTGTTCACTCGAACGCACGCGTTCAACCGGGTCTGGAGAGCTTCCAGGTGACCATCGAGACGCCGCGCATCGGCGAGATGATCAGCCGAATGACCGCCGACATACCCTCCAAGATAGCGAAACCGGCGATTCCAGTTGTCATTAAATACTGGCAGAGAGAACCCTACCAAAGTATCGTCGCAACTCTGGACAAGTCAGTTTCTCCCTACGTGGAACAAATGGTTGAACGTGCTTCCGACAACCTGGCCGTCGAACTTGACCGGCTACTCTTGCCTGTCGACCGGGCCGAGCAGAGAAGGAAGCTGGTTGCCTCTGCAACCATCAAGAGTTCCGAAGTTGCCCTGGCACAAACCCTGTTGCGACGCGTTGAGATCGTTTTTGAGCAACCGACCGATCTTGACCAGGCCTTCTACGTCACGGCGCTCCGGCTGCCGCAAAAACAAGTTCGAACGCTGACGTTCGATATCGACACAAAGACACAAACGATCGGCGAAATGACAGTTGCGACCGAGGCGGGTTTGGTTCTTAGCGTCGAAATCCGCTACCTGGAGGTGACTAACGGTTACTTACCGAATCGGATTCAAATCACCAGCCCCGATGGCAAAATAGACGACCTGTTTGAAGTCCAATTCACAAAAGTTGCAGACTTCCTGTTGCCCGCAACGATGCAACGGACGACCCGTCGCCCCGATCTTCAGGATGATCTAAAAATCACTTTCAAGAACTACCAAATTAACCAGCCGGCAGCGGAGATCATTCGCAACCGCCTGGCACAACCTTAACAGGATTTGTCGTCATGGACCCTCTCTGGAGAAACATTTTCAGGAAAACCCCCGATGAAGACTCTCTGGCTTACTTCCTTAAACACCTGCCGACGTTCTCGGAGTTGACCATACGCGAGTTGAAACTTCTTGAGGATATGGTCCACATTCGAAATTACAAGGCAGATGAAACCGTTTTCGAAGAAGGAGACCCTGGATCTGGGATGTATATGATCCGCAGCGGTGCGGTAGCCATCTTCGCCAAAGATCATACTGGCGTCGAAGAAGAAGTGACCCGACTCACTTCTGGCGATTTTTTCGGTGAGACGACCCTGACGGCTCCGGCACCGCGTACCGCTTCGGCACGCACTACGGAAGCGACGGAATTGATCGGGCTGTTTCGCTCCGACCTGTTGGAAATGGCCGAAAGGAGCCCGGCAGTCACCAGCAGTATTCTCTTCGGCCTGACCCGCGTAGTCAGTGAGCGACTGCAAGCCTCCAGCAATGAAGTGCGTCGGCTGAAAAACCAACTTAACGAACAAACTTTGGCAGAGACGAGCAAGGCATGAACGCGCCCATCCCATCCCGTCGTGGCTGGACCCGCGCCCAGGTGGCCCTGGCATTTCTGGTCTTAACCGCGGCAATCGCCTGTGGTTTGTCGGTCTATTCTTCGGCCTCTTCTCTGACCGGACTCTTTAAGACGGCCTCTTCGGTCCTCTTTCTGCCACTCCTGCTCTCGCTGGTGCTTTCTTTTCTGCTGGAACCGCTAGTGTTCCAGTTTGAAAAACTCTGTAGCCGCACGGTCAGCATCTTTTTCGTCTATATCGTTATGCTCGGCTTCGGCCTGCTGGTTTCACTTTGGCTGCTGCCTCACTGGCAGGACTTCTGGGCCAATCTAGGTACCGACTTCCCGCGGTACACGGCCAAGTTGATCGATTACCTCAAAGAACTCATGGCCAATCTGCACAATCGCTTTCCTCTGATACAAAGCTATGACTTCCCATTGAAAGCCCGCGACTGGGCCGAAAATTTACTAGCAACCATCCTCGCTCAGGCCCCACAATCAGCAATGAGGATTGGTGGACTGATGGTCTTGGTCCCACTCTTTACCTTCTTCTTTCTGCGGGACGGTCGCAATATTCTGCGAGCCTGTGTCTCACTCTCGCCAAACCGACATTTCGAGATGATACATGACCTGTCCTTTCTTATCAGCCGGCAGCTCTCCCACTTTATCCGGGGTCGGATCCTCGAAGCCCTGATCGTCGGCGTCGTCATCACCCTTGGCCTGTCGTTCACCGACATTCGCTATGCTCCGATGCTTGGCATTTTTGCTGGAGTCACCAATCTGATCCCCTATATTGGACCGATTATCGGCATGGTGCCAGGAATCCTCATCGCCTTTGTCGATCTTGGCGCTGGCGGCCAATTCTGGTGGATCGTAATCCTCTACATACTGATTGCCCAAGTCCTGATTGACAACTTCATCCTGATACCTATTCTTATTTCAAGGGTCTCCAATCTCCACCCGCTACTGGTTTTCTTTGCCATCATCATCGGTGGCAAAGTTTACGGCGTCATCGGTATGATTATCGGCGTGCCGATCGTCAGCATCATCAAGATCATGATCCTTGAAATTCGCACCTATCGCCGCACTTTCCGTCTGCCCGACTCTGCACTCGAAGGCGAACGCTCACACTGAACGGCTTATCAATGAAACAGATAAAATTTTTCGCCACTGCCGCCAAGGGACTCGAAGAGACTCTGGAGGGAGAATTTAAGGGCCTCGGAATCACCAACGCCACCGCGACCAGCGGTGGAGTTAATTTTTCTGGCTCGCGCGCCGATGGCTATCGTGCCTGTCTCTGGCTGCGTACCGCCAATCGCGTCCTGGAGCCGATCGCCACTTTCCCCTGTCCCTCTACGGAGGCCCTCTACGAGGGTGTCTACGCGCTCAACTGGGAGGACCGGCTCACCGCCAAAATGACTCTGGCCGTCGATGCCAACATCCGCGATTCGGAGCTGACTCATTCTCGCTTTGTCGCCCTCAAAACCAAAGATGCCATCGTTGACAAAATTCGCGATCGCTGCGGTGAGCGGCCAAACGTCGACCCGAAAAACCCTGATCTAAAAATCAATCTCCATTTGGCCCGCAATGTCTGCACCGTGAGCCTTGACCTGGCCGGCACGGGGCTACATCGACGCGGCTATCGACGCGATCCGACCATCGCGCCGCTCAAAGAAACACTGGCCGCCGGGTTGGTACAGATGACCGGTTGGGATAAAAAGTCGTACTTTGTTGATCCCATGTGTGGCTCCGGCAGTCTGCCGCTGGAAGCCGCCCTGATCGCCGGACGAAAAGCCCCAGGTCTGCTCGCACCGGACTTTGGTTTTCAGCGCTGGCTCGACTTCGATGCCACAATATGGCAGCAGTTAATTCAAGAAGCGGAAGAACTTGGGCGAGACATCCCGAGCAACCTTATTTTCGGCAGTGACCGCGACAAACGCGCCGTTGATCTGGCCCGCCGCAACGCCGACAGCTGTGGGATTGGTGCATCGGTTCGCTGGTCTTACAATGACTTCGCCAAGCTCGACCCGCCCGGTGACAGCGGCACCTTGATTTGCAATCCGCCTTATGGCGAACGTCTCGGCGAGGTCGCAGAACTGGAAGCCTTCTATGGCAAGATCGGCGACACTCTCAAACAACGCTGGAAAGGCTGGACCGCCTGGGTCTTTACCGGCAACCTCGAACTGGCCAAACGTGTCGGCCTTAAACCGTCTCGGCGCATTGTTCTCTTCAACGGCCCCATTGAATGTCGGCTGTTGAAGTACGAGCTTTATTAGTTCCTGAATTTGCAACAGCATCAACAAAAAAGGCTACGCAAAATGCGCAGCCTTTTTACAATACACCCCAACGCAGCGTTATTCGCTGACCGAGATCAGATTTTCCTGCGCAACAAGTTCATGCCACTCCGTTGAGGCCGCATAGGTACTTACAGCCTGCACAATTGGGTCATTCTCATTCGCCTGATCATACACCAACCCAAGTCGGACCCCGGCATGGAACCCCTCCTTAATTTCAATGTTCCTGACTTCTGTTAAGTTCGGTTTTGCACCAAAGGCAATGGCATACTGGCCAACCGGCGTCTTAAGGAAATTGATGACATCGTCATCTTTATTTAAGATAACATCAAACTTTGAATCTTTGAAAAAGGGAAACTCTTTTTTCAACTCTAAAAACAAGGCTTCGTTCTGTTCCCTGCCCACGGTAACGATTTCAACGTCAGGGCCACCCAGTTCGTTCCAGCTATTGATCTCCCCGCGATAAATTTTCTCAAGATCTTTTAGGGAGAGGGCGGAAAGACTTGAACCTTCACCTGTGGCAAAAACGATCGGGACTTTTGCCAGGAAAACATCTTTCTTGTTGAGAGCGATTTCAGCTTCATTCAAAGGCCGACCAGTGCGTCCAAACAGGTATTTGTCTGTGTTTCGGACGCCGCCAGCATGCTTGGACGACATCGGAGGGACAACGAACTCGTAATCCACAGCGCAAGGCAGCAAACAAATTTTTGAAAAAAACAGTTCAACAACTTTAGTGGAAGGGCCAGCCCCAGCAACGATTTGTTTGTTTGTTGCCATTGATACCGAGCAGATCAAAGCAACGCCAATGATGGCAATCGACAAACTAAAAAACATTTTTTTCATAAGTATTCCCCAGCATAGGCCTGATAATGTAACTAATCTCATGGGCGATTTAGTCGTGATTTCATATCACAATAAGACACTCCTAATTAGTTTGTCTACATCATTCGTTCTAGAGAATCACGCCATATTTTTCAAAGCTTTGACGCCATCGGATAGATTCATTCAGATTGCCTCCCACTGTCACGCAATCCCCTCCTTGATTTTTTATTCTGCAAGCCACATAATCCCAAAATCCAGAAAGAACCGTTAATCCATTAACAGGCTATTGTGTTGTTTAAATTCGTCAACAACCTAAAAATCCGCTGGAAAATGACTGTGGTGGTGCTGCCTCTGGTGCTGATCCCGATTTTTGTGGTCGGTACCGTGGTCGGCTGGATCGCCTATCGCCAAGCCCATCTCGGCATTACCCAAACCAGTATGGACGATCTTGATCATTTGGCGGCATTCACCGTCGATCTCCTCGACGCCCATAACAGCCAGTTCCAGGTCTATCAACAGGACCGAAAAACCACCACCGAGCACGAACTCAAAAGCCTGACCAACCTCGCCTATAATCTGGTCGAATCGCAGGATCGGCTGCTGCGCAACGGTGAGATCGACCTGGCCAGCGCCCAAGAGGTGGCCCGAACCACGCTAAAACGGGTTCAGGTTGGCGAGTCCGGTTATATCTACACCATGACCACCAGCGGTGAGCTCAAAGTACATATTGCCCAAGAAGGCGAAAACATCTATGGCGAAACTGACGAAGATGGTCGACCTTTCATCCGTGCCATGTGTACGGCGGCGCAGAACGCCGCAGAAGGGGAGCTTCTCACGATTGTTTATCCCTGGCGCAATGCAGAACTAGGCGACACGACCCCGAGGCAGAAAATGGTGGTCTATCGCTATTTCAAACCCTGGGACTGGATTATCGCCACGGGTAGCTACCTCGACGAAACCTATGAAAACCCCAAGGCAGAGCAGGAATCCTTTGCCAAGCTCAAGGATCGGATCAAGGCCAAGAAGGTCGGTAAGACCGGTTATATCTACGCCATGGACCGTAAAGGCACGCTGACAATTCATCCTGAGGCCGAAGGGGAAAACATTTTCGCATCAAAAGATTCCAACGGCACCCCTTTTATCAAGAACATGTGCAAACGCCGCGAGGGCTGGATCCGCTACCCTTGGAAGAATCCAGGGGAGACGGAACCTCGTCGCAAAATCGTTCGCTACATCTATTACCAGCCATGGGACTGGATCGTTGCGGTCAGCTCATATGAAGATGAGTTCTATTCCGAGACCAATCAGATCAAGAACCGGATTCTCGGCAGCCTCGGAATTATCTCGTTTATTGTTGCCATCATCTCAATTCTGATGGTTTTCCTCGCCGCCAAATTTCTTTCCGACCCAATCAGGCACATGACGTCCGTGATCCGCAACGTCAGACGCGGTCAGTTCAACGAACAGATGAAGATCAGTAGCCGCGACGAGCTCGGCGAATTGGCCGTCACCTTCAATCGCATGACCCGTAACCTGAATCGCAACCGGGAACTCGAAGTCAATCTGGCCCAGCAGGGTAAAATGGCCTCCCTGGGGATCCTCTCCTCGGGAGTCGCCCATGAAATCAACAACCCGCTCGGCGTTATTCTTGGTTACGCTGGTTATCTTGAGAACAAACTTGATCCAGAAGACCCCAACTACCACTTCATTCATGAGATTAAGCGCGAGAGTAAACGCTGCAAGAAGATCGTTCAAGACCTGCTCAGTTACGCCCGCACACCACAACCAGAATTTGCCGAGACCGATTTTAACAAACTGCTTGATCAGATTGTCAACTTTGCCGCCAACCATACCGACATGCACGGCATACGCATTGTCAAAAAGTTTGCTGACGACTTGCCAGCACTGACTATAGACGGCGATCAGATCCGCCAGGTGGCGATCAACTTGATTCTTAATGCAGGCGCGGCCATGTCCGAAGGCGGTGTGCTCAAGGTCAGCACTTTCCAGGAAGGCGAATTTGTTGTCGCAAGTTTTGTCGACACTGGCAGCGGCATTGACGAGGCCGATCTAGAGCACATCTTCGAACCGTTCTATACCACGAAGGATCGCGGCACCGGGCTCGGTCTGGCAATCACCAAACAGATCATTGAACAGCATCATGGGACGATTGAAATGTCTAGCCAACTCAACCAAGGGACATCTGTGACGGTTCGTTTGCCGCTGGTCAGGGAGGAATTTTGATGGCGATTCAACGCATCATGCTGATCGACAATGAAGTCGGTCTTTGCCGAATGATGGAAGCCGTCCTCAGGGATCAGGGCTACCAGACCAAGAGTTTCACCAAACCGGTTCAGGCGGTTGCTGAATTCACCGCGGGTGATTATGACTTGATTATCAGTGATATCAAGATGCCAGAAATGGACGGACTCGAAGTCTTGAAACATGTCCGCAATCGCGACCCCGAAGTCCCGGTGATTATGATTACGGCCTATGCCACAGTCGAGATGTCAATTCAGGCACTGCGGCGTGGTGCCTACGACATGCTGACCAAGCCGTTTGAGCCCGACGAGTTGATTTACCGGGTCAAGAATGCGCTACAACATCACGAATTAGTCGAGGAGAACCGGGGACTTAAAGAAGAATTAAACGGCAAGTTCAGCTTCGAAAATATCATCGGCGCTTCAGCTTCGATTCAAGCCACGCTGGAACGAGTCTCTAAAGTCGCCGTGCGCGACACCTCGGCCCTGATCACTGGCGAGTCCGGCACCGGCAAGGAACTGATTGCCCAGGCGATCCACCATAATTCCGCGCGCAGCAATCATCGCTTTGTCGCAATCAACTGCGGCGCGTTGCCGGAAAACATTCTGGAAAGCGAGCTGTTCGGTTATCGCAAGGGAGCCTTCACCGGCGCGACCGAAAACCGCAAAGGACTGCTCGAAGCAGCGAACGGCGGCACCCTCTTTCTCGATGAGGTTGGCAATCTGCCGATAAACGTGCAGAAGACCCTGTTGCGTTTTCTTCAGGAACAGGAGTTCCGTCGTCTTGGAGACAGCATGCCAACCAAGGTTGACGTCCGGCTGATTTCAGCGACCAATTCCGACCTTTCGGTCGAAATTGCCAACGGGACCTTTCGTGAAGATCTCTTCTACCGCCTGAATGTCATCAACGTTCACCTGCCACCGCTCCGCGACCGACAAGACGATATCCCGCTACTGGTGACACATTTTATCCGCCTGCAAAACGGTAAATTCGGCACGGACTTCAAGGGCTTAACTCCCGAAGCCTTGGATGCGGCACGCAGCTACTCCTGGCCTGGCAATATCCGACAACTACGCAACGTTATAGAAGCAGCCATGACCATCTCCAGCGGCAGCTATATTGGACTTCCAGAACTGTCCCAGCTGATAGAAACCGGTCACCTGGTTCCCACCGACCAACAGTTTGATTACTCCTCTTCCCTCGGCCGCTTTGAGACAGAATATCTCACCCGCTTGCTACGTAAACACAATAGCAACATCGAAGAGGCTGCCATAGAAGCCGACATGAACATGGCGACTATTTACCGTAAATTAAAGAAGTACGGTATCGACAAAAAAACCATTGAATAGCATCTTGCAGGAATGCAAAAAAGCTTTTTGCATTCCTGCAAATATACCCAGCCACACCAAAACGTTGTGTAACATGCCATGATACATGGCTTTATTTTGACTCTCCCTCAACATAAGAACCGTTTAATAATAATTTTTCCGTAGCGACCTCGTTCAATTTGCATTTTTGCAAAACCCCTCGCGCGCAGAAACCGGCAAGAAAAACCAATCAAAACCGTAACTACCTGTAATAATGTAGCTTTTATCAAAAAAGACGAAATTTATTTTTTTGGTATAAGGTTTGCTCAATAGAATAGCGTGACTCCAATTCGGGGTCCGGCCTACTTCCGGCTCTGCCATGTCGACCGGACCCATTTTTTTTCGCTAACTGCGGAGGAGCGTAATGAAACACTCAGCAATTTGCCCCTATTATGGCCACGATGAGGATGCCTGCGATGTCGGTTGCGGCTATATCTCTTCGCATGACGCCAACATGATTATCAAGTTTTGCTCGTGCCAATACGATACCTGTCAAAAATATCGAGAGCTGTCTGATCGCTTAAATCTCACTTCAGCGCCGAAGCGGCCAGAACAACGACCTTTTCATAGAAATCCGCCCGGCAAAGCATCCCCCCTGCCGGTACTCGGCTTGTTCAGCTACGGCATAACAGTCGCCTTCTATGCCTTGGACAAACTACCGTCACTCACGATCGATCTTCATCTCCTCGCCGTGATCATCATGCTCGGTGCCTCCGGCATGATCTCCGCCGGGCTAAACACCCTAAAGAAAAACCCACTGAGCGCAGTCGTCTTTACTGGATTTGGTCTGTTTTGGCTCTCAATTATGGCCCTGGACATTCTGCCACGAGCCGGTTATGGCAGCATTCCAGGCCAAATTCCGATGATGGGCTATTTGGCCATGTGGGGGTTGTTTACCCTGATCATCGGACAAAGTATTAATTTGGGGACCCGGATCAGCCGCCTGGCTTTTTTCATGATGACAGGTTTCCTCCTGCTGCTCTCCATGTCTCACCTTACAGACAATACAGTCGTTGTTTACGTTACAGTTCTTGTCGGTCTAGCCAGCGGTCTGCCGGGAATTTTTCTTGGCCTTCGCTACCTCTGGAACGACCTTTTACAGCTGTTTCAACCTGGGATTACAAAACATGGCAGACTCCAGTAACCGCGCAGCTCTATTGTCAACTCTTGACAGAAATCTGATTCACAGATAATTTAATACAGGGAATACTTATCACTTCGAGAAGGTTTAGAGCATGAGCACAAAACCCAGCAGTCAGATGACCCTCCTCGGACTTGGCGTTTTGGCCTTTTATACGGGCATGCTCGGAACGGGTCAGGCATCGCTAGAGGTTTTCCCCCAATTTGCAATCACCGCAGTGATCTTCCTCAATTCCGGTAAATTCATGCGTCATTTAGCCGAGAAACTACCGGCAAAAGAACAGCAGGAGCAGGACGAGCAAGACGAACAGGACGAACAGGACGAACCGAACTGGGAACTACGCAACCTCACCCTCAACTGGCTTGCAGCCATAGCAGTGCTCAGCATTGTTGCCATGTTTGTGGTCAAACCCGCGAGTATGACCATCACCCAATTCGGCGGTTTTCTGTTAAAAACCGATGTTGTTATGACTGATTACGAGATGCCTATTTCTCCGTAATTCGGAGAAGGGGCAAGAAACATCCGGTTCCAAAAAACAGGCCAGGACGACGGAAGCATTTTCGTCGTCCTGATTTGTTTCTACCAGATTAGTCCCGATAGAGTCTGCCCCTCTTTCTGTAAGCAACAACGCCGCAGCCATTCAGGCTACGGCGTTGTTATTTGCCCACGGGTTGGCTCAAAGTTGCACCTCAATCGCAACCTCAAGCCGTGTTTCCTCTTGAGTCACGGCCGTTCGGTACGCCAAGACCTCAACTCCAACCCCCTGGGCCTCGTGCAACAACCGGGCATATTCCGGATCAATCTGCTCCGCGGGAGAAAAGGCTTCGGCCTCACCGCGTTGCACCAGAAAGAAAATCACCGCTCGCCAGCCCTCGTGCTTGGCCTGCATCAGATCCCGCAAATGTTTCTGCCCACGGAGGGTGACGGCATCAGGGAAGCAGGCCAGCCCCGGCTGGCAGCAGAGCGTGACATTTTTGACTTCGAGGAGGACTTTCTCCGCTGGCTTTTCCAGCATGAAATCGATCCGGCTTTTTTCAAAAGGGAATTCGGGTCGAACGGCATACCCCTGTAGCCCAGCAATAACATCAGCTCGCAACGCTTCTTCAACCACCCGGTTGGCGCGATGAGTGTTGATATCAACCCAAAAGTTGTCAACTTCCACCAATTCCCAGGACCAGGCCAGTTTGCGTTTGGGGTTATCATTTTGGGACAAAAGCACGCGCTGACCCGGCACGGCGCACTGCTGCATGCTGCCAGTATTTGGCGTATGAGCGGTGACCACCCGACCGTCGGCCAACGCGACATCGGCCAGAAAGCGTTTGTAACGACGCACCAGATGGCCTTCAATCAGAGGGTTGGGGAGTTGCATAAGGGCTCCAAGGGTAAAAAATTATTCTCACGGCCAATTCATGAGACAACAAACGTTTACCACGTTGAAAGCGTTTGACTCTCAACAGGCTCTCTTCTAGACTGAACTGGTTGCACGACCTGACCAGAACCAGTGGTTTCATCTCACACTCAATTCCATCATAACCCATGACTCAAACTAATGTTTCTAAGCCTATGCCGAACGACTCACTAAAACCCGAACAAGCCCGTCCGCTCCCCCCCGAGGCGGTCCGTATTCTGCCCTTGGGTGGCCTCGGCGAAATCGGCCTCAACATGATGGTCATCGAGGCCAACGGTAGCTTATTAATCATTGACTGCGGCTTGATGTTTCCCGAAGCTTTTATGCTCGGCATCGACCTAGTGATTCCCGACATCTCCGCCATCGCCGACCGGAGTGACGACGTGGTCGGCATCGTTCTGACTCATGGCCACGAGGACCACATCGGTGCCCTGCCTTTTCTGCTTGAAGCGCTCGGCTTCCCGCCAGTGTTCGGCACAGCTTTAACCCTTGGGCTGCTGGGAAACAAGCTGGAAGAACACCACCTGACAAGTCGGGGCGAATGTCATGTTGTCAAAGTCCGCGAGCCGATTACTGTCGGCCCCTTTGCGGTTGAGTTTTTTCGGGCGGCACATTCGATTGTCGATGGTTGTGGCCTAGCGATCCAGACCCCGGCGGGTCTGATCGTGCACACCGGGGATTTCAAGCTCGACCCGACTCCGGTCGATGATCAGCCGACCGATCTGGGACGACTGGCGACTTTGGGCGAAGAGGGCGTGCTCCTCCTGATGGCTGACTCGACCAACGTCGAATGCCCCGGAACCACCCTGTCGGAACGAACCGTCGGCGAAGCCCTCAATAGTCTGCTGCCCCGTTGCAGCGGCAAGATCCTGGTCTCAACTTTTTCGTCGAACATTCATCGCATCCAGCAAGTCATCAATGCGGCTATTCTGGCCAATCGCAAAGTGCTGGTTTCCGGCCGCAGCATGGTCAAGAACATCGCCATTGCCGGGCAACTCGGGTACTTGGAGGTTTCCGATGACATCTTGATCGATCTCCACGAGATGCGGCAACTGCCTCGGCACCGCGTCCTGATCCTCACCACCGGCAGCCAGGGCGAACCGCTCAGTGCGCTCTCGCGCATCGCCATGAACGACCATAAGCAGATCAGCATTGAGCCGGGCGATACGGTCATTCTTTCGTCAAAGTTCATCCCCGGCAACGAGCGCGCGATTACCCACCTGATCAATCATCTGTATCGTCGCGGCGCAGAGGTTCACTACGAGACCACCAGCGAAATCCACGTCTCGGGTCACGCCAGCCAGGACGAATTGAAAACCGTTTTGAGCTTGATCAAACCACGCTATTTCGTCCCGGTGCATGGTGAGTATCGACATCTGGTCAAACATGCGCAGCTGGCCAGAGAGATGGGCGTTGCCGCGGACCAAGCAATCGTTTTGGAAAACGGTCAACCACTGGCCCTCTCAGACAATGGCCATCATCTCGAACCCCGGGTTGAATCCGGTCGCGTCTTCATTGACGGCAAGGGCGTGGGTGACGTTGGCGAAATGGAGCTGCGTGATCGCCGCCACCTTTCTAACCATGGACTGGTCATCGTCTTTCTGGCCCTTAACCGCAATTCCGGAAAAATCGTTTCCGGTCCCGACGTCATTACGCGCGGGTTTATCCCGGAAGAAGAGCATCACCCGCTTCTTGAAGAAGCCCGGAACCTGATCTGCGCAATGCTTCAAGAGCACAGTCCGGCGGCCATGACCGACTGGGAAGAATTGCGCGTTGAAGTACGAAAAACTCTACGGCGGCTGTTCAACAAAAAGATGGACCGCCGGCCACTGATTCTGCCGCTCATTATGGAGCTGTAGACCGGGTGCAGTGAAAGCTCAAACAACCGACGAATCAACTTTTTTGTTTTTCTTACAACTTAAAGTCTACCGCTTGTGACTAAGGTTACTATGTCCTATTTTGACGCAATATTTCTTGGTATCCTGCAGGGCGCCACCGAATTCCTGCCGGTTTCTTCCTCAGGACATCTGGTTCTGGCTCAGCATCTGCTGGCCGACTTTGAACAATCAGGAGTCCTCTTTGACGTCTTGCTGCACATCGGCACAATGGTGGCGGTTGCCATCTACTTCTGGAGCGACCTGACCGGCCTAACCTCCTCGCTCTGGCGACGTGATGAAGCCTCGAAACAGCAACGTTTCATGGTCTGGCTGCTGATCGCCGGATCCGTTCCGACCGCTGTAATCGGTCTGCTCTTCAAGGATTTTTTCATTGGTCTCTTTGAACGCCCGGCCATCGTCTGTAGCATGCTGTTGGTGACCGGTAGCTTGCTCTGGCTGGCAGAACGCCTGCGCAACAGAGAACCTTCCCGCAAAAAGATGACTTTCATTGACGCCATCGTGGTCGGCACGGTCCAGGGTTGTGCCATTATTCCCGGGATTTCCCGCTCTGGCTCAACCATTGCCGCCTTGTTGCTGCGTGGGGTCGACGGCGAGACGGCCGCTCGTTTCTCATTTTTACTGGCGATGCCTGCGGTGTTCGGCGCGGCCCTGCTCTCTCTCAAGGATCTGGATTACGTCGCCTCTGGCACTCTCGTTCCGTATCTTGCTGGCACGATCGCGTCAATGATAACGGGACTCTTTTGCATCCACCTGCTGATGGGCGTCATCAGGCGTCGGCGCCTGCACTGGTTTGCCATCTATTGCTGGGTCGTTGGAATTGCCGGTCTGATTCTGCTCTAAAAAGCGAGTTGCATCCAACCTTTGACCTTCTTTTCGCGTTGCGCTAACATGTTGCGAATTACTTCCAGCTGTAAAATAATAATTTCTACCTGAATCTTTCGATTCAAGGAACAGTATGAGCGAAAAACCACCCAAAACCTTTCTGCGCGAACACATCAAGAAAGAGATTGCCGGGCTAGTCTGGATGGCCGCCGGGTTGTTTCTGCTGTTGAGCCTGGTCTCCTTCAATAATAACGACCCCTCTTTCAACAACAATTTCGACCCAACATCGATTTACAATTTTTGTGGCAAAGTCGGCGCCTACGTCTCAGACCTCTTTTTCCAGATCATCGGCTTACCTGCGCTGATGATTCCCTTTGCTTGCCTGCTCTTTGCCTGGCGCCTACTCAAATTCCGCGATTTGAACCCACGCTTCTACAAGGGTGCCGCCTTCGTGGTGGTCCTAATTTCGCTGTCAGGGCTGATCGCTCTCAAGTTCGAGAATGTCGCCTTTTTTGGCCAAACCCTCAACCAGGCCGGTGGCTTAATCGGGCATTTTTTGGCCGACACCTTAAAAAGCTGGTTCAACCTGACCGGAGCCGCGCTCTTTCTGCTGGTCTTCCTCTCGGTTTCAACCATGTTGGTGGCCCGCTTTTCTATGGTGCTCTTTCTCGAAGGCCTGCTGGCAAGATTGGGTGGTTTCATGGAAAGACGTCGAGAGGCCCGCCAGGCCCGACGTGCCCTGAAAGATGCCAACAAGCCCAAGAAGGAAAAGTCACCTGTTATCCGCGCCCCGGAGCCACCTCCGGCCCCGGCTATTCAAGAGAAGGAAAAGCAGAAGAGTTTAAAGAAAGCCCAGGCCAGTCAGGAAGCGTTTGATTTCCTGGAACCGTCGGGGACCTACCATCAACCATCTTTGACCCTGCTCGATCATGAAGGCGACGCAGCCAAACCGGTTGATAAAGACGCCTTGATGATGAACGCCCGCCTGCTGGAGAAAAAGTTGCTCGATTTCAACGTCGAGGGCGATGTCTCTGAGGTGAAACCGGGGCCAGTCGTCACCATGTATGAGTTTGCCCCGGCGCCGGGAGTCAAAGTCAACAAGATTGCCGGGCTCTCCGATGACCTGAGTATGGCACTCAAAGCGCTCTCAATCCGGATTGTCGCGCCGATTCCAGGTCGAGGTGTAGTTGGCATCGAAATTCCCAATCGCGACCGGGAAATGGTCTACCTCAAGGAGATTTTTGCGACCGCCGAATTCCAAAAAACTGGCGGTCGGCTTCCGCTGGCACTCGGCAAAGATATCTTCGGTCACACTGTGGTTGCCGATCTTGCCAAAATGCCCCATCTACTGGTCGCCGGCTCCACCGGAACAGGTAAATCCGTTTCAATCAACGCCATGATCCTGTCGCTGCTCTATCGTGCCGACCCTCGTGATGTCCGTCTGATCATGGTCGACCCCAAAATGCTCGAGCTCTCCATGTATGAGGGCATTCCTCACCTGCTGCTGCCCGTCGTGACCAATCCGAAGAAAGCCGCCCTGGCTCTCAACTGGGCCGTGCGTGAAATGGAGCGCCGCTACAAGCTGATGTCCGACCTGGGTGTGCGCAACATCGACGGCTACAACCGCAAACTGGCCAAGGAAGAGAAGGAAAAGGGCACCCGCCGCCAGCAGGAGCTGGACAAATTGAGCGCAGCCGATCTGATGGAAGACGATCTGCCGGAAATTGAACTGGTCGAAGGGGAAGTGCTTGATCACGGCCACCT
The DNA here is from genome assembly GCA_030145195.1 of Desulfuromonadales bacterium. Classification (GTDB taxonomy): domain Bacteria; phylum Desulfobacterota; class Desulfuromonadia; order Desulfuromonadales; family BM103; genus JAQYVY01. Next base: position 10,311 of record JAQYVY010000045.1, on the reverse strand, counting down.
GCCCTATATCGTCGTCATCGTTGATGAGCTGGCCGACCTGATGATGGTTGCTGGCCGGGAAATCGAGGAGTCGATTGCCCGCCTGGCGCAAATGGCTCGAGCGGCTGGCATCCACCTGATTCTGGCCACCCAGCGCCCAAGCGTCGATGTCATCACCGGGCTGATCAAAGCCAACTTCCCGACCCGAATCTCCTTCAAGGTCTTTTCACGCACCGACTCACGCACCATCCTGGACCAGATGGGCGCAGAGGCGCTGCTCGGCAACGGCGACATGCTCTTCCTGCCGCCTGGAACCGGCGCGGTACAACGTGTTCATGGTGCGTTTGTCTCAGAAATCGAGGTCCAGCGGGTGGTTGACTTTCTCAAGAAACAGGGCAAACCAGACTACGACAAGTCGATCCTTAATGCCCCACCCGCCGCCAAGAGCGGTGACGACAGTGATGACGAGTACGATGAGAAATGGGATGAAGCTCTGGCGATCATCGCCGACACCAAACAAGCTTCGATCTCCATGTTGCAGCGCCGTCTGCGTCTCGGCTACAACCGCGCGGCAAGAATGGTTGAGAAGATGGAAGCGGAAGGGATTGTCGGGCCGTCAGATGGCACCAGCCGGCCGCGGGAAGTCTTTATTAATAAGATTGGTGGGGGCGATTAAGGCTCTCGGCAAAGAGATGAATCCAGCTTAAAAACCACGGGCCAGCAATATGCTGGCCCGTGGTTTTTTTGTTATTAAAATTCGACCCAGGGCGAGACCCGGTTCCAACCCCCATTTTCACCGCCATCTGCGGGAGCGGCGGTGCCCTGCGGACCGGCTTGGGAGTAGTTCGGATCAGCGAGGCGATGACAATTTTGTGCTGCGGTAACCTGAGACAAGGACACGCTCTGGTTCTCTGGCGAAAGACTATCTCCGCCCCCGTTGCTATCGGAGGCCGGGGTCACATAAGAATCATCCCAAGTGTTGTGGTTGGTGTCCAGGCAATTGGTTATGAGCAGTCGGGGCAGACGCGAGGCATGGGGGTTGTGGCACTTGGAACAGGTAAACTGGTGAAAGCTTGAATCCGTACCACTGTCCGTCATCGTCCCGGAGCCTTGAATGACCACCGTGGCCCCCCAATCGTAACCCAGATCAAAGTTGAACCCGCGCCCAGCGGTATTAACCGGAGGGCTGTACTGGAAAGCGGTGCTATCCGTGCCGCGCAAACCCTGGCCCCAAACCCTGTCCCAGCTACTCCTCTTGCTGTTGTAAACATAGGCATTTTGGTAGGCCATGACCGGGTTGCCGCCATGCGACCCATCGCCCGTGTAGGCGGACCAGGTTGTTGTCGGAAACCGTTTGGACATCGTAAACAGGTTGGCGGCGTTGGCCCCGCTGCCGCCTTTAACCACCACGGCATGACCATTATTATCACCAACCCAGTCATCCTCCGGAGTGCCAAACTCGTTGATCGCATCGATTTCAGTTGCATCCCACAACCCATCTGTGTCGCCAATCGCGTGGCAAAGGACACATAATCCAGCAAATTCATCGGCTGAATCCATCAAGACATCATCGGTCGGGTTGCCGCTGTTCTGGTCGATAAAGTAACCTCCCAGGGCATCGTAGGTAGCGCCTCCCCTGGGAACCGCGCCAAACTTCGCGGCGACGTTATAAGCCGAGTAATCGGCAACATCACCCGGCAAACTGCTCGGGGAATCATTCCTCGGCGCACCATCTTCCCGGTAGGGGTTGCCAACCCAATTGCCGCGCAAGAAAGGCCCGGAGCCGGTGTTGGGGCCAAAAGTATCGTGGACATCATGGCAGTAGGAGCAGCGGAGGTCAGCGACGATATCCTTGCCGGAAACGCCATCGACGTCGTTGACACTATGTGTCGACTGAATATTCCCTTGCTTGAAGCTGAAATTGGCACTCGACCAGACAGCCGTGGTGCCGGTTGTGCCGTTCCAGGTACCAACCCAGTTACTTGGACTCAGCGTACCAAAGTCGTAATTGGGGAAACTGCCCCCGTTGGTATCTGTGTTTGTCTCCCATTCAGAAACGAGCACGTCAATACGATCATGGCAGTCCCAGCAGATCTCAGCCTCCGTGAGTCCGGCGGCATTATAGTTTGCACTGCCATAGACCCCACCATTGTTGCCCAGCGAGATACCGTCATGCCCAGATGTGCTGTAGTCAATGTCCACAGCAGTATTATTTGGTATTTGCACGGTTCCAAGCTCGTGGTCGGTGTGACAATTTTCACAAGTAAAGGTCACACCGGTGCTGTTGTAGATTGTGTTGGTTGAATGTGGGCTGTGAATACTGATCAGTTCTGCGCCTATCCCGCTGCCATCATGGCAGGCACGGCAGTCTCCTGACCCGGCAAAACCTCCGGCGTGCGCATGGCAGTCGGAACACGTCTGGCCGGTATTATGAATTGACGTATGACAGGCGTTACATAGGCCCTTCCCGTCGGCACGGTCATAGTCCGTTGCACTATTATAAACCACATCCTTAGGGACACCCAGCACACCCGAAGCAAACTCTTCACGAACCTGATTTACCATAGTTGCTGGCGGGTCAGAGTTATAATCCTCCGTTAGACCAACCAACTTTATGTTGTAAGTGCCATCTATGTTTTCTCGAACAACTTCAGAATCAATACCATTACCGTTATTGTGTGAGTTATGGCACTCATTGCAGATGATATTGCCATCCTTCAAAGCATGAATATCCGCCTTTAGGAGAGAAGAACCCCCAGGGCCGTGGCAACTGAGACAAACGAGCGTCGGATCTGAGCTTACCGCAAACAACGCACCGCCGGGAGAAGCGTGCAGCGTATGACAGGTACTGCAGCCGTCGACAAGTACGTGCGCCTCGAGCAGGGCGTAAGCCTGGGAGGAGGGCAGCAAAAGAGCCCCGGCAAGGAGGATTGATATCAGAACGTCTTGCTTTTTAATCAAATAACGGCTCATGGCAAGGTCCCTCCCGCCAAAAACACTTCGACTGTTCCAGCCAGGTTATTGGTCACATAAAGATTTTTATTCGCTGGGTCGAGGACAATATCCAGCGGTAGCTGTAGCAGGATATCACTCCCGCCATAGCGGTAAATTTCTGTATAACCGGCCGCGCCGGGATTCTTCTGATAAACCAAGATTTGTCCCAGCAAGCTGTCCACAAGGAAAATGACGCCATCATCGTCTACCGCGAGCCCCTGGGGGCGGGAAAAATCGCCGGTGAGGGTTTCGACGTAACCACCATCAAGGCCATAGCGCCAGATCCCGGCATAAAAGCTATCAGGGTCAAAGCACAGAGAACCACAACCCTCTGTCCCGACCCCAAAATCAGAAATCAACAAGGTGTCACTACTTTGATCGAAAGCGATTCCAGTCGGAAAATTCATTTTGTTCTGACCGAAGCTCCACAGGAAGTTGCCATCGGAAAGGTTGTAGACTTTAACCCTCTTTGCTCGCGTATCAACCACATAGACGCGATCATTAGCTTCATCAAGAACCAGGTCATTAGGTAACTCAAATTCACCAACCCCTGAGCCGAGAGAATACAGCAACTCTCCGCCATAGGAATAAACGCCAACAGCACCAGCGGTTTCAAGACCAAGGAAAATCTTATCGCTGGTGGCACCAACGGCGGTCAGTCTCTTGGAAGAAGCAATAGAACCGGTAACATCAAGAGTAGTGGAGTCCAGGAAAAGAGCCCTCCCGTCATTAGCTTCAGTAACGACAAGCTGACCGGTGGGGGTCATTGCAATCCGCACAGGAGAAGTGACATCAAAGGATTCCTGTGGTGGTTCTTCTACAGGAGTCGAAACGACACCAGAGCTCCCTCCGTCTGAGCACCCAAACGAAAAAGCACCTACCAAAACAACCAGTAGCAAGCACATCTTCTTGATCATCATCCCCTCAAAGCAGTTAATCTTCATTGGTCCTCTCTCGAAAAATACAAGGTTAGACAAATCAACATCTTCAGTGCTTTTGACAAAAACACAATACAAGAATACAACATTATGAGGTCATAACCACAATGCTATTTTAAAGCAGTACAAAATCCATACCAACCACAAGTCACATTTCTATTTGGGGTTTCACCACACTATAGTACAATTACTTTTTACAAGGGATTAAGGAGCTTATGGATACAGAACAGCTAAAACAATTACTTGAGGGCATTCAGCGTGGGGACATTGATGTCAATCAGGGTCTGGAAAGGTTACGCGATTTGCCCTTTGAAAAAACCGAAGAAGCGTTGATCGACCATCACCGGGCCTTGCGCCAGGGGGTGCCAGAGGTTGTCCTCGGTGAGGGCAAAACAGCCGAACAGATCACAAACATTGTCAATCGCATGAAAGCCCATGGCGACAACATCCTCGTCACCCGCATCGACACTGAAAAAGCTTCTGCGCTCTTAAGAGACCACCCCGAGGGAGAACACGACGCTCTGGCCCGAACCTTCACCCTGCGCCAGAACCCGGTTGAGGACCTCGGTCGGGGCAAGATTCTAGTAATCTGCGCTGGCACCTCCGACTTACCGGTGGCACGCGAAGCAGCTGTCACCGCACGCATCTTCAACAACCAGGTGGAAGAGTTGGTCGATGTCGGGGTCGCCGGAATACACCGACTGCTGGCTCATACCGACGCCTTGCGCGAAGCCAGCGTCATCATTGTGGTCGCCGGCATGGAAGGTGCCTTGCCGTCAGTGGTCGGCGGCCTGGTTGCGGTGCCGGTGATTGCGGTCCCGACCTCGGTCGGTTACGGCGCGGCCTTCGGCGGCGTTGCGGCCCTGCTCGGCATGCTCAACTCCTGCGCCGGTGGCGTCACCGTCGTTAACATCGACAACGGCTTCGGCGCTGCTTTCGCCGCGACCCGCATCAATCGACGCAAACAACCATGAGCATTCTTTACCTCGACACTTTTTCCGGAATCTCCGGCGACATGATGCTTGGCCTGCTGGTTGATCTGGGCATCGACTTGGACGCAATCAAAACGGAGCTGGCCAAGCTACCGGTCTCTGGCTACCGGCTTGAACAACGTAACGAGAAACGCCACGGCATCGGCGGTAGCCGGGTCGAAGTTGTGTGCGAGGGCAAGCAACCAGCACGGAGCTGGACAGAAATTGACACTATGCTCGCCGAAAGCACGCTTGACGCTTCGGTCAAGAACGTGGCCCGCCGCATCTTTCGACGCCTCGGTGACGCCGAAGCCCATGTCCACCAAGTCGCGCTGGACCAGGTGCACTTTCATGAAGTCGGCGCAGTCGATGCCATCGTCGACATCGTCGGCAGCGCAATCGGTCTGCACCTTTTAGGTGTGCAGGAAATCAGCTGTGCCCCACTGCCCCTTTCCAGTGGAATGATTCGTAGCGCCCATGGGGCGATTCCCTTACCAGCTCCAGCGACATTGCAGCTTCTCCAAGGCCAACCGGTACGCGATGCTGACAACAAACGCGAGCTAGTCACTCCCACCGGGGCCGCAATTGCCACCGAGATAGCAAGCTTTAGCGCTATGCCAGAGATGACGATTGAACGCATCGGCTACGGAGTCGGCGGCTGGCAGCTGGATGACCGTCCCAACCTGTTGCGCGGGATTATTGGCACCAAGACCACGGTAGCGGGCTTTGATCGCGATTCGGTGACTGTGATTGAGACTCACCTCGACGACTCATCACCAGAATGGCTCGGCTCGCTGATCGAGCGGCTCATGAATGCTGGCGCTCTGGATGCCGCACTCACGGCACTGCAGATGAAAAAGAACCGTCCTGGAACAAGATTGACTGTTGTCACCCAACCGAACGATGCCGAACGCCTGGCACAGATCATCCTACGTGAAAGCAGCGCCATCGGCGTTCGCCTGCACGAAAGCCGCAGGCTGAAACTTCGTCGCGAATCGGCAACAGTACAAACAACTCTTGGCGAAGCCGCCGTGAAATTAATTTACCAGGGAGACGAGCTTTTGCGGATCACACCAGAACACGCCTGCTGTCACAAACTGGCAGAAGCCACCGGCCGTCCATTACCGGAAATATACCGTGCGGTCACAGCAGCCGCCAACCGCCAGTTCGGACTGGAGGACTAAGTGCGCAAACTGATCCTTTTCTTCGCCAGTAATGCAGGCCTCGGTTACGCGCCTTTCGCCTCGGGAACGGTTGGCACCCTGGCCGGGATCCCGCTCTTTTTCCTGATGGCGACCTGGCCCTGGTGGCTCTTCACCATCACCTGGATCGCGCTACTTTTTTTAAGTTTCTGGGCCGCAGAGGAGGCAGGTAAAATCTACCAGGTTGCCGATGACGGCCGGATCGTTATCGATGAACTGGTGGGCTACCTGGTGACCATAGCCTTCCTGCCGTGGAGCTGGACTGCTGCTATCCTTGGCTTCTTCTGGTTTCGGCTTTTCGACATCATCAAACCACCACCGGCAAATTGGTTTGATCAGAAGATGAAAAACGGCTACGGCGTGGTCCTTGATGACGTCATGGCTGGCATCTATGCTGCCATTGCATTGCGCCTGACACTTTGGCTGATCGCATGAACTAACGATTTCCATTATGAACATTGCAGTACTCACAATCGGCGATGAACTTCTCAACGGTGACCTGGCAGACACCAACACCGCAGCAATTGCCAGGCAATTGGACGAGCACTCGTTCACCGTGCGCAAGGCCGAAACCGTCGGCGATTACGAGCCCGACATTGCGGAAGCACTCCAACGGCTGGCAGCAAGTTCGGATATTGTCATTGTCACCGGAGGCTTGGGCCCAACCGATGATGACCGCACCGCGCGCGCGGCAGCCCAGGCCTTTGAACGACCACTGGTCATCAACGATCTGGCCCTGCGACAGATTCACGAGCACTTTCGGGCCGGGAAACGGCCCATGCACCCCCGCAACGACAAACAAGCCCTGATGCCAAACCGGGCCAAGGTCATCGCCAACCTCAGCGGCACAGCACCCGGCTTCCATCTAACCGTAGAAAAGAGCGCGCTGTTCTTTATGCCCGGCGTGCCGAGCGAAATGCTGGCAATGCTCGAGAATTATGTTCTGGTTGAACTTCAGGCCAGAAACCCCAACCCACAACTGCGCGTACAACGCCGACTCAACGTTTTTGGTTTGCCGGAACCCGAAGTGGAGAGCCGAATCAACCAACAAGGCCTGCCTGAAAACGTCACCTTGGCCTTTGCCGTAGAATTCCCCTTCGTCCAGGTCAAACTGCGCGCCACCGGAGAAGACGCAACCAGCCAGGTTGACCGGGCCGAATTAGCCGTTCACCAGGCCCTTGGCGACAACATTTTCAGTACTGGCACTGAAACCATGGCTGGAATCGTCGCCCGACTACTGACGATCACGGAGCTGACCGTGGCCCTCGCCGAATCATGCACCGGCGGATTGATCGCCAAACTGTTGACCGACCAAGCGGGATCGTCAGCCTTTCTGGAACGCAGCGTCGTCACCTACGCTAACACTGCCAAAACAGACTGCCTTGGCGTGTCTCCGGAGCTGCTCGAACGCTACGGCGCCGTCAGCAATGAATGCGCCATGGCGATGACCAAAGGCCTGCACCAAGCAGCGCGAACCGGCATTAGCCTAGCGGTCACCGGGATCGCTGGCCCTGACGGCGGCACCCTGGACAAGCCAGTTGGCACGGTTTACCTCTCCATGCAGAGTGAGCTCGGCAGTCGTACAGAACGCTTTCTCTTCCCCGGGAATCGCGCGCAGATCAGAATTCGCACCGCCTTCACAGCTCTCGACTGGCTGCGACGTCTGGCCATGAAACAACTTGTCATGGACAACTGGGGGTCAGGACAGCCATGACCACTACGCACCCTTCCAGACAGAATCATTCCGGTCGCATCATTATCGTCCTGATCCTGCTTATGATCACTGCGTCAGCGGCAGCCTACCTGACGCTCAGTGACATGCGTGAACAAACGGCTCAACAGGCGCAACTTCAGCAGGAACACGTCCTTTTCTGTCAGGCCCAAGCAATTGACACCTTCCTGAATAACGCCTTTTTTGAGCTCAACACTCTGGCAACCGCCATACTGGGGAAAGAAAAGCTCAAAGCCTTCGCCACCGAAACCTTAACGAACCAGTTGAACCTTACAGCCACCCCCTACTACACTGCTCTGTTGCTGGTAAATGCAGAAGGCAACATTCTACATTGGGAGCAGATATCCGCGGACGGGGCACGCACTTTCCCGGCTGAGCAACTTCAGACCAAACCAAACAAACATGAAACCGCTCAGATTTGCCGAATTATCAACGGACCCAAAACAACCTATCTCCAGATTTTTCAAAATCTTCTGCTGGAGGACCGCACCCAAGGCAGCCTGAGCCTGATCATTAATCTGTCACAACTTATTGCCGACCATTCAGAGCCTTCACCCCTCGGCAGCCGCTTTCTGGCACTTTATCAACAGGACTCTACAGCGCTCCTCGCATCCCGACCATCGCTACAAGGCAAAACCCTTACTGAAATAATCATCTCCGATTCTGAGCAAAAGCACAGGTTGACGAGGGCAGTTGCAAGAGGAGAGAATATCACTCAGTCGGTTCGGCTATCAGAACCTGCGCCGCAAAACACTCAAGACGCGTCCAAACCGTCCAACAACGACACAATTTTGCTCAGTCTGGTGCCGATTCATCTGCCAAACCAAACCTGGTCGCTGGTCTACTCCTTACCAGCAGACCGCATCAATGAACCAGCAATCCTGCCAATACTAATAACAGCATCCTTTGCCTTTGTTCTGCTTAGCTGTGGACTCCTTTTCAGACTGAACCACCGCAGCCAGAGTGAAGCCCTCCAGCGACAGGAAGCGCTGGAGGAAGCGCAAAGGACCGGACAGAGCAAAGACGAAGAGCTGGAAAATTATCGCTCCCGCTATAACCAGTTTGTACAAAACTCCGGAGATGCCCTCTTTATTGTCGACCTAGAAGACGGCACTTTGCTTGAGATTAACACCCAGGCTGAAAAACTGTTGGGGTATACTCAGGGCGAAGTCGAACACCTCACATTCAAAGTCCTGTTCTCTCGCGAACACCAACATAAGTTCCTTCGTCTGGTCACTGAAGTCCGGAAAAAAGGTTATGCTGAAGCACCTGAACTAAAATTCCGCCGCAAAAATGGCAGTCTCTTCATTGGAGAAGTCAAGGCGAGAACGGGGTGGCTGAATCGTCGTCGTGTCATTCACGGCAGCCTCCGTAACGTCACCCCAACAATCAACCTGGCAATTGAGTTGCGGCGACAGAATCGCCATCTCAGTCTCTTGAACGAAATATCACAACGGGTTGCAGAGGGGCACGATCTGCAGACCACCCTCGAAATCATCCTTGACGAGGCAGTCAAAAGTTTCGACATCTCCGGCGGCGGCATCTTCCTGGTGGAGCAACGTGGTACCGAAATGCACCTGGCGCTGCACCGCAACATACCTGCTGACGTCCTTGAGGAAATGAAGCAGATCAAACCAGGCGTCGGCTTGGCCGGAAAAGTTGTGGAAACCGGGCGTCCCTGCGTTTCCAATGATCTGCAAAGGGACCACCGACGTATCTCCACAACGATCGGCAAAGATGGCTGGCACGGGTTTCTCGCGGCACCGATCATTGCCGACGAAAAAACGCACGGCGTGCTATTCATGTTCGACCGCAGTACTCGAGTCTTCACCCGTGAAGATGTCCGCCTCACTCAGGCCATCGGCCGACAGGTTGGCCCTCTGGTCAAGAACGCCGAACTTTTTGACGAATTACAGTGGCAACATCGCATCAACTTTGCCAGCGTGCGGGAACTCGAACGATCACGAGAAACCCTCCGTAACAATCTGGACCAACTTGAACAGAATCATCGCACGCTACAGAGTCTCAATCAGATGAAAAGCACCTTCCTGTCGCTGGCTTCACACGAACTACGCACGCCGCTGACAACAATTCTTTCAGGGGCCGAATTCCTTGAATCCGCTGCAGGAAAGGATCTTGACAGCAACTGCCGCAAGGCCTTGGCCGTTATCACAAAAGGTGGCCAGAGACTTAACCGTATCGTTGATGACTTGCTCGAAGCGGCGCGTCTCGAGGCAAGAGCCCTCTACCTGGCAAGGGAACTCTTCAACCCACTGCTCCCGGTCAAGGAACTGCTGGCAGACTATGCACCCCTCGCTGAGGAACGCCGTATAACCTTAGGATTAGCGCGCTTCCCCGACGACACTTTCATTCGTGGTGATTCACATCACCTGAAACGCGCGCTCGGGCGACTGGTGGAAAACGCTCTCAAATTTACCCCAGAAGAAGGCCGGGTTCGTCTCTCCGGGACTGTACGTCCCCAAAAAGATGTGACC
>JAQYVY010000085.1 GCA_030145195.1 Desulfuromonadales bacterium | reverse complement strand
TTGTCGGCGACGCCGCGATGATGAATCTCTTCGGCCATCAGCAAGGCCATCGACGCCGTGGAGCAAAAAACCGTCGACTGAAAATCGAGCAGGAACTGGATCTGCAGATCAATATTGCCGGGACCGGCAGGCACCGACATGGCGCCGAGCTTTTCTGCACCAAGCTGAAAGCCCATCCCGGCGGTCCAGATGCCGTAGCCGACCGCAACCTGAACCCGGTCAAGGGTGGTCACGCCAGCCATCTCATAGCACCGAGCAAAGAAGTGAGTCCAGTCGTCAAGATCCTTCTGGGTGTAAGCCAGAACCTTGCGTTTGCCGGTGGTTCCGGAGCTGGCATGGATACGTACAATCTGCTCAAAAGGCACCGCCCGCAAGGGGAAGGGATAACCATCCCGCAAGTCGTCAGTGGAGGTCAGCGGCAACCGTTTGAGATCGTCAAGCGAAGTGATGTCCCCGGGTTTGATCCCGGCCTGGTCTAAAGTTTCGCGATAAAAACTCGAGCCCTGGTAAGCATGTTCAACGGTCCACTGCAGCCCTTTAAGCTGATGAGCCGAGAGTTCATCGACCGTAGTAACAGTTGGCATAAAGCTCTGGTGTGACATGTCAGGTTTCTCCAGGCGAATATTGGTCAGACCCGAGGCTCCGAGTCGGCTGGCAGCCGGGTTTTGCTCCGAGGCGGCACCGAGAAAAGCCCGCCGTAAATTCGGATCAGTCAAGAGTGCGCCGCTTTCTCCCTGCTCGACGATGCGACCGTTGGCAAGCAGATAGGCATATGACGAAGCCGACAAAGCCCGGGCAGCGTTCTGCTCGACCAGCAGAATCGTAGTCCCGGAGCGAGTCAACTGATGAATAATAGCAAAAATTTCATCCGTAACCAAGGGGGCAAGACCGAGGCTCGGTTCATCAAGCAGCAACAGCTTTGGTTTTGCCATCAGCGCCCGACCCATGGCGACCATCTGCTGTTCGCCACCGGACATGGTTGCCGAACGCTGTTCAAGTCTTTCCGCCAGCTTGGGGAAACGTTCGCAGACCTCGTCAATCCGGGTTGCGACAACACTTTCCGACAAGCCTAACGACAGAGCCCCCAGGCGCAGGTTCTCTCGCACGGTGAGGTCACCGAACATCTCCCGACCTTCCGGTGAAAGCGCCAAGCCGTTGCGAACCATGCGGACCGGGGTCGAACCGGTGACATCTTTGCCTTCCAGCAATATCCGTCCGCTGCTCGGCCGCACCAGACCCATGACCGCCTTGAGCAGGGTACTTTTACCAGCGCCGTTAGCGCCCACCAGGGCAATCGTCACCCCCTGGGGGATTTCAAGATCAACGCCCCGTAAGGCCTCGGCCGCGCCGTAATGAACATGGAGATCTTCGATTCTTAGCATCATCAAGCCATGACTGCGGTTCGGCCCAGATAAGCTTCCAGGACCAGAGGGTTTTGTCGAACTTCATCAGGAGTTCCGCTGGCGATACAACGGCCCCCATCGAGCACCACCACATGATCTGAAACGCCCATCACCAGATCCATATCATGTTCAACCAGCAACAGGGTGTAACCCTGAGCACGCAGGGCCCGAATTTCGTGACCAACAAGTGCCGTTTCTTCATGGTTCAACCCGGCAACCGGCTCATCAAGCAGAATCAGACTCGGCTCACTAACGATCGCCCGGGCCAACTCCACACGTTTACGATCACCGTAGGCCAGCACATCGACTGGCCAGTCGGCCAAATCAGTCAGGCCAAAACGATCAAGCGCAGACATCGCTTTCAAGCGCAAGCGCCGCTCCCGATTGCGCACTTGCGGCGGTCGAATGAGTGCACCAAACATACTCTTGCCGCCCTGCACCGTCAGGCCACAGAGGACATTATCAAGGACCGACAGCCGTGGAAAGAGCCGCAAATTCTGAAAAGTCCGGGCGATCCCGAGATGAGCCACCCGGTAAGCTGGCATGCCGGTGATCTCCTCACCTAAATATTCGACTCGGCCAGCATCGGGTTGATCGACCCCTGTAATGCAGTTGATCATGGTGGACTTACCGGCGCCGTTGGGGCCAATCAGCGCAGTCACTCGCCCTCGCTGCAGCGAAAAAGACACTTCGCTCAAAGCCGGCAAACCACCGAAGTTACGGCAAAGAGAAGTCACCTTAAGCACGACGATGCCTCCAGCGGGCCAAACGCACCCGGGCCAGGTCGATCAGGCCGGTCACCAGTCCTTGCGGCAGGAACATAAGCACCACGACCAGGATCAGGCCATGAATAATATCCTTGTAGGACTCGAACAGATCGATAAACTCGGGCAGCCAGGTCAATAGCGCCGCGCCGAAGAGACTGCCCCAGACCGAACCAAGCCCACCGACCACCACCATGGTAACGAAATCGACCGACGCAAAGATATTAAAGGTGTCGGGACTGACAAACCCAAAGGTATGGGCATAGAGACTGCCGGCCAGTGACGCCAGCACCGCGGACAAAACAAACACCTTGACCTTGGCGGTGCGGGTATCGACACCGAGAGACCGTGCCGCCACCTCGTCACCCGCCAACGCCGCCAACCCTCGGCCCACGCCACTCCGCACCAGGTTCAAGGCCAGCGTCAGGCAGACCAGGGCCGCAGCCCAAACCAGGTAGTGCAGTTTCAAGTCACTGTCAAACTGCCAGGAACCGATCGCGAGCGACGGAACCCCGTAAAAACCGCTTGGCCCACCGGTTAATTCATCCCACTGCACCAGCACCGTGTAGATCACAATATTAAATCCGAGCGTCGCCATCGCCAGGTAGTGCCCATGTAGCCGCAGGGTCGGGATGCCAACCAGCAGGGCAACCGCGCCGGAACCGAGCGCCACCAGGAGAATTGTGGGCCAGGGCCAGAAGCCCCACTCCGTGGTCAAGATGGCTGAGCCATATGCCCCAAGCGCGAAGAACGCGGCATGCCCCAGGGAAATCTGCCCGGCATAACCGATAAAGAGATTGAGGCCGAGTACTACGATGGTGTAGAGGCCAATCAGGTTAGTCAATCCAAGGATATACGGGTTCCCGTAAATCAGCGGGTAGATCGCCAACAGGCACGACAACGCCAGCACCGTCAATCCGTTGCGGTGCAGATAGAGAAAATAGAGGATTTTATCGCGACCGGTCATGATCTAGGCATCAAGTCCTTGATGAAAAGCCGCCAGGTTCTGTTCCACAAACTTGGCCGGGGCCAGCTGCCGGATCGCCGCTTCACAATCCTCGCTGCTGCAAAAAAGCGCGCCCTGACGAACTGCCAGACCTAACAGGACCAGGTTGGAGAGGACAGCGTTGCCGAGCTTGCGAGCAATTGCCGAGGCATCAATGCGTGCGCCCTCCCCGGTCTGCTCACTATTGAGCAACAAGGCACCCGACTTTTTCAACAGGGAGCGGTGCACCTCAAGATTCGCATCCCAGAGCAACAGCCCGACATCGGCTTGACCGGTACGGATCAAGGGGCTGGCAAACGCACCGACCTTGATCGTCGACAAGACCGTGCCGCCACGCTGCGCCATACCGTGGGTCTCGGCGGTCAAGACCGGAAGATCGCGGTTGACAGCGACCTGAGCAATCACCCGGGTGAGAAACAGGACGCCCTGGCCACCAATACCACTGACTATGATCTGCTGCTTCAAGATTTTTCCTCCTTGACGATCGCATCAACCGGACAGACCGGGAGGCAGGTCCCGCAACCTACGCAGCGATCCTGGTTGACCAGCGCCAGGTTGTTGTCGTCATCCATCAACAGCGCCGGGCATTCAAAGGCATCGACGCATTTGCGACAGCCGATGCACTGGTCATTGATCGTCACCGTAAAGCTGGTTTGTGCGTTTAAAACCTTGCGATCCATGATGCAGCCGTGCCGGGAAATCAGCACCGCCACCCCGCCCTCCGGACTGCGGGTATAGGTGTCTGCCTGTTGCAGTATCTTTTCAAAGCTTGCGCTATCGTAGGGATCACAGACTTCAAGAAAATCAACCCCGCTGGCTTTGACCAAGGGTTCGATCGCAATCGCCTTGGTCGATTGCCCGCCAGCGGCAACACCCATGTGCGGCACCGGCTGACCACCGGTCATGGCGGTGGTGGCATTGTCAAGGATCACAATGATAATCCGCGCCTGCTGAATCACGGCGTTGATCAGGGCCGGAATTCCGGCATGGAAAAAGGTCGAGTCGCCGATGGTGACGACGATGGTCGGGATCTCCCCGTCCTGGCGGTAGGCTTGATAGAAACCCGCGCCCTGGCTGATGCAGGCCCCCATGCAGTGCACGGTATTGACCGCACCAAGGTTCATGCCCAGGGTGTAACAGCCGATATCAGAGGGGAAGATGCCTTTTGGGAAACATTTCTTGATGCTGTAAAAAGCCGCTCGATGTGGACAACCGGGGCAAAGCGAAGGCCGTTGTCCGCGCCGCTCGGCCGGTGCTGCTTCAGGGAGGGGCAAATTGAGGAAAGCCGCAACCGCCTGATGCATGCTATCGGGAGTCAGTTCACCCTCACGCGGAACCGCACCACTCTGCTTGCCAAGCGCTCCGGGGTGAGCCAGTTGCAGTTCAATCACCGGATAGGTTTCTTCGAGAACTAACACCCGATCGTAATCCGCGTGCATGGTGGCGACAAAATCAGGGCTGAGCGGGTAAGGCATCAGCACCTGGAAGAGATCGACCTGTCCGCTTAAATCGAGGTCGTCGATCAGATCAACCAGGTTGCCATAGGCAATCCCCGAAGCCACCAGGGCCGTGCGTGCGCGGCCGCCGTCACCAACGGTTAAGCGCGGCTGCACTGAAGGTTCAGCAGCAAACTGTTCCAGAGAGCTATTTAGTTTACGATGCAGCTGCGGTAAAAAAGCCGGAGTCGCCGCCCAGCGGGTCGGGTCACGCTGAAAATCCGCGGTACGCTCCAGCATGACCGGCGGTTCAGGGGTGATGTTCTGCCGCGAATGGCAGATCCGGGTGGTCGGTCGCAGCACCACGTTGAGTTCATATTTTTCCGACAGTTCAAACGCCAGCGGCACCATGGCCTTGGCTTCGGCC
>JAQYVY010000044.1 GCA_030145195.1 Desulfuromonadales bacterium | reverse complement strand
CCAGGCCTGCCAGTGAGACAACAACTCCTGGTCGGAGTAGCCTCCGCCCATTGAGGCCAGCAGCACCACTTCAGGCTTCATAACCAATAGCTCTTCCCAGGAGTAACGCGGGTAACCGCTACGATCGGCCGCCAGGTTGACGGCGCCGGAACGGGTTAACAATTGGTGCAAGAAAGTATCATTACCAGCAGAAAAGACCGGTTGAGAATCGATCTGGAAGAAGACCCGAGGCCGCTCCATGACGCCTTCGAGTTGACGGGTCACCGCGTCAAGCCGCTGTTGGTAGCCATCTAGCAAAAGCTCGGCAGCGGCTTCGGTCTGAAAGATCTCGCCCAACCGTGTCACCGTACCAACGACCTCTTCCAGCGTTTTCGGATCGAATGCGTAGACTGGAATCCCCAAAGACTCTAGCCGATCGACTGTGGCTTTCGGGTTCCCGTCTTTGAGTGCCAAACAGAGCTGCGGCCGCAAGCTGACAATCTTTTCAATATCGAGCGCAACGTAAGAGCCAACCTTCGGTAAATGGTTTGCCGCCTCGGGAAAGGTCGCAAACCGGGTCACACCGACCAGGGCATCACCGCCCCCCACCTCGAAGCTGGTCTCGGTCAGGCTGGGGATCAACGACACCACCCGAGTCAGGGGCTCTGCGATTTGCACTGTGCGCCCAAGCTGATCAACCAACTCCCGGCTGTGTGCGGAAACGCTCAAGAGAAGAACTATAAGTAATGAGAAGACTGTACTCTTCATAAAATGCCTATGGGCCATCGCCAAGAGAAGCTCTCGACGATGGCCCACTATCTAATTAAAACCTGTAGCTAACGTTGACCTGGTAATTCCGTTCCGGCATCGGGTAGCCCTTTACATAGGAGTACTCTTTATCGAACAAGTTACCAACCGTAGCGTTTATCGTACAACGTGAGTCGAATAGCTGTTTGCTCAAGATCAGGTCCGCGATGGTGAAGCCACCTGTCTCGATAACGGTACCAGCCCAACCACTTTCCCAGTCCTGGATTAACTTGCGACCATGATAAGCAAAATTAAGCCGGGCTGAAAGTTCGTAAGGCAGCTCCAAACCAAAGCCATAAGAGGCATTCATCTCATTCATGTACCTGAGATCACGATCGTTATCAAGATCACGATAACGATCAAAATAAGTGAAATTCAAGTAGGGCTGGAAACGAAGGTCATTCCGCCCCATAAGGACAAAATCTGAGCTAAACTGAGCTTCTAAACCACTGATTTCGGCCTTACCAACATTTTCCCAACTAGCAATCTTTGGCTCGGTCGACACTGTGACCTGGCTAATTTTATCTGTCCAACGGGTAAAAAAGTAACCGAGGCTGACGCTGAAGACCGGGTCCACGTACTCAACCCCAAGTTCATAGGTCCGACTCGATTCGGGGTCGAGATCAGAATTCCCCAGATATTGAGTTCCAGAGGATGGGTAATCAGCGGCTAACTGGTCAGCGCCCGGCATTTTAAACGCCTCGCCATAGTGAGCCCTTACTTTCAGGTGGTCATTCAACAGATAAGCCAGCCCGAAACTACTGACCCAGTTATCTTGGTCTTCAGTAGTTCCATTCGGCTTGATCAGTTCTATTTCTACATAATCGTAACGCAAACCAGCATCAACAATCAGGCGATCTTTAAAAAAACGGCTCTTGGCCAGGATAAATCCAGCTACATTTTCAAAGTTCGAGCGACTCTGCGACCAGTCGCTCTCAGATTCAGAGTCATAATCATACCA
The DNA here is from genome assembly GCA_030145195.1 of Desulfuromonadales bacterium. Lineage (GTDB taxonomy): Bacteria > Desulfobacterota > Desulfuromonadia > Desulfuromonadales > BM103 > JAQYVY01. Next base: position 27,598 of record JAQYVY010000044.1, on the reverse strand, counting down.
GTCAACACCAGCCACAAGACGTACGGAATCAAACTCGCGGACAACCTGCGCCTGTGCACCACGCTGCTTAGTCTTGGCTTTAAAAGAACGGCCACCGTTATCATAGAAGTCTGGGTTACTGGTCACTGGATCGTAAGAGATGTCCTGAATCTCCGTTTCAAACACGCGAAAATCCCAGGCCAAGGAACTGTCGGACGTCTCTCCCGCATAGGAGAAATCAATCGCTTGATAATTGGAATCGCGATAATCATCCAGATCATTCATGATCAGATAAGCGGGGTTACCAACCTTATCAATTTTTGTTCGGTTGAGCATCAAACCAAAGCGATGATTCTCGGCTATCTGATAGCCCAAGTTGAATGAATAACTCTCCTTGGCGTCAAAACCGGTATTACGATATTTGTCACCACCGGCAACGGTATAGTCATCCATAGTTGAACGGGCAAAGCTTCCGGAGAAATCAAACTTTTCCGTCTCGCCACCAACCAAGACTCCCCCTTCGGCAAAGCCGAAACCACCCAGGGTTCCATAAACTTCGGCATTTACAGGCCCATGACCTTGTCGAGTAATGACATTGATAACACCACCCATCGCCGCAGAACCATACTGCACAGCGCCGGGGCCACGAACAATTTCAACTCGCTCAATATCACGGGTCATGATCATAGCCAGGTTGCCGGTTCCAGACCGCCTGCCGTTGAGCAAAACCATCAATTCACCGAGCAGATCATTGCTCAGCTGAGTATTGGTCCTGAAACCACGGATGGCAACGGTGGTCAGTGCTCCGGGGTTTTTATGAATGTAGCCGATCCCCTTCTCTGCCAGTAAATCACCAAGATCCCGTGCTGGTGAGGCGGCAATCTCTTCTGCATTGATGACCGTTACACTCATCGTCTGCTCTTGTACCTTTTCAACAACGCGCCCGGCTGTGATGACAACTTCATCCATAACGGTCGTGCCCATGGCTGACGACGTCGATTCAGTATCTTCCGCAAAAGCAGAGCTACACGCCAACAAACCCAACAGCACCAACATCAAACTTCTGTACATTTCTAACTCCTGTGACACAAGGGGCCGGGGAGACAAAAAATAAAAAAATCCCCGGTCAATAAAAATTGATCCGGGGATTCCCTGTAATATCCGCGAATTTTCAGCAACTGCCCATCAACCGCGAGGGCAACAACTCTACTTCTTTCAGACAGGTCTTCTGACTTCCGGTTCGTCCTACTAATCGCGCCTTCCCAACCCCGTTAAGAGCCAGTGGCATGCATGCGACGTTCGTCCCCGGTTACAGCGGCGGGCCCGTCCCGGATTTACACCGGGTTTCCTTTTTAACTGAATGCGTAAGTTTTACACGAATTCAGCTAAAGCCTTGCGGCATCTGAAATTTAATGTTCGCACCTTACCCAATCCTTTCTCGCAAAGTCAAGCAACACCGACGTGCTTTTATTGACTCTTTCTCCAGGAACATTCATAGCCTTTTCTGTATAAATGCAGAGAGGAAGCATCGTTGAAACCACAAAAAAGAGGGCACCCCAAGGCGCCCTCCAAAGAAAATCGTATAGTTATCTATTTTGGATAAGAGCCCACAGCAGCTCCCCCTTTTCGTTCAATACAGATTCAAGCCTTTCAGCTCTTCACATTCAACTTATTTATCCGTGAGGAAATCATATGGACCCACGCCCTGAACAAGCAGGTATTCAGCCGCTTGATTTTTGTCACTGTTAATCACTTCGTGTAAAACACCCGGCTTGATTTCAAACCGTTCGCCGGGACGTAAGACAACCTCTTTTCCGCCATCCTTCAAACGGATTGAAATCAACCCAGAAAGACAAAAGATGTTATCAGTCACCACCGAGTGGTAATGCATCGGAGTGATTTCACCTGGAGACAAAGGCATAACCCTGACCTTCACATCGTCTGTCTGTATAATCACTTCTGGCTGTTTCAATGTTCACTCCTTTACTGAGGGAACAAAAGAACCTCACGCTTCAGACACCGCCAATCGTTGCCGCACGACTTCGAACAAAGCAACCGCACTCGCCGAGGCCGCGTTCAGGGAAGCCACCTCGCCGATCATCGGAATCTCCAGCAAACCGTCGCAGAGCTCACGGGTGCGGTGGCGCAGACCTTCGCCTTCACTGCCAACGACCAATGCAAGGTTACCAGAGAGGTCAGAAGCAAATAGAGGCTTTGCGCCCTCCCCGGCAGCCAGTCCGTAAACCCAGAAACCGGCTTTTTGCAGTTGCTGGAGGGTGCGAGCCAGGTTAGTCACCTGACAGACCGCCAAATGTTCCACCGCCCCGGCAGAAGCGCGATCAACCACATTGGTAACACCGCAGCTTCGGTCTTTTGGCAGGATAACTCCCTGGCAACCGGCAGCATCAGCATTACGCAAGATCGCGCCGAGATTATGCGGATCGGTAATACCGTCGAGCAAGACAAAGAAACCGGTCTCGCCGGAATTCTGCCAGCTAGCAAGCAGATCCTCGAACTCGGTGTACGGAAAAGGCTCCATACTCAAGACCACACCCTGATGATGTGGCTGACCGGCCAGACGATCCAGATCCTGGCGCTTCCGCTGCCTGACTGGCACCCCGCGTTCACGCGCTATGACCAGCAGTTCGTCAATCCTCTGCCCAGCCCCTTTTTCGTCGACAAAGAGTTCAAGGGGCTGACGCTGACCGCGCAACCCCTCTCGTACCGGATGGATACCGTAGATATAATCAACCATAGACATTTCTTTTATTCTCCGACGATGAATCCTGATTTTGTACCTTCAGAGGCGAGCCTTGAATCTTCACAGCGGTCAGCCTCAGGAACCAGTATCAGGCTTAAGCTTGTTGGTTTAACAGCTCGACAAAACGAATAAGAGCTGACAAGTCATTCCAGATGACTTACCAGATGAGATAATATGACAGGAATTGACTTTTGGCTTGTCGGCGTCGAAAGCGCCCCAATTCACCCAGCCAGACAATCATGCGATCCCCAATCGACCGTTTCTCACTTCTACCTCAAGCCCAAGACCATGTCAAACTCTTCACATGCCTTTATACCAGCAAAGCTCGCTTCGAGCAGTAGAAACTTTGGAGCTTGGCCAAGGGACGACAATCATTGACAGCCTCTAATATAAATACCATAATGAGTAAAAAATAGTCTCAATGGTTTTTGGTAAAGGGTGCTATCTCGTTAGGCGTTGTTATCAATCGTTATCCGGTAGGCACAACTTTCTTGTTGTGCCTGAGCATGGCTGAGGGGGGGGGCAGATGACAGTTACGCTGAAGAAACAGCTGGTTTTTCTGATCTTTGGGCTTTCTGGGTTCTGTGCTCTGGTTTACGAGATCCTCTGGGCCAAGTATCTCTCCTTGACGTTTGGGGCAACGATCCAGGCGGTCAGTATTGTTTCGGCGACCTTTATGGGTGGACTAGCTCTGGGTGGCTACCTGATAGGTAGGTGTGCCGACTGTCATGACAAGCCGTTGCGAGTTTATGGCTTTCTCGAACTTGGCATTGCGCTATCGGCACTGCTTTTCCCCATCTCCCTCTCCTTGGCTGAACGTTGCTACTCACTAGCGTCTCAGGCGTACCCCGGAGACGCTGACTTCTTTATCCTCCGCCTATTTTTCTCGATACTGATGTTGCTACCGCCAGCAGTCTTTATAGGCGGCACCTTTCCCTTGATGTGCCGTTACCTTGCGAGTAAAGAAGTCGATGGTCGAATCGGAAGCCTTTATGCCCTTAACACTCTGGGGGCAACCATGGGCGCCTTCGGCACCGGCTACATTTTCATCCCGCGCCTGGGCATGTCGCAAACAGGCTTGTTGGCTATTCTGCTCAATCTGCTGATAGGCGCCGCCGCCCTGACGCTTTCACGCAATACCCGATTGTCGGCAGGGACGCGTGTGGAGTTCCTGAACCGAAAGCAACTGCCATCGCTTATTCCAGGGCATCGGCTATTGCTCTTCTCTATTGCGATGATCGGGGCCTTCGCCCTGGCTTATGAAATTCTCTGGACCCGAGTACTGCTCCTGTTTCTCGGCAACACCAGTTATGCCTTCTCACTGATGCTCAGCGCCTACCTGGTGGGGATAGCTCTGGGCGGCAGTATTTTCGCCCGCAGATTGCGCCCTGAGACCAATGTCAAAAAGCTGTTCGTTGTCCTGACCACCCTGATGGGGCTGTCGATACTGGTTACGGCCCCCTTCTATGACCGACTGCCCTACCTGTTTCAGGCCGCGCATAATGTTTCGGATGAGCGCTGGTGGCTTCTATCCTTGTTCTCTTACCTGCTGGTCTTCGCGGTCATGGCGGGGCCGACGATACTGGCGGGTTCCTTGCTCCCGGCAGCGGTTGCCCTGTTGGCACCAGGGCAGTTCCGAACCGGAGAGGGCGTCGGGTTGGTCGTCCTGCATAATACTTTTGGAGCGGTTATTGGCTCGCTGGCCGCTGGATTCGGACTGATTCCGTGGCTCGGACTGTTTGGCAGTTTCAGATTACTGGCGATCCTTAACTTGCTGCTTGCCCTGATTCTCTATTTGCGAAGCAGGTTCCGCTGGCGTGCCGCCGGCTTTATCCTTGCCGGGTCAGCAGTCACCTTGCTGCTTGTGCTGTTGCCTGAATCCTGGGACCAGCGACTGATGAACAGTGGGGTGTACTACTATGCCCCGCGCTACGAGATACGCGGTGGACTCGGTAAAGTGGTAAAAAGCAAAAAACTGCTTAAAGTCTTCGTCGGGACGGAAACAACAGTAGCGGTCTACAACAGCAGTAGCGGTAAACATCGAATTTTTGCTGTTAATGGCAAATCAGACGGCAGTACCGGCGCCGACATGAACACCCAGATTCTGGTGGGTCAACTACCGTTACTGTTGCATCCAAGGCCGCTGGAAGTGATGGTAATCGGACTCGGCACCGGCATTACCTTGCGAGGGATGAGTGATCACCCGGTCGAAAGGATTGACTGCGTCGAGATCTCCCCGGAAGTGGTCAAAGCGGAGACCTATTTCAGGCATGCTAACAAGGGGGCGCTGGCCCACCCCAAAGTGAGACTCCAGATGGAGGATGGACGCAACCATCTACTGACCCATCGAGGAAGTTACGACGTGATCGTCTCCGAGCCATCTAACCCCTGGCAAAGCGGCAATGCCAACCTGTTTACCGCCGATTTCTACGCCTTGGCGGCTAGCAAACTGAAGCAGGATGGTTTTTTCTGCCAGTGGATCGGGCTTTACGATATGACCACAGAAAATCTTCGCATCGCTTGCAACACCTTTCTCCATAGCTTCCCGCGGGCGGTCGCCTTCATCGTCGATTCGGATCTGATTCTGGTCGGGGCTCAGCAGCCGCTGAAGTTTGATTACATGCAACTGCGACAGAGGATGGGGCAACCAGGGATTGCAGAAGCTCTCCATGCGATCGGAATAGAATCGCCAGGAGAGCTACTGGCCAAACATTTTCTATATACCGAAACAGCCCTAAAAACGCTCTCTTTCGGCGCCGCGCTTAATACCGACGATCGACCGGTCCTTGAATATTCGGCGCGTTATACTCTCGGAGAAAAAACGCTGGGAAAATTTCAGGAGCAGAACATTAAAGCGCTGAACGAAGCTGCCGGGGAGGTGTCCATCCCCTTGGTCAACCTCGGACCTTCTGGAGTCATGGTGGAAGCGGTATATCGGGAATTGGGCCTCAACTTCGCCAAGAATGGACGCAAGGCGGAGGCCGCATGGTTGATGGGGAAGGCGTTTTACCTTGGGGCTCGGAGGCCAGAGCGGAACCAAGCCTCGGCAAAGAAAGCAAGTTAGCTAAAATCGCCCGGTACTAACTGATTGAGGATGACATTGCCGCCGGGTTCAAGATCGAGAAACGGTCTAACGCTCCAGAGCTTCCTGCATTTCATCCAGAATCAGTTGTGCAGCCCCAGCCGGGTCAGCGGCAGCGGAGATCGGACGACCAATGACCAGGTAATCAGCCCCGGCTCGCAAAGCATCACCAGGAGTAGTCACGCGTTTCTGGTCATCTTGAGAGGCAAAACTCGGGCGCACCCCGGGAGTCACGATCAGGAAATCATCGCCGCAGACCTCACGGATCAAGCCAACTTCTTTCGGTGAAGCCACCACCCCGTCCATCCCGGCATCTTTGGCCAGTTTAGCCAGACGCGGCACCATCTCGGCAACCGGCCGATCGATACCGATGGCCTGCAGGGTTTCGTCGTTAGAAGACGTCAGAATCGTCACCGCCAGCAACAAGGGACGGTCAGGATTGCCGCGCGGACAGACCGCATCGACTTCGGCAACCAGCTTGGCCATCATTTCAAAACCACCGAGGGCATGGACATTGAACATCCGCACCCCGAGGCGCAGGGCTTCGAGGCCAGCCATGGCGACGGTATTGGGAATGTCGTGGTACTTCAGGTCGAGAAAGACTTCACCACCGCCACCCTGCACCAAATGCACAATTTCTGGACCGCATTTGGTAAAGAGTTGCTTACCCACCTTGAACAGCCCGACCTGACCTTGCAGACGCTCAACCCAGTTGCGCGCATCTTCCAGATTATCAACATCAAGGGCGAAAATAAGTCTTTTCTTCGTATCATTCATCATCACGTTTTCCTATCAGAACCTGAACCCGTTGCGACACTTCCGTCACCCGCTTGATCAGTTCCGCAGATTCAGTCGCACCCAGTTCACGTCGCGCGGTAATACATTCCATGTAAACAAGTTCACTCAGCGAATCAGAGAGCAGGCGCAACTTGTCACCCTCTTCCAATCCGGCCAGATTGGCCAGCACACGACCACCATCAATCGAACCATCTTCTTTAAGAACAGTCTGCCTGAAAACATAGGAAAAGGGCTGTGGCAGATCGCGCAAGAAGCGGGAGACCTCTTCGCGGAATTGTGGATTTTTAGCCGAAACCACCCGATGCATGGCAACCAATGCGCCGTTGAAGATGGTCACCACCTCGCCCAGCACCCCCTCGACCGCAACCGTCGGTGCCTCTTCCATGGTGACGACTCGCCGTTCAACCAGGGTACTCAACAGACGCAGAGCATCAAACTCACCAGAACCGGAACGTCGCAACAGCTCCTGGACATTACTGACCCCGGCCTGAATCAGGGCCACCATCTTCTGGGACACACTGTCCAGATCGTTAGGAACCTTACCGGTAGCGACCGGAATCGCATCCAGCGACTTGACCTTCTGCATGTAGACTGCCCGCTCATCGACCCGGCGCAAACCTTCCATGATCAGGTTCTGGGTCGTCATCGACAGTCTGACAATCTGGGCTTCTTCAAGGATTTTATCGACGTAGACAAAGGACCCTTCATGAAAGGCAAAAAGGTTGTAGACAACAATCTCGACCTGATTCCTGGTGGCCGCCCAGAGATCCTTGGCCGTGATGATGTTTTGCTCAACCAGAATCTTGCCGAGCGGAATATCGCCGTTGGCGAACTGTCGCGCGCCCTGCAGAATCTCGCGATCAAACTTACCAAGGCTGTAGAGCACCTCGCCGATATCCTCTTCGGGGAAAGAACTGGTCGCGTAAACAATCTCACCGTTCTGAAAGTAAAGAGTCTTGTCCCCACCGGCCAGACCGAAACTGAGCAGGCCCGACTTGCGGAACATATTAAAAAAAGAAAGCAAGTCAACAATGCAGACATCGCCAAGGACACCGGCCATATGCACCTTCTCACCGGGCCCGGTGGCATCCAACAGCAGGTGCTGTTTGGAGCAGGAAGACGGCGCCAAGGGGACATCGCCCAATAGCTTCGTCACCTGGGTCGGTAAGGTCAGGCGACCACCTTTTTCCATGCGGATCTCACTCATCAGACTTACCCCCCGGCCTCAGCATTCAGAGCGCTATGCACCTGCGCTGCCAACTGCGTCGCGGCCTCAACCATCGGCAACATAGCACGTTCGCCGCTGCGCCGGTTCTGAAGTTCGTAGCACTGTTCCTTCAAGCCTCTGGCCCCAACAGTGACCCGCAACGGGATTCCAAGCAAATCAGCGTCTTTGAACTTGCTGCCAGGGCGTTCGTCACGATCATCCAGCAGCACTTCGATCCCCCGCTCAAGCAGTTGCGCATAAAGCGTTTCTCCGGCCTCAAGCACCTCAGCAGCATTGGGGTTCAAGACCGAAATGATAATCTGGAACGGCGCCAGCGGCATCGGCCAGATGATCCCGTTGGCATCATGATTTTGTTCAATGGCAGCAGCCGCCGTTCGCCCGACCCCGATGCCGTAGCAACCCATCACCAAAGTCCGATCCTGGCCCTGGTCATCAAGCACCGTGGCACCCATGGCCTCAGAGTACTTGGTCCCAAGTTTAAAGACATGGCCGACCTCGATTCCGCGCCAAACTTCCAGCGCACCCTCGCAACGCGGGCAAGAATCACCGGCCTGCGCTTGGCGAAGATCGGCAAAAGTCTCGACTGCGAAATCTCGTCCATGATTGGCACCGACAAAATGCGTATCCAAAGCGTTGGCGCCGATCACATAATCGCTTAAGCCCTGCACTTCTTGATCTGCGATAATTCGAACCTTGAGTCCGACCGGCCCGGCAAAACCACTGGGTGCGCCGGTCACAGCCTGCACGGTCTCCTCGCTGGCCATTTCAATCTCGTTGCAATCAAGCAGACGACAGAGTTTGATTTCATTCAGGTCGTGATCGCCGCGCAGCAACACCGCCAGAGTCTCTTTGCGCTCGTTCTGCACGATCAGAGTCTTGACGGTCTGTGTTGCAGCGACCTTCAAAAACGCGGAGACTTCTTCGATGGTTTTACGGTTGGGGGTATCGACTTCAACCAGAGGCTGGGTTGCTGACGCGAGCGTGGTTGATGGCCGTAGCTCGGCCTTCTCAACATTGGCCGCGTACTCACAAGCATCGCAGGAAACAATATCATCTTCACCGGTCTCGGCCAGCACCATGAATTCGTGCGAAGAGCTGCCGCCGATATTACCGGTATCTGCTTCCACCGCCCGGAACTTGAGGCCGCAGCGCTCAAAAATACGGCGGTAGGCCTGGTACATTTTTTCGTAAGAGGCGCTGGCACCGGCATCATCAAGATCAAAGGAGTAGGCATCCTTCATGATGAATTCGCGACCGCGCATCAAGCCAAAACGCGGCCTGATTTCGTCACGGAACTTGGTCTGGATCTGATAGAGATTTATCGGCAGCTGACGATAGGAGTTGACCGTACCTCGCACGATCTCGGTCACCACCTCCTCATGCGTGGGACCAAAACAAAACTCCGTATCCTTGCGATCCTTGATCCGCAAAAGTTCCTTGCCATACTGCTGCCAGCGGCCGGTCTCCTCCCAGAGGTCAGCGGGCACCACGGAGGGCATCAGAAGTTCGATCGCACCAGCCCGGTTCATCTCCTCGCGGACAATGTTCTCAACCTTGCGAATCACCCGCAAGCCGAGCGGCAGGTAATCATAAATACCGGCCGCCACCTTGCGGATCATCCCCGCGCGCGCCATAAGTTGATGACTGATGACTTCAGCGTCACCGGGAGTCTCTTTCAGAGTCGGCAGAAGGTACTGAGAATAACGCATTAAAAACCTCGATATGAATATAGGGATGCCGCCAACGCAACGCGAGGACGGCCTTAGAAATTAGCCTATTTGCGGGGTGATTGCAAGGGCAGGAACGCAATCGACAGGGGATTATTAATCGTCTACAGCCTCAAGCTCTTTTGCCAATTGCCAAGCCTCATCGACCAAGGCATCAGCCAGTTCCGCCTGAGGCACTTTGCGAACCACCTCCCCCTTGCGAAAGAGCAGTCCCTGACCCTTTCCACCGGCAATGCCGATATCCGCCTCTCTGGCCTCACCCGGACCGTTAACCACGCACCCCATCACCGCTATGGTGATCTTATGCGGCAGGTCGTGAAGCCGACGCTCCACCTCTTCGGCCACCTCAATCAGATCGATCTGGCAGCGACCGCACGTCGGGCAACTGATAAAGACCGGACCCCGCTCGCGCAATTCGAGGCTTTTAAGAATTTCCCAACCGACCCGAACCTCCTCCACCGGGTCACCGGTCAAGGAAACGCGCAAGGTATCACCGATGCCATCATACAGCAGCGCACCGATGCCGATGGCGCTCTTGATCGTACCGCTCCAGGTGGTCCCGGCTTCAGTCACGCCGATGTGTAACGGGTAATCGACTTGCTTAGCCAGCAATCGATAAGCCGCCACGGTTCGACGGACATCGGAAGCCTTGAGGCTGATTTTGATCTGTTGATAATTCAACTCTTCCAAAATTCGCACATGGCCGAGGGCACTCTCCACCATCGCGTGCGCGGTCGGATGTCCGTACTTCGCAAGCAGTTCCTTTTCAAGAGAACCAGCATTGACGCCGATCCGGATCGGCACGGAACGCTCGGCGCAGCTTCGCACCACCTCTTCCACCTTCCATCGCTCGCCAATGTTGCCCGGATTCAGCCGCAAGCCTGCGACTCCGGCTTCAAGTGAAGCCAGCGCCAGACGGTAATCGAAATGAATGTCAGCGATCAGCGGAATTCGACTCTTTGCGCAAATGGCCCGCAACGCCCGTGCCGCCTCTTCATCAGGGACAGCACAACGGACAATCTCACAACCAGCCTCGGTCAGGGCTTCAATCTGAGAGAGCGTTGCAGCAACATCACGGGTATCGGTGTTGCACATCGACTGCACCGACACCAAAGCATCACCGCCAACAGCAACAGCACCGATCTGTATGGTTCTGGTCTTACGCCGCATGGCTGACAACATCCTTAAAGTTAAGTGAAAACGTTCTGATGACGATGAGTGTAAAGGTGAGGCCACCATGAGTCAAGCGGACTCAGCCAGCAAGAGGCTAAGAAAAAGCTGAACGTCCCTGAGACAAAAGACCGGACGAGAAATCGCTTATAGCTATTGTCAACATTTGATATTCCGACTATAATAATGAGGTTTTGCAAGGAGGTTCCATGGAAAAGCTCGATTGTCGCGGCCAACAATGTCCGCAACCAGTCATTCAAGCGCGAAAAATGATTCTGTCTGAACCGACCAGCACCTTCAAGGTGATCGTTGACGACTTCGCCGCCAGAGACAACATCTCCAGAATGGCAACGAACCTGGGATACACTGTCAGCATCAGCGACAACGACGGCAGCTTTGAATTGGAACTGACCCCGACCAAAATCGTTGAGAATTTGCCCAGCACGTCAAAAAAATCAGGAGCCTCCATCGTCTATATCAGTTCTGACGAGATGGGTCATGGCGATCCCAAACTGGGCCAGATCCTGATGAAAAATTTCATCTTCACCTTAACCGAGGGCGATTCGACACCGGATGCCGTTTACTTCGTCAACAATGGCGTCAGACTAACCGTTGGCGGGTCAGATGTCATAGAGCCTTTGCAAAAGTTGGCCGATGAAGGCGTTGACATTGCATCTTGCGGCCTCTGCCTGGAGTACTTTGAATTAAAGGACTCCCTTACAGTAGGAAGAATCTCCAACATGCTTGAGTTGGTCAACGCCCTGTCAGAAGCAGACAGCATCATTCGGCCATAACTTTGTCACATAACGCACACAAGACATATCCGAGGGAGTAGTTCGTAGCCTGGTGGCGCGCTCGGTCTTCAAAACCGATGGGAGGCGTATCCCGTCTCTGGTGAGTTCGATCCTCATCTACTCCCGCCATTAACAATCCAATGAAACACCGAGAACCCGTAAACAAACGGGTTTCTTTGTGTCTGCTGTCCAACAGCGCCCGACCCCGTCCATACGGGGCGGAGCACACCCTTTGGGTCAATTTTCACACCACTTGACAAACAAAACACACACTTGTATAAATAAATACAAATTATTGTACGAATCAATACAATGAATTGTGTTTAATGGTACAAAATGAATATAGGCTAGACAAAAACGAACTTCTCGATCACATGCGAGCGTGGAATCGCATTCTCAAGCGAAAAGTCCACCTGATCGCCTGCGGTGGTACCGCCATGACGTTATTGGGAGTAAAGGAATCCACCAAAGATGTTGACTTCATGGTACCTGACACCCGGGAACACAGCTACCTGATGAAGCAATTACCAGTAATGGGTTACACGCAGGCTAAGGGGTCAGGGTTGGCAGCGAAAAGGTGAAATCTTTCACTTCGACATATTCCGGGGGAACAATATCCATACGACGGGACTGCTACTCTCCCCACTGGAGGAAGGCCGAAACAGTGTCCTGAAAGAATTTTCACATCTTTACATCGGCATTCTGAATGATTACGACCTAATTACAAGCAAACTGATGCGCGGCACCAGGGTCGACTTTGAAGACTGCGTAATGCTGGCAACAGCCCATAAGGACGAACTGGACCTTGAAAGACTTACTGCACACTTCCACGAGATGGTCATCTACGATGTCGCGGAAGAACGTTTAAGGCCAAACATAGACCACTTCCTGGAACTACTGCGGGAGGGTGAATAAAATGACTGACGACAAGTTCCTCAAAAGCCTATCAAAGCTCGGCTTCCCGATGTTCGAACCGAGCGAAGAGCTGGACGTAAATGAAACCCTGGCCGAGGTGGTCAAGAGCGGCGACACTCGACTCTGGGAGGGGTTCCCTGTCCTTCTTGCCAATGCAGGAGAAGGCTACCAGTTTGCCTCTGAGCAAGTTGAACGGCAACTTCCAACAGATGAACTCAAGAAACGGTACCACCGTCTCGTCTTACTATCGGCAGCCGTCTATTCTTATTATCACTTGTCATTTTCATGGCTGAGCAAGCTAAAGAAAACGTTTTCCGATGAGGACAAGAACTATATGAAATCCTGGCGGAAGACCTTGGCCCACGACCAAACACCAAATTGGGCCGATGACGAGTTTGATCCGGAGCGGGTCAGAGGTCTGTTTGAGCTTTATTATGAGCAGAAGGTTGAGAGAGATCGGAGGCGCAAGGACCGCTACGAAGAGTTTTCTCTAGAGCATGCCCTCTCCCAGGTGTTCTCACCGAAACAGAAAGAGCTATTCAAGAAAAAGCTGGAAGGGGAACTATTGACCAAGACGGAGCAGGAATACTACTCCCGTACGGTTAAAAAGAAGGTAGTTGCACTCGCGAACTCAGAGCTGCATAGCTTATCGAGAAAGTTGCTGGAACAGTAAGTATCAAATATTTGCAATACTAGAAAATATCTGCTAGAAAACTTGCTACACACGGAGCACGAAAACGACAAAAACGAAGATTTTTCGTAAAATATTACTAAACGATTTCAAGCAGTTACAAAATCATAGCGGGAGTAGTTAATCTCCCATCTACTCCCGCCAACAAAACAGCCCCACACTCATCAAAAGCAAACAGCACCCAAAATACTCTCTGGTATCAGCATAGATACCATAGACCACGGGTTCACCCACCATAGACTTTCAAAGTCGTTATGTTAAAATTTCAGAGTTACTTGCCTGGATTCCTTTAACGGGAGAAGCCAATGCCTCTGCTGAACTTTTACAGTCTCGTCTGTTTCCTATTGCTGACGATCACCGTCAACCCTGTGGCTGCAAACGCGGCAGTAGAGCCTGTAACCGTAAAGGAATCGGGACTCGACCAGGTCTCCACTGAGTGCCTGTCCTGTCATAATGACTCCAATAAAGATCATGCAGGGCTCTGCCAACTGGAGCATGACTCCTTCTGCGGCAACCATAATTTCAATTCTTCCTATACAGAGATGTCGGCACTAAACAAGGAGTTGCGCCCCAGAAGCGACCTTCCTTCTGAAACAATTCTCTACAAGGACAAGATCACCTGCGTCACTTGCCATGGTGCGGTCCCTCACGAGGGACAGCCGACAACCATCGACAATGACCGTAGCGCTCTGTGTCGTGCCTGCCATCTGAAATGACACCGGCATAATAAGTTTCAACAAGAAGCCAGGCAGTTCTGAGTGACTTAGCGGGCTGACCCCCTGCAACAAGACTAGAACTTGTTGGTCAGACAGCATCAATGAGTTAATTTTTCTCAGTCTCACAGTCCCCCGTGCGACACGAGTCATTGGGAGTGCCGGGGCTTCGAGGAGGTTTGTTATGGCAAAAGCTGGTGTTGTTCCTTTCGGGAAGATTGCCCTGCCCCTCGTTGTCGGATTCCTGTTTTTGTTTTTTGCGGTATCAACCTATGCTGGAGGCCTGGACTGGGGTGGCGGTGGCGGCGGTGACGAAGCCAGCTGTCCGGTCGATGACCCTTTGATCATCATACCGGGGCCGTTGGGTTCGCCGGTGCGCCTTGCCCGCTTTGATGAGCAGACTTCCCTGGTTGCCGATTATTCCCGTAAGACCCTCTCCTGGTTTGACTCCGCAGGCGTACTGACACCATTCATCGAAACTCTGGGTAAGCCGTTAAGTATCGCCATTAATGCAAACTTCAAGAAAAAAGGGAAGCTCAGCAGCGCTTATTATTTTGTCGGCAACGACAGTGCACGAACTATTGACATCTACTATCAGGACAAAAAAGGTTCATTGCTCTTACTCGGGCAGCACCGGGTCGAGGAGAATGGCATCCAGGCCCTCGACATGGTCTTTGTTCAAGAGTTGAACCTACTGTTTGTGGTTGATGGCATCTCCAAGGAGATCAAGGTTCTCAATACCGATGGTCAACTGGTGCGCAGCTTCGGCCTTGGCAACCTCATGAACCCCAAAGGGATTGCCGTTGATGCCGCCTCCGATGCAGTTTACATTTCCGATTACGGCGATCAGGTGACGGGAGACACCAGTGGAAACAACCTGGGGTTTTCCTCTTCAATCAAGATATTTGATTTGGCGGGGAGTCCGGCAGGTGTCATCTCCGGAGAAAACCTTTTTTCACGACCACAGGGTCTGGCGTTGGCTAACGGCAAACTTTACCTCGCTGACAGCATGCACTCCCAGATTTTTGAATTCGATCGTGCAACGGGCGTAAAAACAGCTGCTTTTGGCTGTAAAGGCTCAAGCGCCGACCATTTACTGTTACCGATGGATGTCATTCTGGATACTGCCGGACAAAACCTGTTCGTCGCTGACAACCGGAATGCACGGGTCACTATTTTAACGCTGACGCAACCTTATTAGCCTTTTGAGCTGTCAAGGCAGTAACCAGCTCACTGATTTTTCGACAAGTTGTTCGCCAAGGAGATCTGCCATGAAAATCAAGAAAACACTCGCGGTTCTGATCTTCGCAAGCACCATCCTTCTGGGGACGGGCACACTCGACCAAGCAGAAGCCCTGCTTGCGGATCATCAGTGTTCCTTCTGTCATAGCCTTCACGGCGGTCCCGGCTACGCTCTATTAAGCGCTGAGACTTCCGAACTGGTCTGTCTTTCCTGTCATACAGTCTCAATTAACGATACATCCGCTGCGGAAGTCCACAACCCACTGGGCCTTGCATCCAACCAAACGGGCTATGTCACCTGTCGGGAGTGCCATGATGCTCATTCCAGCCGGGGGAGCAACATCAAGCTGGTCGGATATCGAAGAGATGGAGAAAACTTTTTTGAGTCGTTTTCCTCTCCCGCTATTCGCAAAGAATTGCCAGCGACGGTTGGGCTCAACTACAACGTGGTCAGCTTCACCGGCCCCAACGACTTCAACATTGCTGATCCTGCGGTTTTTGGCCCCTGCGAAGTCTGTCACACCCCCTACCACAACGCGGGCAACGATTGCACGCTATGTCATGGTCACAGTGAGGGTTTTCCCAAGCCCGACTGCACGGCTTCAGGCTGTCATGATGGAGCCATCGGTGCCGGAGTTCCGATCGCTCGGGGCGTAAGCCTTTTCAGCACGCATTCCACCAACGCTATTGCTGCCAGCAAGGGGATAACCTTCACTTGCGGCGACTGCCATTCCGGTCACCTCTCTGGCAACGTACAGGTGCCAAATAATTCCCAGGTTGGGATTAATTACATCACGGAGGGGCACGATGGTATCTCGCTGGGGAGCGCTGTTGCCCCCGGAGCAACAGAAGCACAAATATGCTGGAACTGCCACAACCTCTATGGGGTCTCTGAGTGGGAGACGAACACGCAGTCTTCCACAGGCAACAGTCCCTATAATTATGGGACCCTGAGTAGCTCGAACTGGACCACAGCAACCTGGTCGAGTGCTCACAGCGAGTTTGCGTACAAAACAGGGAGCATTCAATCAACCCACACAGCGAATCCTACAGTCACCGACACTGCACTGTCAGGTTCTGCCTACAGCCACATGGAATCGGTGAATACAGTTGCCTCCATTCGCTGTTCCTACTGTCACGATGTTCACGAACTGGCGGCCGCACCGAATGATACCGCGAGCGGCAAGCCATATCTGCGTGGAACCTGGAAAGGGAACCCCTACGAAGAAGATGGAGCGCCGCGCAGCAGCTTTGCAGGCACGACCTATTTCCCGAGCATTTCACAAACCAACCAAGCAAACAAAACAGCCGCCTGGGGCGCAGTGCCTCGTGCCCATCCAAACCAGAGATACCTGGGCGGATTCTGGGTTGACGAGAACAATGTCGTACCCATGTCAGCAACGACAACCAGCAATGGCACACCTGCGCTCAATCCAACCAGTGGTTGGGCAACGGCAGACTTTGCCGGACTCTGCTTCCTTTGCCATATGAACGGACAAGCAACGACAGCTGGAAAGATTGATAATATGGACCAGAAAACCGGTGAGGCCCTCTGGCTCGGAACAAATGGGCACGCCAACGCGGTCAAAGGTGGCACAGGAGCCACCAGTCCAAACGCCTTTAACGTTTTTGGCGTTCGTGGTGCCACCACCTGGTTTGACAACAACCCACCGATGAATTACGTCGATTTTATCCAAGATAGTACGACCTATGGGTGTGACGGGAACAGACCAGGAACCATTGTTGCTGGAAACGGCCCCGGAGAACTGTGTGACCTGGGTTTCCGGGGGAGTTTGGGTTTTGGCTATGACCCGGCACTCTCACCTAATCAGAATTTCTTGTGGGACTCTTACCTTTGGGGTGTGACCGTTGATTCGTCCACGACCGACAGTTACCATCAATTTTCTTGTAGCAAGTGTCATAGCCCCCACGCTTCACGCTTGCCCAAGTTAATGATCACCAACTGCCTGGACACCAAGCACAACACTTGGGACAACCAGTTTCAGCTGAACACGTCTGGCGGCACCAATAACCAGAACACCGAACTTTCGCAATGGACCAGCTCGCAAAACTGCCACAGACTTGCCCGGATCAACCCCAACCCGGCAAACACCTCAGAATATCGTAGCGGTGCCAGCACGGGTGTTGGAGAAGGTTGGAACAAGGCAACGCCATGGACGTCAGCGACTGAAACGGAATAAGGCTTAAACTTACCACCGACGCAATAGCGAAAAGAGGGGCCCCGCATTAAAGCGGGGCCCCTCTTCTTTTTAATGTCTGCCAACACGACCCGGCCTTATGCGGTTAAGCACTCTGTGCATTTTTAGAGGGCAGAGTTACCAGTTTTTCGCGGGGACCATCGGCGACAATTTTTCCACCATCAAGAGCAATAATGCGCTGGACCATTGCCAGCATGATAGGGCTGTGTGTGGTCATAATAAGTACTGCAGAGCTATCGAGGATTTTAGGGAGCCGCTCAGCCAGCATCCGCTCACTTTCAGGATCAAGCCCCAAAGTTGGCTCATCCAGAAGCAGAATCCGGCTCGGTTGAGCAAAGACTCTTGCCAGCGCCACCTTCTGACGTTGTCCCCCTGAAAGATTATTGCCGCGTTCATCCAGTTGCATTCCCAGCGACATCCGGCCACTCTTGAATTCAGTCTCAAGGCCTGAGGCCCAGATAGCCGCAGTAAACCGCTCACTGTCGGTACACCCGGAGATACGCAGGTTGTCCTCCAGCGTCCCAGCAAAAACTGCGGGGTCTTGTGCTTTATAGGCCATCCACTTAACCCGATCAAAGCGTGAGATATCGTCCAACGCCAGACCATCAATCAGAATTTGCCCCGTATCCGGGCCACAGAGTCCACTAAGACATCGCAACAGGGTTGATTTGCCGGCACCAGGTCGTCCCAGCAAGGCAATTCGCTCACCGGGCGAAAGAGAAAATGACACCGTCTCAAGCGCAGGCGGGCGATCCTCATAATGTTTACCCAGCCCTATAACCGCAATATTGCCATCAATATCTGGACGTGGAGTGCATTCTCGCTCATCAACAGCCTCCAGACTGGTCTCCATTCTTGCTGCCGCACGCTTAAAGTCCTGCCACTTTCCCGTTACCGCAAACAACGAGGCGACCAACGCCATAGCGCGACCCGCAAGCAGGTTACATGCGATGAGCTTGCCTATACTCATAAGTTGAGCGTTAATCAGATAGACTCCGGTGGTCAAAACAACCACAGTTGTAATTGTTTGTATCGCCGTGGAGAGCATCCCCATATGCTGTGTCGCCAAGTGTCTTTTCGTGTCGAAATTTGTCGATTCATCCGCCAACACACGCCAGCCACGCAGGAAAGATCCCGAGCCAGGAGTAGTGCGAACAACATCAAGGCACCCCAGAGCTTCACCCATAAACGCCAGTTTACGGGTATTTTTTTCTTCAGCTTCTTTGTTTAGCCTTTTTTGCCGCGAGTACAGCACGAACCCGACCCCCGAAAAAAGCAGAACCAGCACTATTGCGGCAATCATCAGTGGCCAGGAGATGAAGCCAATAACCCCCAGGTAAAGAAAGAGAAAGGGGATGTCTGCAATCGACAACAGGTAGCTGGAAGAAACAAAATCCCGCGAGAGTGTCAGGTCACGGTAGTTTGACAAAAAACGTGGGAAGCCACCGGCGGGAAGGTCAACTTGTGCGACCAACTCTGACCAGATCTTTTCATCGCTTCGCAGCGTCTGATCGACACTGATACGCTCCGTGGCCCAGCTACGCACCAGCCGCATTCCGGCATCAGTGACAAGATAAAGCCCCATCCCGAAAACCAGCGCCCAGAGCGTCTCAAACAGGCCATTCAGGGCGATTTTGTCGTATATCAGCAGTGCAAAGATCGGCAACAGCAATTGCCCGGAGTTTACAAACAGGCTGGCAATCCCAACTTCTGCCCAGGCCGCACGGAGCTCCGGCCACAGCGCCTTCAGCGAAGCAAAGCCGCCAGAGCGATCAACGGTCTGCGGCATGCTCAACACGACCGCTTCAATCTCGCCGGCACCTTCAATCTGAAGCTCTTCTGATATTGGAGCACCGTCTTTATCCAGAAATTGCCAACGCTGCTCCATGTGAGACAAAAGCTTAAAGCCACTTTTTTCGTCGCGCAGCAAGACAAGCGTTCCGGGAATGTTCAAAGCATCGGGAAGCAACCCGACAAAATATTGAGAGGAAAGGCCCAGGCGCTCCAGGCGCACAATTTCCTCTGACCAATTATCGGAGGAAACCAGTCGCAAGAGCCCCTTTTGCATTAGTGCCGTGACCACATGGTCAGGAGCGCACAGAGCGGCGACAGCTGTCAGTACAGCTGGGCCATCCAGTCTTTCACTGGAATCGTTTGGGGGTAACGGTTGAGAGGCATCAGTCATCTAAAAAGTCTCGTCATTGAATACAGGGCAACTCGAAGCCGAGATGCCCTGTCTTCAGTTTATCTGCAACTGGGACAGGTTTGTGAATTAAGCGACAACATCCCAGTGGATCACCGCAACATCCACGACGCCAACAGAGATGGTATAATCCCCATCAGCACCAGGAGTAATGAACGGGACTGGGACGTCAGTATCCTCACCTGCATCTAGGGCAATGACCAACGAATCCCCGCTATCCGCGAGAATAGTCAGCTCAGAGAGGAGAGGATCATCTACCATATTTTGTATATCCGCGCTGGAAAGTGTAATCTCCGTGCTGACGCCATCTTTGATGTTCAGTGTTTCAATGTTTTCGATCCTGGCATCAGAAGTAGCTAAATCTGACAAATCGTAAAGAGCGCCCAAACCTTCTAAAACGAGAGAGTCTCCAATAGCAGCTTCTTCGATGTCACCATCATCAGCACCACCGTCAATAGTTGTTGGCTGGTTGCCGGGATCGGTTGAGATATGAATAGTGTCGTTGTTGTCGCCACCATCCACAGTGTCACTGCCCAGGTTAGCGTAGATGGTGTCGTTGCCATCGCCGCCAGCGATTGAGTTGTTACCGCTATCGCCCGACAAGCTGTCACCGTGACTGGAGCCGATCAGGCCTTCGATGTCATACAGTTCGTCAAAACCTGCGTTCTCAGTATCCTGGGGGCCTGCCAGAGACAGGTCAACTGTCACCGGTCCGGAGCTTCCTTCGTAACTGGCGATATCAAAGCCAGTATCGCCATCGTTGGGGTTGCCACCTCTAATAACGTCTCGCCCAGCACCACCGTTGATGATGTTGTCTCCCGAATCGCCAACCAAGGTGTCGCCGAGCGCCGAGCCAATGATGTTCTCGATGCCGTAGAAGGTGTCTATAGCGGAGACCTCACCACTACTGTTTACGGTGACACCATCGTGGGCCGAGCCGATGGCCTCGCCGATGTATACGTAATCACCCGTGTTGCCGAGATCGACCACCACCCCGTTGCTGGCGTTGGCGTAGCTGACCGTGTCGTTGCCAGCATCGGTGGTGGTGTTAGTGCCACCGATCAGGACATCGGCACCAGCACCACCCTCAAGGATGTCGTCGCCGAGTCCTCCGGTGAGGGTGTTGTTATTAATGCTGCCGATCAGTTTGTCGCCGAAAGTGGATCCGGCCAGGTTTTCTATACTGTCATAGCTGTCGCCGACAGCGTGACTGCCCTCGTTGTCATTATTGTTGGCGAGAGACGCCGTGATTGCCTCGGTTGCGTGTGCATAGCTGGCGGTGTCGCTACCGGTGTAACCGACTAAGTTGTCGTTACCGAGCATCCCTTCCAGAATGTCATTACCTACCCGGCCTTCCAGTTTGTTGTTCAGCTCATTGCCGATCAGGATGTCATTTTCATTAGTTGCGAATATGTTTTCGATGCCAAAAAAGGTGTCACCTGCGGCATGGCCTGTTTGCGTTACGTCTGGGCCGACATCAAACTTGTCAGTTAAGGATACCGTAAGGCCTGTCGTGTAGAGGTAATAAACGGTGTCTGTACCATTCCCACCATCCAACTTGTCAGCTCCGCCAAAACCGGCCAACTTGTCATGCCCTTCTCCACCCGTTAGGATGTTGATGCCGCTATTGCCGTGCAGAGTATCGTTGTAAAACGAACCGGTCAGGTTATTAATTTGAGCATAAGTATCACCAGCAGCAGCGCCTTGATTTAAAAAGCCACTCCCCCCCAAGTTGGCAGTAACACCGGTTGAACCGGAGATGGCAGCAGCGTTTTCATAGCTGGCAGTATTATTTCCGCCACCACCGACTAAGTCATCAGCTGCTGCGCCACCTTCCAGAATATCGTCACCTTCACCGCCACTGAGCTTATTGCTGCCGGAATCCCCGTACAGTTGGTCATTGAACGCCGAGCCGGTGAGATTCTGGATGTTGACGTCGTAAACATCGCCTATAGCGTCACTGGTAACGGTGACGTCAATGGTATCGTCCAGCGTTGCAACAACGCCCTCACCCACACCGGTTTCAGCGGTGTGGTCATAGCTAGCGGTGTTGCTGCCAGCTCCACCATAGAAGTAGTCTGCCGTGCCTCCTCGGCCTTCCAGGATGTCATCTCCGTCTCCACCAGTCAGGATGTTGATGCCGCTGTCGCCGATCAGGGTGTCGTTGTAGGCCGAACCGGTCAGGTTGTGGATATCGGTGTAGTCGTCATCGGTAGCTTCGCCGCTGTTGGTAACACCGATGGTATCGTCCAGCGTTGCGGTAACACCTACACCACCCCCGAGATCTGCAGCGTAGATGTAACTGGCGGTATTGTTGCCAGCGCCACCCTCCAGGATATCGCCGCCGAGGCCACCGATCAGGATGTCATCACCGCCCATCCCTTGCAGAGTGTCGACGCTGTCATTGCCGACCAGGGTGTTGTTATTGATGTCGCCGGTTAGAGTGTCGATACCAGAACCGCCGGTCAGGTTCTCAATGCCGGAGAGGATGTCTCCGGAGGCATCACCAGCGCTGGTCTGGGCTCCCATTTCGGAGAGGTCGACCGTGACGCCTATGGTGTCGCTGGCGTAACTGGCTGTGTCACCTACAGAGGTGTTGCCACCACCGGTTAAGGTGTCTGCATCTGCGCCACCAATCAGGGTATCGTCACCAGCGCCTCCGGTGAGACTGTTGGCACCTGTTTCGCCGGTGAGAACGTCGTCACCCGAGCCACCGATCAAGTTTTCTATCTCGCTGAGGACGTCACCGGAAGCTTCACCGACGCTGACTTGAGCCGTAGCGAGGGTGAGGTCAACCGTGACGCCAGTGCTGGTGTCATTGGCATAGCTGGCGGTGTCGCCATTGATCTCTCCACCGGTTCCGCCGGTCAGAGTGTCAGCGTCCAGCCCACCGATCAGGATATCATCGCCATCATTACCGGTGAGGATGTTTGCACCATTGTCACCGGTCAGCTTGTCATCGCCTGAGCCACCGGTCAGATTTTCAATCCCGGAGAGGATGTCACCGGAGGCTTCACCGGCGCTGATCTGGGCAGTTGCGAGTCTGAGGTCGACTGTAACGCCGACCGTATCGTTGATATAGCTGGCGGTGTCGCCGACCAGATCGTGATCGCCGCCGATCAGCGTGTCTGCCCCTGCGCCGCCGATCAGGGTGTCGTCACCAGCACCTCCATTAAGGATGTCGTTGCCGGTGCCACCATTCAGTATATCGTCACCACCCTCACCGTAGACCCAGTCGTCGCCGGCGCCAGCATCGACTTCGTCTGCACCTTCTCCGGCCCAGATCTCGGCACCCACTCCCTCACTTGGCAACACCAGCTCGGTGCCGCTGTAATCCCCTGAGGTTTGCGCGTCCTTGTAGACAAAGTCCAGCTGGTTGGTTGCACTGGCAGCGCCAGCGGCATCACCATCAACCGTTACTTCAAGCTGGAAATTGATTGGAGTGGCATCTGCTTCTATATCGTAGACAATGTTTATGTCCAGACCATTGCTATGGGCATCTGCATCCGGGGACAGGATCTCCCAGCGGCTCTCCGTTGCGTTCCAGCTGACACCGCTTCCGGTCAGCTCAAAGTTGGGCGGCAGACCAGCGAGCGCTTCACTGACAATTATGTAAACTGCGGTGACACTGGTGAAAACGTTGAAATCCAGGTGCAGCACCTTGACCCACTGGGAGGCGTTGACGCTGAAACCAGCATTGTGGCGAATCTCGTCGGGGTCGCCCGTTCCGTTAATACGCTCACGGGTCGCTTGATTGGTGGCCGAGGCGCGGTCTGTATTTTCCACATCCCTGTCAGCCTGAGTTTCAGCTACATCCAACGGAGCGTCGTTGTATGCTCCTGCAGGAATCTCTGCTCTTCCTGAAGGATCTACCTTGAATTGGTCGGACACGTAGAGCGCTGCGCTGAAGTTCGGATCCTGAATCTCTACATCGTAATTATGTGTAATTGTTGTCGTGCCACTGTTGCCTGCGGCATCCTCAGTGGTGACGCTAGGATTGATGCTGCTGACACCATCGCCGTCTGCAGCCAGGTCGCTACCTGCGACGTCGATGCTGAAAATGTTGCCGAGGATGGTGGTGCTGTAGTCGGTGCCGTTGATAATCAGGGTGATGTCATAGCCGTTCTTAGCCTCACCATAAACGGTGCCGGTAACAGCGATGGTACTCTTGGCGTCGATGAAGTCAATTACATCATCACCGGAGATTGGATTGACGGTTATGGTCGGAGTTGGAGCGTCGGTATCGATACTGAATTCAGTCGTAGCGTCATAGTCGACCTGAATGTTGCCATTTGCATCTTTGGCCCCGGTAACGTCCACGGTGATGTCGGTCAGCTCAGCGTCAACATCAACGACCTTATAAGTAACAGTATATGTGGTTTTGTCGGTACTCCACGATCCAGACCCTTCGGTCAGGGTTTTGAGAACCTCGGTCTCGTCGCTGAATACCAAGGTTGGGGTCACCGTGTCGTCCATCACTTCGCTGAATGTTACTTCGACGCTGAAGGTTTTACTGCCGTCAGCGGCAGCGTCGCTCTCGATAATCAGGTTGTCAGAGGTTTCGTCCAGCGCAGTCACTTCCGAGATTTCTGGATTCCGTGTGTCTACCTGTAGCGTGTCGGTCGTTTCAGTCAGCTGGTTGTCATTAGAGTCCAGAACGGAGTCCTTAACGGTTAACACCATGGGCGTTATGCTGTCGGGGTTTGCCGTTGCCTGGATAGTCCATTCCGTGGAGCTGATTTTGTTCAGGCTGGCGTCTACCAAGAGGCCTCCGGTAATTCCGATGTCACCGGTAATCCCAATATAATCAATCGTTAGATCCTGAACCGCCTCACTGAATTTCAAGGTGTATGTTACCGTCGCGTCGTCGTCGGAGACCACACCGTCGAGATTGCTTCCATCGGGGTTGCTTGTAGTGATGTCAACGGTTGGAGCCTTGGTGTCGATGCTAAAGTCTCGCGTAGTGAGGATGAAGTTCTGTTGATAGTTCCCCGCCATGTCTCGGGCATATTGGACGTCAATGCGGATGTCTGAGAGGGAGACATCGCTATCGACGACTTCGTAGGTCACCGTGTAGGTATGGTCGTCGTTACTCCAAACCCCCTCCGGGAACTTCAGGGTGGTGGCAACCGACTTGTCGAAGATCAGGGACGGTGTAGCCGATGTCCTCATTTGCTCATTGAAGTTGACTGTAACCACAAAGGTTTCGCCACTGCCGGTATCCGTCTCGGTGATGACACCGAAATTCTCACTGGTGGTGATGGAGGTGGCAATTGGTGCGATGGTGTCTATGTTAAAGTTATTGGAGTCGGTGGTACCGCTGTTACGGTTGCCAGCGAGGTCTTCGACACTATCGTCATTCAGCGTGATAAGGCCTTGCCCCTCATAACCCGCGTCCGGGGTGAAGGTTGCTCTCCATAGCCCTCCGGTAACCCACTCAAGATCTGTCAGGTCGCCGTGAGCCAGAGTCGTGTCGAAATCCTCC
Organism: Desulfuromonadales bacterium; assembly: GCA_030145195.1. Taxonomy (GTDB): domain Bacteria; phylum Desulfobacterota; class Desulfuromonadia; order Desulfuromonadales; family BM103; genus JAQYVY01. The sequence goes on along the minus strand of JAQYVY010000044.1, from coordinate 2,591 downwards.
AGGGTGAACTCATTGACCTCTTCGCTGAAGTTAATCAAAACTGTTGAGTCGTCACCAATATTCAGCTGGTCATCGTCAACTTTGATCGTTACCGTCGGGCGCAAGGTATCTACGGCGTAGACTTCCGTTTCCGCAGTATCGATACCGGGGTTATTGGTTGCGATAGAGGTGACCCCCGAGAGATCCAGGGTCATGATGTTATCCGAATCCTGAATTCCGTCTGTTGGTGTAAAGGTCGCAGTCCAGGTAATATCGTCGGTTGAGGTGAAATCTCCGAGCGTACCGTTGGCCTCGGTGATGTCGATGTCATCTTTATCGAAATCTTTAACCGCCTCGCTGAAGGTGACGGTTACTTCCGGAAGCTCCTCAATCGTAACTTCGAGATCATCGATCTCAATAGTGGCGGTGACCGAAGAGGTTTCATCAACGTCAGAGACGTTGAGAGTAATTGTCTTGGGGTCGGACCAGTTGCCTGCTGCGTCTCTGGCTTCGACGGCGTAGGGGAAACTGTTGTCTCCGGTTTCAAAGTCGTTGCTGCCCTTGCCAAGCAAGTCTGTGACGCCTTCGGCTGTAATGCTGACCTGCCCGTTGGCGGCAAGGGAATAGTAACCGTCGAAGCTCAAAGTTGGATCTGTCCCATCGGCGCTGGCACCGTTGAAGCGGTATCCGGTGACGCCGACAGCGTCTGTAGCGGCGACGATCCCAATCACCGTTCCGGCAAGCTGGTTTTCGGCATAAGTGAAGACCTGACTGGCGGTGACCTCCGGGGCAATCTCGTCCACATCCGTAACGTTAAGGGTGATATTGGTAGTATCAGACCACTTATCAGCGGCATCGCCAGCCTGGATACCATAGGTGAAGGTGTTCAGATTGAGTTCGAAGTCGTTAACCCCTTTCCCAAGAAGATCCGCAACACCGGCCTCGGTAATGCTGATCTGGCCGGTCGCAGCGATGGTGAAATAGCCATCGTAGCTTGTTGTTCCTTCTCCATCGCTGAAGCGGAAACCGTTGACCCCAATATCGTCAGATGCGGCTACAATGCCAACCACCGCGTCGGCTGTTTGATTTTCGTCATAACTGAACGATTGTCCTAAAGGAACAACCGGCAAGGCCTCATCAACGTTGATGACGTTGAGGTTAACGGTTTCAGCTAGCACCGACCATTTGCCGGTCGCGTCTCCTGCCTCGACTTGGTAGGAGAAACTGTTATTCCCTATCTCGAAGTTATTATTTTCAATTCCTGCTGTTGTGATATGTATTTGACCATTTGACCCGATGGTGAAGTAACCGTCGGCACTCAGCGTCGGATCAGTACCATCGGCATCCGTTCCACTGAAGCGGAAGGCGGTGACGGCAAAGTCATCAGAAGCCGCCACCGTAGCAACAACAGCATTAGCCGACTGGTTTTCAGTGTAATTAAAGCTTTGGTTGGGAGCGACGACAGGTGCATCCTCATCAACATTAGTAACGTTGAGAGTAATATAGGTCTCGTCCGGAAGGGACCAATTACCTGCGGCATCACCAGCTTCTATATAGTAATCGAAGCTGTTACTGCCAGGCCCTTCAAAATTATTGTTGCCGGCGTTAGATACATCAGCAACGCCAGCAGCAGTTATGCTGATTTGACCATTTGAGGCAATGGTGTAGTAACCATCGGAACTTGTCGCGCTGTTATTATCACCAAAGCGATAGCCGGTAACACCCATATCATCGGTTGCAGCTACGGTAGCAACAACAGCACCCTCTATTTGGTTCTCTGCGTAACTGAACGATTGACCGGAAGTAACCACCGGGATTGCTTCGTCAATGGTGGTGTTGTTGTCAGTGACGTTAAGGGTAATGTAGGTATCCCCATCAATGGACCAATTCCCGGCGGCGTCACCAGCTTCGATATAGTAGTTGAAGCTGTTGAGGCCGAGCTCGTAATCGTTATTCCCATAGTCGTCCGCATCTGCAACGCCAGCGGCAGTGATACGGACTTGGCCATTTGCCGATATGGTGTAGTAACCATCAGAACTTGTCGTGCTGTCATTATCACCAAAGCGGTAGCCGGTGACACCTATATCGTCAGTGGCTGTAACGGTAGCGACGATGGAATCTGCCGTCTGGTCTTCGGTGTAATCGAAGGTTTGGCCATCAATGACTTCCGGGGGAGCCTCGTCGAGGTTAAGAACATCAATGGTAAATGTTTCCGTATAGGTTAGGCCGCCAAAATCGGTCACCGTTATGTCGATGTCGACTGTGGATTCTGTTTCGTAGTCTAAAGTCACACCGTCCTTGAGCTTGAGTGCGCCGGAAACAATTTCAAAACGGGTAGTATCATCCACAGCTAAGGAGTAGCTATCTATGGCGTCTGGATCTGTTACGCTCAAAGTGCCAATAAAAGCACCGGCATTGTTTTCTGCTACGGTGTTGGATGATAGATCGATGTCACTTGGCGCATCGTTCGCACCGTTAATCGTGATGGTGATGTCATGCGTAGTTCCGTCAATGGCTTCTACGGTATAAATCTCAGTAATCTTGTCTGTGGCACCTAAGAACTGCACATCGGTGTTGGCAACGCTGTAACCCCAGTTGCCAGAAGCGTCAAT
>JAQYVY010000043.1 GCA_030145195.1 Desulfuromonadales bacterium | reverse complement strand
AACCCTGGGAAACAACCAGACTGGCAGCTTCGTGTTTAAACTCTATTGAAAATGATCGTCTGTCTCTTTTCATCAGTGAACACCTCTCTTTGGATGGTAATATACCACCTAAGTTGGTGTCCGGTTTCATTGAACCACTACAAACATCACCCCCTGTAGGAGCGGTCTCTGTACCGCGAACGAATACCACCAACAAACATTAAAACCTTCGCGGTGGGGACACCGCACCTACAAAATCACCACCATCACTCCCTGTAGGAGCGGTCTCCGTACCGCGAATTGATCATTCTACCCAAACCGCATCCCAATACGGATATTGCCAAACCGAATCCACCAGACCGGCGCGAACCGGGTTGGCCACCAGATAACGAGCCACCCGCTTCACGTCTTCATCACGTCGTAGCGCGTGATCATGAAAACCGGCTTGCCAAAATTTCCTATTCCCGAGCTCACGAGCGACAAAACCTTTCACTGATTTCATCACAGCCGCCAGAGAATCGTTCTGCAATTCAACCAACCAGTGCAAATGATCCGGCATCACCACAAAAGCCAGGCTTTTGACCCGACCCTGTTCCTGCTGGTAACGCATGGCGCTAATGCAGGTTCGAGCTAAAGCAAACTCGGCAAAAACCGGGTTTCTCTCGTGAGTCACCGTTGTCAGCAGATATATCTGCCCTTTAAGATCGACCCGCCCTTTGCGCAAGTCGGCGCTGTGAAACCGTTGCATGCCCCCCTCCGATGTGTAGTCATTTCATTACAAGACAAAGCTTCGCGGTACGGAGACCGCTCCTACAGGTTAGGGCAGCGGTTATTGTAGGAGCGGTCTCCGTACCGCGAAAGAGACTGGGGTAAAAAATCCGAGCTCCGCTGGCACTTACGGTAACCTTGGCGCTGGCTCCGCTGGCGCACCATGGTACCTCCAGCCGCCACCTCCGCTATAACCTGGCGGGAAAAGCAACCCGGAAGCCCAGGTAGCTGTTGCGACCACCTGGCGAGTGCCTGATGCGAGCGGCCGTACGCGCGAACCACGACGCGTTGTACCAACTGCCGCCGCGTAAGACGCGGTGCGAGCCCGATCCAGGCCCCTGCGGATTCTGCTTCGGGCTGCTGCCATAGTAATTCTTAACGTACCAATCGGAACACCACTCCCAGACATTGCCGCTCATGTCATACAACCCCAACCCGTTCGCTTGCTTCTGCCCCACAGGATGGGTCTGGCTACGGCTATTACTGCTATACCACGCATAATTACCCAAAGAAGACTCGCTGCTGGTACCGGCCCACTTTTCAGGCTTGCCACCGCTATGCGCCGCATACTCCCACTCCGCTTCGGTCGGCAAACGGTAGCTCTTGCCGCCACCCAGTTTACGGATGAATATCTGCGCATCATCCCAGCTGACTTTCTCTACCGGCCGGTCGCCACCCTTAAAATGAGATGGATTGTTACCGGTGATCTTCTGGTACTAATCTTGAGTCACCTCGTACTTACCGATATAAAAATCATCCACACAGACTTCGTGCACCGGCTTCTCATTGGCATCACCACTATTCGAGCCCATTTGGTAACAGCCACCCTTAACGAAGACGAATTCCATGCCGGTGGTTGGGTCGGTGTATTCGGCGCCACCAGTACGCAGCGGAGCGCCGGGATAAGCCGGGGTTTTCGCCTTCGGTGAGATAAAGTCATCGATAAACCAGGCAGAGGCTGGGTGTGGCAGGGTAAAGAGCAGTAGCAAGATGAGGGAAAAGCGCGCCATACGGGTGAACCTCCTGAGAAACCTTCGCGGTGCGGAGACCGCTCCTACAAAAACATTACATCGCCACCTGTAGGAGCGGTCTCCGTACCGCGAAAGGGGTTTTATCAACACAATCAAAAGCTTCGCGACCTGGAGGTCGCTCCTACATGTTGGCACTATCGAAACAAAACGCGGTTATTGTAGGGGAAAATGGGATTAAGGGCAAGAAACAGGATATCAGACGGAAGGTGACATGCTCCCGTAGGGATAAGCCATTTTTTTTATTTATTTAGAGAAAACCTTCGCGGTGCGGAGACCGCTCCTACAATGACTTTATCGCCTTCCATGTGGGAGCGGTCTCCGCACCGCGAAAGGGTTCTCAGCAATCAGAAGAAAAGGCTTCGCGACACGGAGGTCGCTCCTACACAATCAGAATCAACCCATCACCCGCGCCCACTTCATCACTTTTTGCGCATACCCAGCCTTATCCACCACCACCCGCCGTCCACCGGCATACATAATCACCACCCCGGCCCGTTTGCGGCCATGAGTCGGCCCAGCGTAGTAATACTCGGCAACTTTACTCCAGGCGACAAGATCATCACGCTTATAGCGGCGACCACTATCACGCTCCATCTGCCGGAACATCCGATCGAGATACCAGCTACCAGCCATAATTGAGGCTTTGGGAGAATACGGATCGTTCGGGATACTAATGCCTTTGGCTTTGAGACCTGCCCGCGCTTCGGCAAAAGTCGCCTTGATGGTCTGCATCAAACCTTTAGCGCTGCTGGTTTTCGCGCTGGCGTTCGGGTTACCACCCGACTCGACCATGATCACGGCGCCTAGCACGGTTGGCGGGATATCGAAGCGTTGTGCCGCAGCATTGATAATTGTTTGATAAGGCGAAAGTTTCTGGTGCAGAAACGTCGAGACTTTACGGCTACTGCCGGGATTCTGCAAGGCCTCGTCTTCATCGGCCTCGGTGAAGGGCACGTAGTAGATTTGCATGATGGCCCAGGGGTCGTCCTGTGCATCAAGCGGGTTCGATACCACAGGAGTAACAGGAACCGCTTTTTCGATGACGGCTGGTTTTTCAGCCGAACCGTAAAAATCCTGTAACTGCGTCCAGGAATCATCCGCATGGGCAGGAGTCGCCACCAGTAACGATAACAACAGCCCACCCTGTAGGAGCGGTCTCCGTACCGCGAACAGATACCACAAAAAAACCTCTAAAACCTTCGCGGTACGGAGACCGCTCCTACTAAAAATGTCTTCGCTCCGACACAAACCCCTGAGAGATTTCATTTCACCGGCTCCGCAAAGGCCACGCTGATCCCGGCGCGGTTGAGGTTGATAAAGGCTTCCAGATATTCGGTCAACAGCACTTGCGTTCCAGGCCGTTCCTCAAGATAGAGGGTTGTGCCTTCGTCTGTTGCAATCAATCGCCCGCTTTGCTGGAGGCGTTCCAGGTCGGCGACAGGATCGTACTCTTCGCCGTCAAAGGCCAGCACCAGCCCCCGCTCGGTGCGGACCAGGTGGCCCAGTTGCGAAGGTTCGAGTTTACTGAAAGACGATTGTCCTGCTTGTGGCTGTTTATCGGGAGCCTGCTGCGCCTGCAGCTGGCCGTGCACATCTTTTAGCGTCACCAGCAACATGAACGAGAAGACCATCACCAACAGAAAGAGGTAGGCAAACAGATCTTTGCCGGGATCCTGGGCAGCGCTATGCAGCGACAGCATTGAGCGACGACGACGGCTCATGGCTTTCCTCCTCAAGGGTGTCAGCTATGGTTAACGCGACCAGAGTTTCCAGCCGTTTGGCCCGCTGCATCAGCCAGCGCGAGCCGATCAGGGTGATGACCACCGATCCGATGGCAGCAGCGCCAAGCGAAGTGTAGAGGGCCGTGGCCAGACCGTTATTCCATGAGGCGACAAACACTGTGGTCGCTTCCTGGCCTCCGGCCAGCCCCTGGAACATCTCGTTAAAAGCACCAATGGCACCAAAGATAGTTCCGGCAAAACCGATCAGCACCAGAGTATTGACGTAACCCTGCAAGGCCGAGAAATGAATACTGACTCTGCCTTCTACCTCGCTCCAGATGGCATCGATCACCGGATCAATGGCTGCGGTACAGCGCTGGCTGGAACGTTTCAGGCGTTCAAACATCGGGGCCAGAAAGACCAGGGCTTCTGCACTCTGCTGACTGTTGGGCGCAAGATGCCGGAGCAGGTCGTAGAGATGGACCAGACGACGGATCACCAGGAAGATGTAGAGCAGAAAGACCGGGCCGAAAAACCAGCCGAAGTTGTTTATGAGCCAGAGGAGTGCTTGCATGGGTTTCTCCATTTTTCAGAGGTTCATTCGCGGTGCGGAGACCGCTCCTACAGATGATGCTATTCATTCGCGGTGCGGAGACCGCTCCTACAGGGGGCGTGGAGGTCTTTTGTGGGAGCGGTCTCCGTACCGCGAAGGGGTTACAAAACCCTCGCAGCTTTTAGCAGCTCTACATCAGCAGCTCCATCAAACGCATCCAGATTTACACTCATGACCTGCCCGTCAAGCAGGCGCAACTGGTTTGGGATAAAAACCCCAAACTGGCCGCCGCCCTGTTGCCGCACGGCATAAGCGCGACCGCGGACTTCGACTTCGGCGGTCTTGACATCTTCTGGCAGCAAGCCGTTGCCCTTCCCCCAGGCGATTGCTTGTTCACAGCGACCATAGATGCCGTTATGCACATAACCATGCATGTAGTAGCGGACCTTGACGACATCGCCTGGATGCAGACCGATCCGGCGCAGAGCCTCCCCCCAATCATCCCATGGCCGTTCGACCTGAAACACGGTCGCGGTATAGCGTTCAAGGCTGCGCTCGGCCAGGCGGCTGCCATCCTCCAGGTCGTAGGCAATCCCGCCTGCCAGGGCAACCGGCTTCATCTGAAACAGCGGATAAAGCTGACGCAGGTTCTCGACCAGCAAACCCGGTCGGCTGGCTTCAGCATCCTGTTCATTTTCGGCGGAACGCCAGGCGCTGAACACTTCTTGGTACTGCTTTGGCGTAACGGTCACGGTCGACAACGGTTGATCAACTTTCTTCACCAAGCTGTTCTCCCGCAAGTCGCGGAAGGGATCCTTTGCAACCGGAACATCAGCCCCTGCTGCCGCGGACGCGGTTTCGGGTTTTGCCGCAGCTTCGGCGACCAATGGCGGGGAACGGACTGTCGCCGGGTCGTTGACAGTGACCGGCGTCGTCTGCACGAGCTCCACCTCTACGTTCTGTTGTTGCCCGACAGGTGGATTCAAAACGGTCTCTGCGACCAGATCCGGCCCGGCCTTTGTTTCACTAACCGCCGTAGTCTCAACCATCGCTGCAGCAGGCGGTTCAGCTTTGACCGGTTCGAGCTGAGGGCTGGGCTCTTCAACACGCTCCGGCACAATGTTTGCCTCGGCCCGGAAGATATGCTTGACCTGCACCAGAGCCTCATCAACCGGCTGGTTCAGCTGCATGAGGCCTCCGGCCAGAGCCAGCAACATCACAAACAGCGCGATCGAGACCGACCCGATCTTCAGACGGCCATCCTGATGGCTCCAGAGCCGTTTCATTGCAGAGCCTTGACGATCTGCGGGTTGATAATCGGATCGTTGGGTCCGGCAATCGGCTCGCCCCAGAGTTGCAACTGGACTGCAACCCGGGCAGCGATCTCCGCCCAGCGTCCGGCCAGCTGATCCTGGCGCAGCGCGTAGTCACGAGCGATATCGTTCTGTACGAAGTCGCGCATGCGCTCACGGCTATGCTCATCGGCGACAAAGCCACCAAGGTCCTGTCGAGTCAATGCCTCGCAGGCATCAAGTGACAAGTGAAGCAAATCAACATAAGTCCCTACTTCCTCGCCAACATTTTGCTGCATGCGATCGTACTTTTTGCGCATGAAGGCTTGCTTGTCACGTTGGGCATCATTCGCTGCGACGACAACCTGTGTTTCCGGCAGACCTTGAAAAGCCTCCTTATCACGAGCGAATTCAAGGTCACGCTCGTATTCACTGTAAGACGCCAGACGCGTGGCATAGTGCAGCGCTTTCTTGAGATTGGATTTATACTCAGAGAAATCAATCTCCATTTGTCGACGACTGATCCCGGTCGCACTGAAAGTCTGTTGCAGTGACCGCCCCATCTCCTGGGTTTCAACGGCCAGGTCGGTCTTGGTTTGCTGGCTGTAAGTCTCAAACAGCGACTCGGCATGGACCGTGGTTGTGATTAACAGCAAGGCCAGCAAGACCATGGCGATCGGATAAATGTTGCGCATAGTGCTTTTCATCATTGCCTCCTTATCCCCGCCACGACTGGCGCTGCTTACGTAGAAAATCCATCTCTTCTTCGACACTAAACGTCTGACTCGAACCGGAGGTCTCACCGACCGGCTTGATCTCATTCAGCCCGGTCATGACGTCATCGACCATGTCATTCAAAACGCCGTCGAGTTTGCCGACCGCATCATCGACCACTTGCAAGGTACTGTGCATTTCTTCGAGGTTGGCAAAGCCGATCTGACTCCAGATCTCGGGGGCACCGGTGCCGCCAACTTCTGCGATCGGGGTGATCCGGGCAAAGGCGGTGTAGAGCCCGGTCATCACCTCGCGAAACCGGGTCGGCACGTTATGGCCTTCGCTGCGGATCTTGTCGCGGATCAAACCGCTGACCTGTTGGTTCATCTCGGCAGCCTTGAGCCGCGCTTCATAGAGTTGACGGCGCTGGCCAATTTGCACCAACCGTTGCTTGGCACGCTTGTAGCGACGCTGGGCCAGTTCTTGCTGACGCGGGTCAGTGGCCGACTGAAAATCGTTCAGGGAAGCCTCGGCATCGTCTGAAGCCCGATCATAATAGGTGCGTTCCTGCTTGAGGTAGGTATCAAGCGCCAGCTCGTAGTTGCTGTTGATCGAACGGGTCGCCTGGGAGTCAACCAAGGATGCCGCCACGGCATCATCGAAGGCATCGAGGGCGGCAAGCAATTCCGGAAGGTTCTGGTCACAAACATTTTTCAGTTGGCCAACCTCCATCAAGATCTTGCCGTTGACATGAGCGCGGCGAGCGGCTCCATCGGGATCGGTTCGATTGAGGAAACCGGCGGCCTCAAGTTCTTTGCGGGTATCGAGCAGTTCCTGCAGCGCCACGGTGCGGTCGGCAAACTCCTGGAACATGGTGCCAGCGGCTTCGTGCAAGCCCTTACCGCTGAGCTCGACCCGGTCACGTGACTGGCGAGCGATCTGTACTGCGCGATCAGCACTCGCCGTGGTAGCTGGGACCGTGGCCCATGCGGGGCCAGCCAACAGCAGGATCAGGGTACACAATGGAATGAACGTCATAAGCTGTTTTGGATAAATCTTCATGGTCAGTACCTCCTAAACCATCATTAAAATCACTTCGTAGGAGCGGTCTCCGCACCGCGAAATCAGCAACGATCTTCGCGACCGGGAGGTCGCTCCTATGCTCTATGCAGATTATTCGAAAAGACGCGCATAGAGTGCCCGGTCGAGACGGGCACAGGCCATCTGCGCCAGTTGCAAATTGTTATCATCCTGACTGTTTGCGGTGCGGATCACGTAGCGACTGTAGGCTTCCAGTAAGCGCTGATCGGCTTGGGTGTAGCTGCCGTCACCATCAGCCAGGCCACGCAGGTATTGACCGACCGCACGGTGAAAGTCTCCGGCCGTGGCATTACGGTTGAAGGCGTCAAGAGCCTTGACCAGATGTGCCGGTGGAACTGGCTTGCCCTGAATCAGCGCGGCTTGCACCGCCTCACTCCAGCAGGCCGCCCCGCCCTCTTGTTCCGCGGCCTGCAGAAAAGAGCCGACCGTATCGGCCTCAAGTCCAGCGACACGATCGACCATCTCGCCAGCACAGACGCTGATCGGGACAGGAGCTATGGTCACCGCATCAGTCTTGAGAGGCGTACAGCCCCAAACCAGAAGCTGCACGGATAGTAGCAGCGAGCACAGGCCGAACATTTCCAGGATTTGCTTTTTCATAGTGATACCCTCCCTCGGGATTGATTGCTTGTGAGGGGGTTATCGAAGGGGCGGGAAATTTTTCAAATAAATGACATAAAAAAAGGCCCGGACAGAGTCCGGGCCAATAAAAAGTGGAGGCAAATCCACTTGGAACTATTGTTTTGTCTGCTACATTTTTTTTACGAGCATTCGTCCATTGCCTGAAAACTCCGGATGTTGCTCACGGCCATACTCTTTACGCGCCTGAAAGGGAATTTCCTCTCCCAGGTAGCGCTTCAATTCAGCCACATCAACCTGTCCGTCATGATTTCCGTACTGTTCCAGATCAGCGCGACCGGAAAGTCCTTCTATCAAGTGGCGAGTCATCAAACCGAGACGTGCAGATTTATCCCATGATGCAACCTCTGAATCACCAGCGGCAGTAATCAAAGTCGCGTTAGACAATATATTGGTGGGTTTTCTTACTTTGAGACCAATAGACGAAGCATTCTTGACCAGAGCTCCACCGTTGGCCATTCCGGAGAAACAGGCATCAATGGCAACGGTCATGTTACGCGCTGGAATCTTGTTAAGATTTTCGTACAGTAGCTCCAGCGGATAGCCGTTTATTTCAACCATCGAGGGGTCTGCATCTACCGGCAACAAATATCCTCGATGATCCTTCAAGCCTGGGGTGCCATGCCCCGAATAGAAAACAAATACATCGGAACGGCCTGCTCGAACCCTGTTGGCTAACTTTCCAGCTGGATTATCACGGCTGCCGAAAACACTCAAAAGCTGAGCTTGGGTGGCATCTTTGATGACCAAGACATTATCTTCACGGATACCAAGAGACTTGGTTACATATTGGTAAACAAGTTCGGCGTCATTATGGGCAAAATCTACATCAGGAACATCAGCAGAAAAATCCTGGTAATTACGATTGCCGATGATAATGGCCACCGCTTCCTCATTGACCTGTTCTACATCGGCAAGTTCGAAAGGGATCTGATAACTCTGTTGAACATTTGTAGCCTGAGCCAATTCCGACTGAGATATGGAGTTATCGTCCATGTGACGAACATTAGATCCAAACGAATAAACGGGGTTCTTGGGTAGTTTCCCACCGGCAGTCCCCATATACGTCGAACCAAAATCTTCGCCGCGCATCAAATCCCACATGGTGCCAACCGTAGCACCAAAGACCGGATTCTGCTCCTTATGAGATTTGCTGAACTGCGAACAGCCTGTCAGGGAAAAAAGGATAATAAGTAAGACTATAGATCTCATAGCAAGCTTTCCTGAAAACACTCAAGGCCGCCCCGAGAGGCGACCTTGAGAAGAGCACTGTTTAAAGATCAAAGTTCATCTTCTTGATGTTGCCTTCCTGCATATCATAGTCGACAACAATTCCGTCTTGGATTGTAAAATCACAAACAACCTTATGTGATTTTACCTCAGTACCGACTCCAATAACGTGGGTCAAAACCCCCAGACCCGTGACATTTTTTTTGACATAGGCGTAATGCCAAATTTCTTTCTTATTATCAGCACTATTACGAATGCCAAGGGGTTCACCACAGATTTGAAGGACATCATCCCTGGTCGACTGACCGACGACGATATTGTCCTTTATCAAACCAGCATCCAACTTCTTACCCGTTGAGCAAGCGGCAAGGAACAGGACACAAATCAATACTAGCCAATTCTTCATAATATTTCCCTGCCAAGATTACTCGTAAAGTTCCTGGTGTTGGAGGTGGATGGGTAGACGCTTTTCGGGTGTCTGAGTGATGCACTCTTCGTATTCCATGACAACTTTGTCTCCATCATAAGTGTACTCAGTCACACACTTAGAGATGCTGACCGGAGAACAACCGACACAGAAGATCAGTAAAGACAAGCAAACCAACAACTTTTTCATTTTTTCCTCCTAGGCAAAAAGTTCAGACCCTACTTAAAATTAAATTGAGTCATGTAAAAGATAAAATCAGGAGCTTGCATAAAGGATGGAGATAGAGATTGAACCCCCATTAATTTAATCTTGGTGTTTTTAGCTCAAAAAAAGCTCAATGGCAAGGAGATATTAGCTAAAAAAAACACCACAACCCTTTAAAACAACTAACAAAAACCCTAAGTAGCTGAATGACCGATATTTTTTTCTTTCCAACACAAAGAAAAAATACCGCTTACGTTATCTCAGAAAAAGATTACGACTGCCTGACATCCCAGAACCGCACTGATCTCTTCACCGTCATCTCGTATTAATCTTTCACTCATAATGTTTGGCAGGAAAGAGAGATCATGATAATTTGTTTTGAAATTTTTCTATAAGATCCGATATTTATTTTATTAACCAATTGATCCAGGTTCATGACCTAAAGTGGGGGATCCGTTATCGTGTGGTGTTTTTTGCGCAACGTTCAGCAGTTCACAACCAGCCTGTGTGCAACTTTCTTATTGACGTTTTTATTGTTAGCCCTCCCCGTCCAGTCACAGGCTTTCTGGGAAGGTGCCCTCACCCTCGACAAAGCCGCCCAAAAACTCGCTCGAGAGCTGGTCAAAACCGGCAATCTCAAGGATGTCTTTGTCCTGATCAACCCCCAGGATCTTTACGACGCCGAAACCAGGCTAAGCTTGCCGCTGGCAACCCAATTACGCAACCGCCTTGTCACAGAAATGACCAAGGCGGGAGCCCGCGTCCTGCTGGAAGGTGCCGATGAAGACACCTTCATGATCCTTCAGGGCACTTGGTCGCAACGAGGCGATGGCCTCTCCATCGACCTCAAGGTCATGCGCCTGGCCGAGCATGGCCCCGAAGTCATGAGCGCGGCATCTGCCACGGTCGCAATGAAACATATTGACCCAGCGAGCCTGACTCCGGACAAATCATCGTGGGCCCGCTACCTGATCCGTCAATTGAGCGAGAACATGCCTTGGCATGCGGACATGACCGTTCACCTGCCGCCGTTCAAGATCAGCGGCCAGCGTTGCTCTGATGATCTGGGCTCTTACCTTTCAGGCTGGCTACGCCCGGCCCTGGCGGAAAGCGGTTTGTTGCGCCCCATCGATCAGCGTCAGGAGTTGAAAAATGTCCAGGTCACGACCCTGCGTACCCGTGGCACCCGCGGGATTCGACCGAACGTGCCAAACGCTGACGAACAGAGCCTGACTGCCAGCATTCTGAATGCAGACGCGGAACTTAAAGGGGACTTCTACCTCGGCAGCGACACTGTCGAAATCCGGACCAAGTTGGTCAATTCGAAAGGCGAGCAGGTCTCGGCGGCCACGGCCGAAATTCCCAAAAGCCTGTTTCCCGAAGAGCTGTTCACTCCCGCCCGGATTCCCAAAGATGCCCCACTGACTGTCTCGCAGCTGACCTCGTTCTGCGTCACCGGCAGCGGCCTGGAGCTCGACCTCACCTCGACTCGCGGCGAAGATCGTCCCTATTACCGGCAAGGTGAAGAGATTCGGTTCATGATGCGCCTCAACCGCCCGGCCTGGGTCTATCTGTTCGACCTCAACCCCGAAGGTGAAGCCATCCTGCTCTACCCGGTCGATGACCGCGGCCACCTGGCCCGTGATGTCGGGTTTGTGCGCGAGATTGAGAAGCCCCTGATCCTGCCCGAAGACGGTTACTCCTACGAGTTGATCGCCGATGCCCCTTACGGCACGGACACTGTCTGGGCCGTGGCCTCTGAAACCCCGCTCGACTTTCCGGCCAACATGGGTGGCGATTGGTCACGGGCAGAAAACCTGGTGGGACGTTTGCGGGTCCAGGGCACGAAGTTGCAGCGTGGGTATGCTGAAGCGAAGCTGGAATTGGTGACGGGGCGGTAGTAAATCAGGGAACCAACCTTCGCGGTACGGAGACCGCTCCTACCAAGATATCAGTAACTTTGTAGGAGCGGTCTCCGTACCGCGAAGAAGTTTTTCAACAAACTATCTACTGGTAGCTTGTAATTTTACGAAACCCTTCGATAAAGAGACTCAAGCATGAGCTTCAGACCACAAGAGATCACTCAGGATGAGACCCGGATGGTGCGCAGCGTGGCCCGCGAGGTGTTCAGCAAGTACGGCCCGTCGCGTGAATTCGACCAACTCACCAATGACGATCTGTTTCACGAGGGGATTATGGGACTACTGGAAGCCCGACAGAATTACAAAAAGGACAAGGGCGTGCCCTGGCTCGCCTTTGCCGCCTACCGGGTGCGTGGGTCGATGATCGACTCGCTACGCAAGCTCCCGGTGATCCGTCTGCCGCAAGAGGTCCGCAAGAAGGTCAAGGAGTGGCGGGAAGCCTCACACATCATTACCCAGGAGACAGGCCACAACGACCCTCAAACAGTCGCAGAGCGCCTGGGATGGTCCCTTGATGAAGTTCACAAGGTCAGTCAACTGGCACCAGCGCTGGTGGGTATTAGCGACTCGGATGATGACGATATCGACGGACAACAGTCTGGTCTGGTGCTGACTGACACCGAAACACCTGATCCAGAGACTCTAGCGAGTCGCAAACAAACAGCAGCCCTGATTCAGGGCTGTCTCGAACAAATTCCGACAGAACAAGACCGTTTAATTCTGCTCGGTCGCGTGGTCGAGGGACTCAAACTGAGGGAGGTGGCGGAGATGGTCGGCTGTTCCCTCGAAAATATCCGCTTGATGCAGAAAAAGGTTGAAGGCTGGATGCGTAGCTGTCTGGGGAAAAAAGGTCTGTCAGGCGACGGGCTGTTAAGTTTGATCCGTTAAACCTAGGGAGATGACCTCATGCTCAATAACGACCAACTCTATAATCATCTGGCAACATGGAAAGAACATGCCCCGTTCCTTGGTGGGGAGCATCTTGACGAGGAAGCCCTGTACCACTTGGCGGGATCTGGCTCCATGGTAAACGCTGATCCAGTGGCGCTGCAGCACCTGTCACTTTGCCCTGTCTGCATAGAAGCGTGGGCAAACTGGTGTCACGCTCGCGGCGCCGCCCAGGTCACGGAGGACAATGCATCGGACATTGAGTTTACTTTCGGCTACCTGCAAGCGGCCGCCTCTCCAGTGTTGACCGACGGTGTCAGCATGCAGAGTCAATGCGGCAGCTATCGCCTCGACCTCCTGCCTCAGAAAGAGGCTCAAGGTCGCGGCCTGGTCGTTTTCGAAGCACTGTCCGAGACAGAACCGGTGGAAGATGCCCTGGTGACTATTCATGACCGTAACGGCCTACTACTGCTCAAAGGGCGATTGTGTGAGGGACGTCTGGCTCGGCCGGTTGACAATCCCGGACAGTTCGACCTTTCCACCTGGACCGTTGCCATTGATACGACCCAGGCTGACCTACCCTGATGAGTGCAATCAGCATCATTTTTGAGAGCGGTAAGCTCGCCGAAGTGTCTGTCACTTTATACAAGGCACCCGGTGATCGCTCGCGCCTGCTCGATGCCTACGTAACAACCGAGTGCGAAGGTGCCGTGACCCGCTCCGCCCGCAGAGCAGCGGAAGCAGTCCTCGGTTGGCTCCCGGAGGAATATCGCCCTAAAGAACCGATGGTTGCAGGATTTGACCTTTCGGGGCTGTCGGCCGACCAGACAATGACCGGCGAAAGCGGCGGCCTGGCTTTTGCCATTGCCCTGGTGGCTGAACTGACAGGAAAAGCTCCGGGCTCACTCGCGGCAACAGGGATTCTGGCGAACAGTGGCGCACATTCTGAAGTCATGCCAGTCAAGGCGATCGGTGCGAAACTCAATGGAGCGATAGGTGCCCTGCCCTCAATGAGTAAAATCTTTTTTCCGGAAGCGAATCGAAAGGATTGCAGCGAAGAGATAAAGCTTGTCGCAGAACGGAAGGGGATAACACTTGAGTCGGTTGCGACACTTGATCAGACCCTGACCTTATTGTTCGACCTAAAACGACCGGGATCGGCGAAACCAACGGTGACCAAAAGTAGAACTTTCATGGCAGGAATAGCTGCGGCATTGGTTTTGCTGGCTATTTTGGCTAGCATTATGTCGCGGCGCAGTGAGAGCCCCTCACTCCCTGACGAGATCGTTTCAAAGGGTTCGGTCAATATTGAGGTGAGGGAGGAAGTTTCACCCTCCGTGAACCAGGCTGAGGAACCGGTCACCCATCAGACGGACATTTCGGAAGAGACGACAAATGAAGAACCACCACCGAGAGTGACACCCAAAACTGTACCCTCAGGAAAAGGCTTCGATTGAGACAGAGCCGCTTGATCATCCCAGCGTGATCACGCCTCAACCCGCCGCAAAAAAACCACCAAAGCGCCATCCCCGCCATAGCGACGCGGAGCAACTCCCCACTCAACAACTTGTTTACGCTGTTGATTCAGCAATTTTTCCATCGCCTGCCGCAACACCGGGCCGTCGTTTGAATGCAAGCCTTTACCAGTAATGACCAGCACCGTCTGAAACCCTTGGTGGACGGCGTCTTGCAGAAAAAAAATGATTTTTGCCGAGGCTTCATCAACAGACAAACCGTGCAGATCAAGTTCGGCTTGAGGTTTAAGCTGGCCACGCTCTACCTGTTTCATCCGTCGTGGCACCGCCGGCTTTACCAGATCAGCTTCGGCCCACTCATCTTTAAAGGTCTTTTCCATAGAGCCAATGGCATCGAGGAAAACCGCCGCCTCACCCTTTTCGCAGGCAACCGTTGGTGGGGCTTTGGCCTTTGCTGTGGCATTTTTAACGGAGTCAGGCTGCTCAAAAACACGCTCTGGCAGTGGTTTGACACCAAGGAAGTCCATCTCTGCGGCAAAGGAACCTTGATCCATGGAGCGAACTGGAGACTCTGGAACAGCTGTCTTTACCTGCTTGGCGGCACCATCCTGCGCCTTAGCTTTCGCTGGCTCAGACGCAGACAGCCCCTTCAAACTTTTGAAGGGGCTGTTGGAAAAATCTGGTCGTTGCGTAGCTTTCTGTTTCGAAGACTTCTTCTTAGCCATGACTACTTCCTGACAATTTTACGCCGGCCCTGGACCGCCTTGGTCTGCTTGCGAATCAGCGCGCCCTGTTTTTCAAGGTGGAACTGATACCAGAGGTCACCATAAGCCTGCATCTTCATCTTGCCACCGGATTTGAGCAGCTCCAGGTTGGACGCCAGCAACTCGTTTTTGTTGGTCTTTTTAACGCCTTTTTCCATCACGCTAACAGCTTTGGTGTGCTCACCAATTTTGTCCAGACAGTAGGCGTAAAGATTCCACAACAACGGCTCCTTGCGGGATCCGGCAACCGCCTTATCGAAGGTGTCAGCCATCTTTTTCGGTTGATTGCGCTTCATATAAATGATGCCGAGCATCGCCATCGCCACCCAATGCCGAACAAAACCTTTTTGCAGGTAATCGTAAGCCTTGGTGAAATCCCGTCGCAGGTAGTAAATCATGCCAATCTGGGCATTCATCTGCTTACCGATGAAAAACTGCCAGTTCGCATATTTGTTCTTGACCTCGGTCAGCAGGATGACCGCCCGTTCAGGACGATTGGCCATCAGGTCTTTTTGAGCCGCTTCCATACCATCGTTCACTTTCTTCATTAACTGCTTCAGCATGAGAATGTAAACGACAGCAAAAACAAGGGTACCAGCGATCACCGAGACAACCGGATGCAGGCTGGTCGTATAAAAGAGCCCGACTCCGAAGACGGCACCAACAGCAAGAGAAATAATGACAGAAAACATAAAAAAGGCATCCTTTAAAGGGGGAGTTTAGAGCGGCGTATTCTAACAGCCATAACCTGCGTTGTCAAAGCATACTAAGGGCCCTGGCGACTTCTTCAATCGACCTAACCCTGAGATCGAACCAGGCGATCAATCCCCAACGCGGCAAGATCCTCCGGCAGGGTTTCGTTGCACAGGAACTGGGTATTGCCGTCCTGATAAAGCGGAACCTCTGTCTCCTCCGACTGCAAGCGGAAAAGCTCGCCACACGGGGCGGGACAGGGCCGGTTACCATCGACAGTGCGGAAGGGGCAGTTACGACTGGAAGTGACCATGGCGTAAGGCAGATGCAACGAGCCTTTGAGCGGAGCGGGCAACGGAGCCAGGCCCTGCAGCAGGTTGTCTTGCTCAATCCGGCCGATGCCTTGCTCGGCCAAAAGTTCCACCGCGGAATGATTATGCCACGAGCCCTGCTGAAAATACGCTTGCTGTTCCGGCGTCAATTGCAGACCGAGAATACGCGGACCGCGTTTCTGACCGGAGAGCGTCCGCCCAAGGACAATGGGAAGCTCAGGCCGGTGAGAGCGAACCGCTTGCAACGCACCCCAGTCGGAGATCAGAACTTCATCGGTCTCTGCCAGTTGCGGCAGAACGGTTGACAGCAGTAGATCGAGACGCAGTCGCTCGTCCTCACCGAGAACCGGGGTCACCAGAGTAAAACCCCACCCGGCCCGGCGGGCCCAGGACAGGGCCTGAAGAATCTCTGTCGCCTCCGGCAAACGCCAGAAGCAGAACTCAGCCCCGAAATATAATCGGGAGAAACCGCCAGGAGCTGTTTCCGGTAGCGACCTGAGGAAAACCGCCTGTTCCAGGTCAGCCACGACTGCCGCTGCTCACATGCAGGGTCAATCGTTCGCCGGGCATGAGGACATGACTGTCAGTCAGGTTATTCCAGTCGCGAATCTGCCGGGCTTGCACAGCAAAAGAGCGGCCGATCCCCCAGAGGGTGTCCCCCGACTTGACCTGGTAAACCACCTGTTTGAGCGGTCCGGACTTAACAGTCGCAACCTTTCTGGACGGCGCAGCTTTCGCGGAGACGACCAGTCTCTGCCCGGGACGAATAACGTTACTCCAACCAAGTCGATTCCAGACCCGCAACTGCCGCTCTGTGACATTGAATTTTTGTGAAATCTTCCACAGCGAATCACCCGAACGAACCGTGTAAGAATTGAGCCTTGAGCGTTTGTAATCGTCCTTGAGTTCGGCCAGCGGATTGCGGGTTGAATCGGGGTTCAAGGGCACAATCAGATTGTCACCAATCTGCAAGGTTCGAGCGTTGCTGATATGGTTGAGACGCTTGATATCACTGACCCGAACCCCATATCGATGCGACATGGCCAGCAACGTGTCTCCCGATTTGACTTTGTGCCGCACGTAGTTGGCTCGTTTCGACTTGGGTAATTCGGCATATGCGGCAGCAAAAGACTTCTGGGTCTCTGTTGGCAACCGAAGCTGGTAATCTTTGATGTGTGGCGGAGTGGACCAGCGCTTGAGTTCGGGGTTAAGCCGTTTGATCGTTTCGTAATCAGAACCGGCCAGGCGAGCAATCACTTCCAGATCGGTGCTGCTCGGCAAGGTCGAGGTCTCATACACCAACGGCTGTTGATATTCGATCGCGTCAAAGCCATACTTTTCTGGCTGTTTGGCAATCATCAGCACCGCCAGCATTTTTGGCACATAATTCTTGGTTTCGTTCTTGAGGTATGAGCCACGACACAACTTCCAAAAGTCGCGAGTCTGGTACTTTTTGATCGCCCTGCGGAGTTTGCCGGGACCGGCATTATATGAAGCGATCGCCAGATACCAATCGCCGTCAAAATCATCGTGAAGATCCGAGAGAAAACTTGCGGCAGCCCGGGTCGCCTTTTCTGGATCGCGACGTTCATCGTGCCACCAGTCATTTTTCAAGCCATAACGACGACCGGTGCTTTCGATAAACTGCCAGGGGCCAACCGCGTGAGCCCAACTGTAGGCTTTATCATTGAAACCCGACTCGACCATGGCCAGATAAGCCAGATCCTGCGGCAAACCGGCCTCAGCAAAGATCTTGCGCATCATCGGCAAGTAACGGCCAGAGCGCTGCAGCCAGATATTGAAGGTTCTCCTGGCGCGCCCGGTGTAATAATCGACAAAGTAACGAACCTTATCGTTTTCCACCACCGGGAAATCGTAAACAGGTTCAGTCAGATCGAGCGTTTGACCTTCGACCTCGGGCGGATTCTGATCAACCCCTTGAAGCAGACGATTGTCAGCCAAAGTTTCAGCATCGACCGGTTCGACAACGACGGCTGCATCCGAAATCACGATTCCCTCACGAAGCAACGGATCTTGCTGTGGCAACAGCACAACCGGGGTGGTACTGATATCCACCGACACCGGAACCACCGCAGGGTTGTCCAAGGTCGCGGGATCAGGAGAGGAAAGGAGAGAACAACCGGTCAGGATGAGACCGGGAACAAACAAACATAAGTACCTAAAACTGCGCATAAATAAACCTCCGAAAGCTGGCACAGGCTACACGATGATGAGGTCGGGTGTCAATCACCGCGAAGCTCTCCACCCCAGCAGCGCTCCTCCATCTCTCGTAGCAAATCAGCAAAGGTTTCCCGCTGACGGGCGCTCACTGCAATCGCTTCGAAACGCCGACAAAGTGGCGCCACTTCTTCGGCGGGTATCAAATCAATCTTATTGAAAACCAGTAGCTGTGGAATGTGATCTAAACTCAGCTCTTGCAAAATACGCTCCACAGCTCGGATTTGCTCTTCAAAACGGGGATTGGAAACATCCACCACGTGCAGCAAGAAGTGGGCATCAACCAGTTCTTCGAGAGTTGCCTTGAAAGCACCCAGCAAGCTTTTCGGTAAGTGTCGGATAAAACCGACCGTATCGGTGATGATGACCTCGCGTTCCTGAGGGAAGCGCAAACGGCGAGTTGAAGTATCCAGGGTGGCAAACAGCAGGTCTTCGGTAAAGACCTCACTCCGAGTCAGGGCATTCAGCAGGGTTGACTTCCCGGCATTGGTATAACCGACAATGGAAACGATCGGCACTCCGGCCCGAATCCTCCGTTGACGACGCTGTATGCGCCCCTTGCCAAGGTTGGCTAACTGCTTTTCCAAAAGACGGATTCGATCGCGGATTCGTCGGCGGTCAGTCTCCAGTTTTGTTTCACCTGGACCGCGGCCACCAATGCCACCCATCAGGCGCGACAAAGCGGTGCCCTTGCCGGTCAGACGTGGCAAAATGTACTTGAGTTGAGCCAACTCAACCTGAACCTTGCCATCCAGAGTGTGGGCGCGACGAGCAAAAATATCGAGAATCAACTGGCTGCGATCGATAACCTTCAGTTCAGTTAAAGCAGCAATTGAGCGAACTTGCACCGGGGTTAAATCCTGGTCAAAGACAAGCAAGGTCGCACCTTTATGCAAGGCGCTGACAACAACCTCTTTCAGTTTGCCCGTTCCCATCAAGGTTTTTGGATTTAACTGTTTTGGCCGCTGCATAATCCGGTCGAACACGACCACATCGGCAGTGCGGGCCAATTCGGCCAACTCATCCATGGAGTCTAAAGCCTCCTGGCGCGACACCTGACTGACCGAGAGGAGAATTGCTTTCTCGCGGCTGTCGCCAAGATCAAAAGTTTCTGCGCGCGCAGACTCAAGCTCTGAATCGAGGGCGTAAATAAAAGACCCAAAATCGAGATCCCAATTGTGAACGGAGTCAACCTGCTGAAGAAGATGGATCTGGCCTTGGGGGTCGGGAGGAATCAGATGGGCGAAGTGAACAGTACCGGGCAGACCGTCGTCGCCGACCGCCAGACTGACCATCAGATCGAGCCGTAACAGGGCCAGGTCGTTGAGGTCGTCCTGAGACAGCGGTTCACCCTTGAGATGAGTATGCACACAGCGCAAACCACGCAAACCACTACGACCAAGAGCGAAACCGGTCAGATCAGGAATGAGAATCTCTCGATCATCACCAAGCACAACATACTTAACCTCGCCACTGCGATCAACAATCAGACCGATCTGGCGCCGTAATTCGCGCGACTGCTCCGTCAGATAGCGGGCAAGTTCGGGAGTAATCACCTCACCAACCGGCAAGCGGCGGCGATAGATTCTCTCGAGAGACTTGAGCTGGCTCGACTTGAGCCCTGTGGTATTACCGTGAATCATGAGAGACCGATGAAAAAGGACCGTGATAATCAGGCCATAGTAAAAAGGACCGTAGATATTGACGCTGTTGATACGTAAAAAGGCCCCTGTGGGGCCTTTTTAAAAGTCTTTTAGTTAAGTATCAAGAATCATTCCGCCGAGATATTGAAACCACCATCGACATAATGAACTTCACCAGTGACACCGGAAGAGAGATCAGAAAGCAGATAAAGGGTCGCCTTACCGACTTCTTCCTGAGTAACTGTTCGCCGTAGTGGGCTACGCTCCTCCATTGTGCGCAACTTTTTGTTAAAGTTGCCAACACCAGAAGCAGCCAGAGTTTTAATCGGTCCAGCAGAAACCGCGTTGACCCGAACCTTCTGGACGCCAAGTTCAGCCGACAGGTAACGAACTGAAGCTTCCAAAGCCGCCTTGGCCACACCCATGACACTGTAACCGGGAACGGCCATGACCGCACCAAGGTAACTCATGGTGACGATACTGCCACCATCCGGCATCAACGGCAGGGCATAATGCGTCATGGCAACCAGAGAGTAGGCGCTGACATCCAGAGCCAGGGCAAAACCATCGCGGCTGGTCTGATGGAAGGGGTTTTTTAACTCCTCCCGCTTGGCAAAAGCGACCGCATGAACGACAAAATCAATCGTGCCCCACTGTTGTTCAAGCTCTTTAAAAACCGCAGCAATATCATCATCAGAGCCGACATCACAGGGCAGGATAATTGTAGAGCCCAGACTTCCCGCCAGAGGACGGACACGCTTTTCCAGTGCCTCATTCAAATAGGTAAACGCCAGCTCAGCACCAGCCGCATGTAACTGCTGGGCAACCCCCCAGGCAATACTTTTATCGTTTGCGACTCCAAAAATGATGCCGCGCTTGCCATCCATCAAACCCATAAAACATTACTCCTCGGTAGAAATTAAGTCGGACAACTTATCAGAGAATCCAGCTAAAGGCAAGGATTACAAAGAAAAACTCTTTTTCCTCTTAGCTCTCACGAATTCGGATTAAAGCAATTTGGCGGACTACTTTGCAGCCGAGACCAGAGTGTCAGCAATAATAGCCTGTAGCGCCTCTGCCGTTCTAAACCCCGGCAAAACCCGGCCATCAGGCAGCACCAGGGTCGGGGTCGAACGAATACCAAGATCCCCAACCAGCTTCAGGGTCTGATCAACAACAGAAGTAACACAATCGGCCGGAGGAACCGGTTTGCCAGCAAAACTCAGTTCAAGAAATTCCATTGATCCGCTACAAACGATACTCCGTGAAACCTCATAGGCCTTCGGATGCATCTTGAGCGGGAACAGCTTGATTAAGAAAGCAATGTCCGGATCATTTTCAACCACCTTTTTCATTTCTAGGTGCAACTTTTTGCAATAGGGACATTCCGGGTCGGTAAAAACAATCACCTTGCTCTTTGCCGTGGATCGTCCAAGCAGCAGAGCATCCTGCAACGGGATGCGACTGATATCAACTTTGTTCATTCCAGCATGACGCTGCTCGGTCACATTCTCACGATCAGAGAGACGGATGACGTTACCGGTGACGAGGAATTGTTTGGAAAAATCGACATAGACCGGCAGTTTCTGTTGTCCCTTCTCGACCTCAACCACCCACATTCCCGGGATTTCAGAGGGTTCGACCTTATTCACCGCATCAACCATATCACCCAACAAACCAAAGGCTTCCTGTTTGTTCATGCTATGGCAATCGGCACAGAGACCGTCGCCGCAACCAGCCCCGGACATTGCCAACACCCCGGTCGTCCAGAAAAACACCATACTGAAAAGTATTACCTGTCGCATAACTCACAATCCTTCTTCGGCAAAGCTGCCGGATTATTTGTGTACCAGTACATCTTAATGGATTTACCAACAAAGAGACAAGGGGGGCACACATTAAGGGCAAAAAAATTGACAATGAACTCAATTGCCGATAAAACGCCCAGCATGAACCCTTATGAGTACGATACATGGACTGGCTGACCCTGATCGGCCTAGCGCTGGCGCTAGCGATGGATGCATTTGCCGTCGCGCTGGGGACAGGCACCGTCCTGAAGCGTCTGACCGGTCGGCATCTGTTCCGCCTGAGCTTTCACTTCGGCCTGTTTCAAGCCTTGATGCCCGTTCTTGGCTGGCTCGCTGGCCAAACGATCATACAGTGGATTTCAGCTTGGGACCATTGGATTGCCTTTGGCCTGCTGGCCATCATCGGCGCACATATGATTCATGAGGCGCTGGGAGATCATGACCCTGCCGAGAAGCGTGATCCGACTCGCGGTCTGCGTTTGATAACGCTTTCCGTTGCGACCAGCATCGACGCTCTGGCGGTCGGCTTCTCCCTGAGTGTCATCGGAGTCTCCATCTGGTTGCCAGCCCTGGTGATCGGCCTGGTCGCCAGCACCCTGACAATCATCGGCCTGCTGCTAGGTGATCGCTTTGGCAAACGGTGGGGTCCCCGAGCGGAAATAGTCGGCGGCGTTATCCTGATCATCATCGGCCTGAAAATTCTCGCTGAACACATGTTACAGGGGTGAGATGTTGTGACGGCGACAACTTTTCAACCTTACAGTTTTCCACCTTTATATTTTGCGGATACCGCCAGAATTTCTTCGACGCACGTATAAGGAATGCGTAAATTCCCCCGCCCCACCCCCATTAAGACGCCATTCTTGATTGGCTGATGAAAATCGGAACCACCTGTTACAATCAGATGCTTTCTTCGCGCCATAGTAATATAGCGATCAATGCCGGTATTCCCACAGCCAGAGTGATGAGCCTCCAGACCATCTAAACCAAGAGCGCAGAATTCATCAAGCAGGTCGAGAAGCTCCTGATCACTGACATGGCTAAAGGGGGGGTGTGCCAGAACCGCGCAACCTCCTGCAGAATGAATCAGGTTGATCGCCTCATCAAGTGGGAAAAACCGTTTTGGTTCATTGCAGGGCACCAGATAACGAACAAAAGCATCCTCCATATCACGGACATAACCGGCAGCAACCAGAGCCTGCGCGATATGCGGGCGGCCCAAAGTTCCTCCCGCCCTCCCCTTGATGTCGGCATATTCGAGCGGCTGACGTTTTTCTTCGACCAGACAGCGGTTGATATTGTCCAGCACGCGTTGACTGCGTCCGTCCCGAAAAACCCGAAACTCCCCAAGCGCCTGTTGCAGTTCGGCATTTTCGTAATCGAAAGCGTATCCAAGCAAATGGAGTTCGTTAAAATCGCGCCAGGAAACCGACAACTCGACCGCAGTAACGATTTCTACACCGAGTTTCCGCCCGGCGGAAACCGCTTGCGGGATGCCGCCAATATTATCGTGATCCGCAATCGCGATGGCCCGGAGGCCAAGCCTGGCGGCCTCGGCAACCAGCTCGACCGGTGTGAGGACACCATCGGAAAAAACACTATGGAGATGAAGATCGACATACCGGTTCATAAAATAGCCTGCTCGCCGGAGAAATTTATCTAGAGAAGCGGCATAATACCACGAAGTGACTTCAACTGTCCCAGAAGGATTATCGCGCTTCCTGCCACAGAACATATCAATATCGATTGACATGTCATACAGAGCATGCTTCCATTTATCCATGGGAACTCTTCTTGAGGTCAAAAATCTACGTACTTTTTTCTTTACCGGCGAAGGCTTGATCAAGGCAATCGACGGCCTCGACTTTAAGATCGACCAGGGAGAAACTCTGGCTCTGGTCGGTGAGTCCGGTTGCGGCAAATCGATAACCGCCCTGTCACTGCTGCGGCTGGTACCAGAACCGGGACGCATCGTCGATGGTGAGATCCACTTTGAAGGCCTCGACCTGCTGCGTATACCAGAAGAGGAAATGCGCCGGGTTCGCGGCAATCGCATCGGCATGATCTTTCAGGAGCCAATGACATCACTCAACCCGGTCTTTTGCATCGGCAATCAAATCATCGAAACGCTCCAGTTACATCGTGGCCATGATAAAAAAGAAGCCAATGATATCGCCGCTGACCTGCTGCATAAGGTCGGGATTCCTGCGGCAAGGCAGCGCATCAAGGACTATCCGCATCAACTCTCCGGCGGCATGCGCCAGAGAGTCATGATCGCCATGGCTTTAGCCTGCGACCCCAAGCTATTGATTGCTGACGAGCCGACCACCGCTCTCGACGTGACCATTCAGGCTCAGATCATGGATCTGCTTGGCCGGATCAAGAGTGAACAAGATATGGCGACCCTGCTAATCACCCACGACCTGGGAGTGGTGGCCGAAAATGCCGACAAGGTCGCGATCATGTACTCCGGTCAGATCATGGAATCAGCACCCGTGAAAATTCTTTACGGCAACCCCCAGCATCCCTACACTCAGGGTCTGCTGGCCTGCATCCCTCGCGTCGGTGAACAGAAGAAACGCCTGATGCCCATCGAAGGGAGCGTTCCAAGGCTTGGATCAGGCAGCACCGGTTGCCCCTTTCAGGAGCGTTGTCCGGTCGCCTTTGCGCCGTGTCAGAACCAACTGCCGCCACTCACTGAAATCGAACCGGAGCATCGGGTCCGCTGCTGGAAGGTGTCCTCATGACTGCCCTGCTGACCGTCCGCAATCTCAGCAAGGCCTTTCGCGTCAGTAGCGATCGACCGGGAAAACCGAAGCAATGGCTGCGAGCAGTCGATGGCGTGTCATTCGATCTCATGCCTGGAGAGACCCTCGGACTAGTGGGTGAATCAGGCTGCGGCAAGTCGACCACCGGCAAGTTGCTATTGCGCCTGATCGAACCGGATCGCGGCAGCGTTCACTTTGAAGAGAAATCCATCACCAGTGCCTCAAAACGTGACTTAACCGCCATGCGGCGCGACATGCAGATCATCTTCCAAGACCCCTTCTCCTCACTCAATCCACGCATGCGGGTTGGAGAAATCATTGGCGAACCGTTGATCATCCACGGTCTGGCACGTGGTCCGGAGATCCGGCAGCAGGTCATCGCCCTGATGCAAAAGGTTGGTCTGTCCGCCGAGCATTATGATCGCTACCCACACGAGTTCTCCGGTGGGCAACGGCAACGCATCGGCATCGCCCGCACTCTTGCAGTCCGCCCTCGGCTGGTCATTGCCGATGAGCCGGTTTCGGCTCTGGATCTCTCGATTCAGGCACAAATTGTCAATCTACTCAAAGATCTTCAACAGGAGTTCGGCCTCACCTACCTCTTTATCTCCCACGACCTCGGCGTGGTCGAACATGTCTGTGATCGGGTTGCGGTGATGTACCTGGGCAGAATCATCGAACTTGCCGACGTCGAGAGTCTTTATCAGCACCCCCGCCATCCTTACACCGAAGCGTTGCTGAATGCCGTTCCGGTACCCGATCCCAATCGCCAACGTCGACAACAGATTTTGACCGGAGAGATTCCGTCTCCGATTGAGCCACCGTCTGGCTGTCACTTCCACCCCCGGTGCCCCTACGCACAAGACCTCTGCAAAACCGAATACCCGGTGTTCACAGAAAAATCCGGCGGTCATCAGGCGGCCTGTCATTTCAGCGAGCAAGTCGGCAAGTTCAGGCAACCAACCAGCTAGAATTGACGGACGTTTTGAGCCTTACACGATTATGGGGTTCAGAATTGCAGTTTATTTCATTCTATTGAAGAGACTTAAGCAGGAGCGGTTAAGCAACAAGGAGGTTAAAATGAACTATTTAATTTCTCGCCGTAAGGCTGCTTAAAGAAACTCAGCCTTACGGCAACAACAGGTTGAAGCGACAAAGGCTTGGAAAAGCCATGCCAGATTCAAGCAAACAGTTTTTTCGTGACAGTTCTCATAGGTTCAGGACCTCCCACCTCATCAGAATTCGTAGCGCAATTCCCCAATGATACTGTGGTCACTATAATCATCCCGGAATTTCCCGGCATACCTGAGCTGTGAAGAGTAGCCATTGCCGTTGATCAGGGAGACTCCGGTTTCGACGACAAGGCTGTTCCTCTCAATATCTGCTGGCTTCACTGGGAAGAGGACGCCCGGGGAGCCGGTAAAACCAGCGATGACGAGACGCTCATCAATAGCAAAATCATAGTTCCATGCCAGGGAGAATTCTGGCACCAAAACCCCGGAACTGACCTGAATGATCCTTTTAAAGCTTGCGCCAAGTTCAGAGACCAGAGATTCCGTTTCCCGCCCGTTAATCTTCAAACTAATTTCGCCGGCACCGGACTCTGCAAACGAATCTTCCGACAGTTCAACATATTTCAGAGAAGCATAGGGGCTTATGACCCAGGAGTTTCGATCAAAGTTGTAGCCACCCCGGAAAAAGGCACTATAGGATTCACCATCGTGATCACTGGAGGTTCTTCGTTCAACATCGCCAACATTGATCAGCCGCCAGTTATCATAATCCTGTGCGCCATAGGACAATGCAGTTTCCAGGTAAACCGTTTTGGTAAAGTACGTCCCGTAGGCAGACAAGTAAGTCGACTTGATATCTCCGGATGCAGTCCGATGCTCTCCAGCAACGTTTGTGTATGAGTACCCAAGACTGAACCCGGCAAGTGCGTGCTGCCCGATGGCCCAGTCAAACCCTCCAGACAATCCTCTGCTATCAAAATCATACCCAAGAAAGCCATCACTCTCATCCTGTTGGCCCCACTGCCCGATGCCTCTGAACCATATCCCAAACCGATTATCGCGCCGGGTTGAATTATCAGGATCAAGCAAAGACCCTATGCTTTGGGCAGACCCGTTGTAAGCAAGCTGGAGGGGTTTCTTGTTCTGCTTGTCAGGCCATTTATCACCAAAACTTGCGGTGCGACGGAAAGAACTCATATGATTCTGCAGAGTGTCAATATATTGCCCGCCGGCCGAGAGCGTCGCCTGATCTGATTGCACATAGATTGTTGGGATGAGGCTGGAAAACGCCGAGCTGAACTCATCCGCGGGAAGCTGTTGTATTTGCCCGATGATAGCCGCAAGCTCCCCGGTTGCAGTCAGCATGACTTTGTCAAGGTACTGGGCAACCAGTTGGTGTGCTCGTTCTGTTGCTACGGTGGTAAAGCTTTGGGCAGAAACTTCCACTTCAACGGCATTTGTGCGCTGATGAACATCAAAGCTCAACAGGGGCGAAGGTTCCGGAACAACGATCTTGCTGAAATGAGTTCCGGCATCAACGGCAGCCGCCTCTACAACATTGTATTTTGTGCCATCAAGGTAGACTCCCGTGCTTCTGAGTGCTTGAAACTCCCCACCCAGAACCACCTCTCCGGTGGAACCCAATTTGCCATGGCTGCCATCACTGTAAATATGGGCCAGAAACAGCCCATCGTCAGCAAAGGAGTAGTCGCTATCAACCTGCAAAGTCCCTTCAATCATTTCAATTCGCTGCAATGTGGACAAGCTGGCAATGGCATAAAGACCGGGCCCTTGCTTGGTGGCCTGATCAAAGCCCAGAAAGTTGTTTACAAGAAAGCCCTGGCCTTCAAAAACCAGGGAGTCAACAGAGGCGGCATCGGTGTCCGGCAAGATATTGCCGTCAATTTGCAGGCTGCCCAGCAGGTAGAGGGTATCATTATCGGCACCCAGGTCAATATTGCCGAAAGTGACGGACAAGGGGCCCAAGACAACCGTATCGTTGCCGGCGCCGGCAAGAATCGCATCGCCGACAGTTAGAACTTCTCCGGTTTGTTTGCTTGTGACAATTGACCCGGCATTCACGATGGTGTCATCACCAGCTCCGGCATCAATACCCGTAGCAGTGGCCGTTATGCTTTCCGTAACAACCACCCCGGTGGCGCTCGTCACCGCTTCAGACTCGACCGTAATGGCGCCCTTGTTCCTGATGAAGTCATTGCCGTCACCGGTGACAATGCCTCGGGCCTCGGCTACTGCGGCAGCGCCAGCATCGGCCTTGCCGTTATAAGAGACCCGCACCGTGCTGTCAGCATCAGCATACGCATTGACAGAAAGGAGCCCCTCAACTTCAACCGTCGTATCGCCACTGTGCAAACCATTGCTCAGGTCGATTCCTGTCGCAAAAGCATTGGCAAACGCTCCCGAATCGCCATCCCTGCCATTGGCGATGGTATATTCATCCGCCGGAGTAATGATCTTGCCATCTGAATCAACGACCTCTGCTTTTAATTCTTGCGGAAGTGGCGCATCAAGAATGATTGTGCCGGTGAAAGAGTCGAATCCAATCACCCGCGTGGTGAAATCTTTGTCATTGCCCGTAAAAGTGAGGATGCGGACATATCGTCCGACAATATCCGCCGGGTTTTCATCCTTGAGCGATTCGTCGGTGAAAGTCATTGCTCCGAGCGGGCTGTCTTCTGTAACATCGGAGACAAGGTCATTCTCTGAACCACCGATGACATCGGAGCCTTGCGCTTCAGACTCCGCCACTGCGGTGGCACCAACCGTGAGCTCACCACGG
Organism: Desulfuromonadales bacterium; assembly: GCA_030145195.1. GTDB lineage: Bacteria > Desulfobacterota > Desulfuromonadia > Desulfuromonadales > BM103 > JAQYVY01. The sequence goes on along the minus strand of JAQYVY010000043.1, from coordinate 2,769 downwards.
CTTTGAACCAAGTCGTAACCATCCTCAGCATTGATGCCCGTAGCGAGTGACGTTGCCGAGGCGTTAGCACGGGCATTGGTTTCATCATACAAACTGAAGTTTGAAATCGCTCTCGCAGTGGTCGTTGATGAGGCAAAAACATCGATCTCACCGGTGCTGTAAGCAGCATCCAGGCCCCCACCGAGGTCGAGGCCCGTGACCGTTGAGACGGAACGGGCGTCCACAAGGTTGTAGGTCTTCACGCCGCCGAAAAGCCCGCTGAAGGTGGTCGTTACGCCATTGACATTGGCCGTAGCGATCGCATCGACGTCAATCACAGCGAGACTGGTATTTTCATCATCACCATTAAAAACCACATCATCCCCGGCCCCAGTGGAAATTCCGGACGAATCACTGACAGCTTCGAAAACCAACTCCTGCTCGGCCCCTCCGAAAATCGCTATCGCACGTTCAGCCGACAAAACCCCGGTGGTCGATCGCGTCGTGACGTTACCCGTGTTATCGACAGAGTCATCATACTCCCCACCCTTCACGCCTTCAGAAACGGCATTCGCTCTGCCACTCGCTTCAATATCCGCGTTCCCAAAGGAGAGGGACCAGCCGAGGGCATTAATAAAACTATTCGCCGCCACCTCGATTTCACCGTCATTGGCAATCTCGTTACTGCCGCCGCCCAAGGCATAGAGGTCATCTTCAAAGAGCCCACCGTTGGGGATGCGATCACGCAGGGTAAAGGTTCCGGTTAAGGCATCAAACGCCTCAACAACCGTAATGAAGTCCTTTGATGTACCGGTTTTAAAGCGGATCAGTTTCCCTACCATCTCATCAGGGTCGTCTCCTGTGCGCGCTGTATCGACAAAGGTCACGGTTCCGCCTGCACTGTCTTCCGTCACGCGGGAACTCTCCTCGCTGCCATCCCCTGCGATACCGGTGGCGTTCACTATGGACTCGATATCAGATTCTGCATTAACGTCCAGGCTGAGAGTGACTGAAACCGATTCAATCAGGTTGCTTGCCGAGACGGCGACAGAACCGGAGCTTGCTATTTTGTCGTCACCATCGCCGCCTTCGATTCCTGTCGCCTGGATTGAAGCGGTAGTGGAAGCATCGAGGTGGGTACGCCCGCCAGCGGTCACCTGCACAGACTTTATATCGGCGGTTTTGTCTCCATAATCGAAGATCGTATAATGGTCGTCCACTGCCAGGTCAGCGTTAATCGGGCCCCGCAGGATAAAGGTTCCAGTCTCAGGATCAAACTCTTCTATGCTTGCAACAAAACGACTTCCGTCGATCATTTGAAGAGATACCCATTTCCCAATTATCGCATCGGAGTCTGCTCCTATGAGGTTACTGTCCGTAAACGTTGTTGACCCGTTCTCGGCGTTGGCAGTCACGGTTGACGACATTTCAAGACCACCAACGAAGACCAGCACCTCCCCCCCGTTAATAATAATGTCGTTGCCTGCCCCGCCCATGATTCCGGTTGCATCAGCAGTGAGATCAATGCCCACCTCGCCGTCAGTGTTTCCCTTCATGCCGAAAGTTCTGACCGCTGAATTGATTTTAGGCGCGGCAGTCACAAGGGCTGTGCCCAGATGCAATATCGTATCATCTTCAGAGCCCCCATCAATGCCGGCAACACGGGCAATTGCTAAGGTCCTGGCATCTGAACGAGCTGGGCCGCTGTTGCTGTATACTTTAGACACGATATCAACCTGACCACCAGCCTCGACCGTAACCAGCCCGCTGTTCAATATCTGATCTTTTCCCGCGCCTGCGGTTATCCCTGCTGCGGTGGATTCACCCGCAGCATAGTTAGATGAAGCAGCCTCGGTATAGGCATCGCCCCAGAAAGAATCGGCGATAGCCACGGTAGCCGACACCACCTGCGCATTCGCAATCGCTTTGACATTAACTGCGCCCTCGTTCTCGATGTAGTCATCCCCACCATCTCCGCTCAACCCAAAGGCAGAAGCTTTTCCTTGTAAGGTGGAGACCGAAGTCGCGCGCGCCGTTGCACTGCCAAAGGTCGACTCGGCAGTGGCTACGGAAGAATTTAAGACATAGAGAGTGGCATCAGCGCTCGATTCAACCCGCCCCAGATTTGTGATCCTGTCTCCTCCGCTTCCACCAATAATTCCAGCAGTATCAACCGAGCCCTCAAGAGCGGCAGCCGTGGTCGTAATACTGGTGGTGCTGCCAAAGGTGGCGTCCGCAGTGGCGGTCGCGGTCGACTTCACGGAACCGGCGACTCGGGCTTTTACATCCAGCAAACCGGAATTGGTAAGAACGTCGCCACCCTCACCACCATCGAAGCCAGTGGCGCTGGCTTTCTTGGTAACAGAAGTATCTGATGCGGCCTTGCTCAGGGCGCCGCCAAAGGTGACGTCTGCATCAATATTCGACGTTGCGACAACCGCTCCAATAGATTCTGCCTCGACTTCGACGAGCGCCAAACTGATAATTTCATCATCACCAGTCCCGCCAGAAATGCCGGTCGCTTCCGTCAACACTTTTGCTGAGGCATCTGCCGCCCCCATGCTGGAGGCCCCGCCAAAGGTCGCGTAAGAATCAGCTTCGGATGTCGAGGTGACGGTGGCATCCGCAATGGTTGTGACGCTGATTGTGTTGTTGTTTATGATCGTATCATTGTCTGCACCACCATCAATGCCAACCCCGTCAGCCAGAACTTTTGCTGACGCATCCGACATGGCAGTCCCCTCGGCTTTACCAATAAAAGTGACACTATCCGCTTCAGATTTTGAATCC